>CADEEK010000036.1 GCA_902826325.1 uncultured Sphingomonadales bacterium
GCTGTGCCAGCGTGAAACGCGCGGAAATCGGCGGTTTTCATGATCGCCCGAATCGTCGATCATGGCGGCATGTCCGGCATTGGTTTCAAACGCATTTTCCGCAGATTGCGCGCTTTCGCGCTGTTGTCGCTGCTTGCGCTGGCGATCCCGGCGGGGGTGCAGGCGCGCGCCGCCGATAACGGCCCGCTGATCGTCAAGCGCATCCTGGATATTCCGGGCCCAATCCGTTTCGGCGACTATTATTGGGACGCGGCGGGAATTCCGCGCAGCGGGCCGCTGGTCATCACCATCGACTTGCAGGCGCAGACCATGTCGGTGTTCCGCGACGGATATGAGATCGGCGCGACCGCGATCCTTTACGGCAATGACGACAAGCCGACCCCGCTCGGCGTGTTCAAGGTGTTGCAGAAAAAGGTGGATCATGTGTCCAACCTCTACAATGCGCCGATGCCCTATATGATGCGGCTGACCTGGGACGGGGTGGCGATCCATGCGTCCGAGGTCGAGGACGGTTATGCCACGCATGGCTGTATCGGCGTGCCGCTGCCCTTTGCCAAATTGCTCTATGCACAGACAAAGCTTGGCGACCGGGTGATCGTGACGCGCGGCAAGCGGCTGGGCATGGGCGGGGTGATCACGGTCAACTGACCCGTCCCCGCGCGGCCCGCCGTGGCGGGTCGCTCGTCCGGTCGCGCGATCGTCGATCGCCGACCCTTTGGGGCTTCGCCAAACGCCGCCGCTTCGCTAAGCCCGCGCGCATGACCGATCCCGTAACGCCCCCCATCGCCGCGACCCGCCCGCATCGTTTCGAACGCCATGGCGTGACGATCGAGGACCCGTGGGCGTGGCTGCGCGATCCCGGCTATCCCGACGTCACCGACCAGGATGTGCTCGCTTATCTCGAGGCCGAAAACGCCTATTTCGACGCGGTGATGGCGCCGCTCAAGCCGCTGGCCGACACGCTGTTCGCCGAGATGCGCGGGCGGATCAAGGAGGATGAAGCCACCGTGCCGCAGCGCGACGGCGACTGGCTTTACTGGACCGACCATGAAACCGGCGGCGAATATCGCCGCTGGTGGCGCAGGCCCGTGGCGGGCGGGGACGCGGTGCTGATCCTCGACGAACCGGCGCTGGCCAAGGGCAAGGCATATTTCCGGCTCGGCGGTTTTTCGGTGTCGAACAATGGCCGTTACCTTGCCTATGCGTTTGACGATAACGGGTCGGAGCGGTTCCTGCTGCGCGTCAAGGATCTGCAAACGGGCGCGCATTTGCCCGACGAGATCCCGGGCCTGCTGTCCGACATTGTGTGGACCGCCGACGATGCCGGGTTCCTCTATGGCCTCGCCAACGATCAGTGGCGGACGGACAATGCCCGTTACCATCGCCTTGGCAGCGATCCGGCCGAGGATGTCGAACTGTATCATGAGGATGACGAGGGCTATCGCGTCGGCGTCGGCGAGACCCAGTCGCGGGAATGGATCGTCATTTCGACCGGCGACCATGTGACGAGCGAGGTGCGGCTGCTGCCCGCGAACGATCCCTTCGCCACCCCGATCCTGGTCGCGCCGCGTCAAAGCGGGCGCGAATATGATGTCGAGGCGCATGACGGCACGCTCTATATCCACACCAATGACACCCACACCAACTGGCGGCTGGTCACGGCGCGCATCGATGCGCCGGGCGAGTGGGTGGAGCGGATCGCGCCGTCCGACCGCTTCTATATGACCGGGGTGACGACCTTTGCCGATTTCTTCGTGGTCGAGGGGCGCGAGGACGGGCTCGATCAGATCGAAATCCACGACTATGCGGGCGGGGCGGGCAAGCGCATCGCCTTTCCCGAGGCGAGCTATGTCGCGTCACTGGGCGACAATCCCGAATATCGCGTCGATCGGCTGCGCATCGGTTATGAATCGATGGTCACGCCCGGCACCGTTCAGGATTATGACGTCGCGACCGGCGCGCTCGACACGCTGAAGGTCCAGGAAATTCCGTCCGGCTATGACGCAGGGAAATACGCGACGCAGCGGCTGAAGATCATTGTGCGCGACGGGTGCGAGGTGCCGTGCTCGATCGTCTATCCAAGGGGCTTTCCGCGCGATGGATCGGGCAAGCTCTATCTCTATGCCTATGGCGCCTATGGCTATGCCATCCCGCCCGGGTTTTCGACCGCGCGCATGTCGTTCCTCGACCGCGGCGTCGCCTTTGCCATCGCGCATATCCGCGGTGGCGACGATCTAGGCCAGCAATGGTATCTGGACGGCAAGCTGGACAAGCGCGCCAACACCTTCAACGATTTCGTGGATGTGGCCAGGGGGCTGATCGAACAGGGCTTCACGCACCAGGGCGGCATCGCCATTGCGGGGCGCAGCGCGGGCGGCGAGCTGATGGGCGCGGTGGTCAATTCCGACCCCGATTTGTGGGCGGCCGTGGTCGCCGATGTGCCGTTCGTCGATGTGCTCAACACGATGCTGGACGACAGCCTGCCGCTCACCCCGGGCGAATGGCCCGAATGGGGCAATCCGATCACCGATCCGCAGGCGTTCGAACTGATCCGCGGGTACAGCCCCTATGACAATGTGCGGGCACAGGATTATCCGCCGATGTTCATCTCCGGTGGCCTGAACGATCCGCGCGTGACTTATTGGGAGCCGGCCAAATGGGCGGCGAAGCTGCGCGCGACCAAGACCGACGACAATATACTGGTGCTCAAGACCAATATGGGCGCGGGCCATGGCGGCAAGTCCGGCCGGTGGGAAAGCCTGAAGGAAGCGGCGGAGGAAAACGCCTTCATCCTGTGGCAATTGGGGGTGGGCGATGTCCGATAGCGGCGTCCGGTCGCGCCAGGTTCAATCGTCGACGGGGCGTTCGATCAACTGCGTGCGCCGGTGGCACTGGTGGCAAAAGGCATAGTCGAACAGTTCGGCCAGCTGCCATGCCTGCCGCTCGACATCCCATGCCGCCCAGGCTTCGCGTGTGACATTGGGGGTGGCGCAGCTGTCGCAGACGAATTCGATCGCGGAGTTGGTCATGCCCGCGCCATAACCGGCGCCACTCGATTATGGCGCGAATGTCGATCCGGAACGGATGTTTCTGTGGGCGCACTCGTTCCGGACAGCCGGTCGCGCCGCGTCGGCCGTCTCGGTTAAACAATTGGTCAGCGCGCGCGACTAGCATCGGCGCCGCTGTTGGAGGTGCCATCATGAAACCGCCCCGCGATATGCATCGCAGTCGCCGGATGTGGCGCGACTGGGACCGCAAGGGCGGCGTTTTCGCGCGCCGCCCGGGGCGTGGTCGACGTGGCGCGCGGGTAAAGGCGATGGTGCTGGCGGTGCTGATCGCCATACTCGCCTGGACGCAATTGCCCGTGCAGCATGATCGGGTGGAGACGGGCGCACAGGTGCAGCCAACCGCGCTGGCCGCGACGCGCTTCACCCTTTGTCATGAGGGCGGCGGGCGCGATTGCGTGATCGACGGCGACACGTTTCGGGTTGGCGGGGTGAAGATACGCATTGCCGATATCGACGCGCCGGAAACCCATCCGTCGCGGTGCGCGCGCGAGGCCGAACTGGGCGCGGCGGCGACGGGGCGGCTGCATACGCTGCTCAATGGCGGGACGGTGCGGCTGCACCGTGTCGGCCGCGACCATGATCGCTATGGTCGCAAGCTGCGCACCGTGTCGGTCGATGGCCGCGCGGTCGGCGACATGCTGGTCGCCGAGGGGCTGGCGCGACGCTATACCGGGGGTCCGCGCGCGGGGTGGTGCGGGGATCGCGCGACCTGAGCCACACGACGTAAAGGGCGGAGACAATACCCGCGATCGCTGTCCGCGCGGGGCTGTCTCCGCCCTCCCCGACCGTTCAGGTCAGGGCCGTCAAATCATGTTGGATTTCGATGTTCAGCGCGGCGAATACATCGCCACTTCGCCGGTTTCGATCAGCACCTCGCCGCGCGGCACAACCACACCGCGTTCGGCCATTTCCTTGCGGAAATCGCGGTCGGCATCGGCCAGTTCCGCCTCATATTCGGCATAGGCGTCGATCCGGTCGGCCTCGTCATTGGCGCGGGCAAGGTCGGCCTTCAACTCGCGCTTCGCTTCGCTGATCGAGGTTTTGTAGTCGAGATAATGCTTGTTGCTGTCGTCATAGACTTCGCCCGGCACATCGCCCGCGATCGCAGGGGGCGGCCATTGCAGTCATCACGCCGAACGCGGCAGCGGCAAACACGGTCTTCATCAGTCTTCTCCTCATGTCACCATGAACCTGCCAAAAGAACGGATGGCGTGACGGGATTGTTTCAGCCGCCGCCCCGCCGCTTCACACGCGCGCGAGCGATGGGACGCGGCGAATCGTGGCGCGGGCGCGATCGACCGATATTGCCGAAAACGCGATTTCCGGGCCGGTTTGCCCCGCATGATCGTGGCGCGTCAGGGTTTGCGGCGCGCACTCGCGATGCTGCGCAGTGCCTCGACCTGCGCTTGCAGCCCGGCCTGCTCGCTCTCGCTCAACCCGTCGCGGGCGAGCCGGTCTTCCAGCGCCGCGATGCGCCGGCTTTCGCGGCGCAGCTGGCGGGCCTCCTTGCGCGAAAGCTGGCCTGAATCACGCGCGGCGCGGATCGACCGGTCGACCTGATGCAGGTCGCGCGCGATGCCGGGCAGCGCCGGACGCGGTGCGGGCCAGCCCGCATTGCTGCCCGCCGGATCGCGGATCTGCGCGATTGTCGGCATCGGCGTTGCCGCCGTCACGGTGGCGGTCAGCATCGCCCCGATCAGCATCGTCCGCATGGTCGCTCTCCCGCTTTGCGCGCGCCATGATGGCGCGGCGCACCTGTCGCGTTGCTGACTGACGCGCCCGCATCGCGCGCGAGCAGAATCCTGTGGATGAATCCGCGACCGGCTTTTTTTATCGTTCCGCCTTCGTTCCCTTGCCTTTTGAAAAGCCGAGGAAGGTCCGCGCGTCGCGCGCGACGCGCGGTGCAACGGGTGCCACGAACCGAGTCAAATCAGCGACGAACCGAGTCACTAAACTTTCATTTACGCTATTGCGTCTGCGGTCGAACTGACACAATCTGTTGTGGTCACACAGGGGGACGAACCCAAGCGATGGTGGAGCACGGCCTGCGGCATGATGTCGCGGTACAGCCCCGCTTTTGCCTGGGACGGGCGGACGGACTTCTTTTGTTCTCACGCTCTGGTGCGGTTGATGGTAACATCTCCCTTTCCCCCTGAGTCGCAATTTGGACGGGGCAGGGGACGAGCGACGATGGACTTTCGGGAAAGCCAGGATTCGAGTGAGAATATCAATGTGGAAGATGCCGTGACGCAGGCCGTTGCCGAACCCAAGCCGACCGCCGCCAAGGCGAAGAAATCGGCCGACAAGCCCGCCGTCAAGGCGGGCGAGGCGGTGCGTCTGGACAGCAAGGCGGTGCGCGCCCAGCCCTTTCCGGTCGAGGTCGATCATTCGCGCGACGCGCTGCTGACCGAATTCGGCAAGGAAACGCTGCGCGACCGTTACCTGTTGCCCGGTGAGACCTTTCAGGACCTGTTCGTGCGCGTCGCATCGGCCTATGCCGACGATGCCGCGCATGCCCAGCGCATCTATGACTATATCTCGCGCCTGTGGTTCATGCCCGCGACGCCCGTCCTGTCCAACGGCGGCACCGGGCGCGGCCTGCCCATTTCCTGCTTCCTCAATTCGGTGCCCGACAGCCTCAACGGCATCGTCGATACCTGGAACGAGAATGTGTGGCTGGCCAGCCGCGGCGGCGGCATCGGCACCTATTGGGGCAGCGTGCGCGGGATCGGCGAGCCGGTCGGCCTCAACGGCAAGACCAGCGGCATCATCCCGTTCGTCCGTGTGATGGATTCGCTGACGCTCGCGATTTCGCAGGGGTCGCTGCGCCGCGGGTCGGCGGCCTGCTATCTCGACATCAGCCATCCGGAGATCGAGGAGTTCCTCGAAATCCGCAAACCCTCGGGCGACTTCAACCGCAAGGCGCTGAACCTCCACCACGGCGTGCTGATCCCCGATGCGTTCATGGAAGCGGTGCGCGACGGCGCGGAATGGGAACTGAAATCGCCCAAGGACGGCAGCGTGCGCGGCAGCGTCGATGCCCGCGCGCTGTTCCAGAAGCTCGTCGAAACCCGGCTGGCGACCGGCGAGCCGTACATCGTGTTCGCCGATCATGTGAACAGGAACATGCCCAAGCATCATCGCGAGCTGGGCCTCAAGGTTTCGACCTCGAACCTGTGCAGCGAGATCACGCTGCCGACCGGCAAGGACCACCTTGGCAACGAACGCACGGCGGTCTGCTGCCTGTCCAGCCTCAACCTCGAAACCTGGGACCAGTGGAAGGGCGAGAAGGGGTTTATCGAGGATATCATGCGGTTCCTCGACAATGTCCTGCAGGACTATATCGACCGGGCCGAGCCGGGGATGGAAAAGGCCGCCTATTCCGCCGCGCGCGAACGCAGCGTGGGGCTGGGCGTGATGGGCTTCCATTCCTTCCTGCAGGCGCGCGGCCTGCCGTTCGAAGGGGCGATGGCCAAGGCGCTGAACCTCAACATCTTCAAGCACATCAACGCCGCGGTGAACGAGGCGTCGATGCAGCTGGCGGTCGAGCGCGGGCCGTGCCCCGACGCCGCCGACATGGGCGTGATGGAGCGCTTTTCCTGCAAGATGGCGATCGCGCCGACCGCGTCGATCAGCATCATCTGCGGCGGCACATCGGCGTGCATCGAGCCGATCCCGGCGAACATCTATACCCACAAGACGCTGTCGGGCAGCTTTTCGGTCAGGAACCCGTATCTGGAAAAGATCCTGATCGAAAAGTCGAAGAATTCGGACAATATCTGGAATTCGATCCTGGAACATGGCGGGTCGGTCCAGCACCTCGATTTCCTTAGCCCTGAGGAAAAGGACTGCTTCAAGACCAGCTTCGAGATCGATCAGCGGTGGATCCTGGAACTGGCCGGGGATCGCGCGCCGTTCATCGATCAGGCGCAGTCGCTGAACCTGTTCATTCCGGCGGATGTCGAGAAATGGGATTTGTTGATGCTGCACTTCCGCGCGTGGGAGCTGGGCATCAAGTCGCTCTATTATCTGCGCTCGAAAAGCGTGCAGCGCGCGGGCTTTGCCGGTGGCGTGGAGGCTGACAACACGATCGAAAAGCCGCAGTTCAACCTGGGCGAAAGCACCGATTATGACGAGTGTCTGGCCTGTCAGTGAGGTGGTTGGGCTGGCTCGCCCTCACCGGTCCATCGCGGGCGCGATGGCCATCCCTCTCCCGGTGGGAGAGGGGATGAAGGAATGCCGCGCATGAACCGGTTCGTCCCCCTGGCCGCCCTTTTCCTGCTTGCCGCCTGCGCCAAGCAGGTGCCCGCCGGGGTCGATCCCGCGGCGCCTGGGTTCCTGCTCGGCCTGTGGCACGGGTTCATCTTTCCGGTCGCCTGGGTGTTCAGCCTGTTTGCGCCTGATGTCGCGGTCTATGCGGTGCCGAACAATGGCGGCTGGTATGATTTCGGCTATTTCCTCGGCATCTGCGTGTTCGGCGTCGGCGCGCATCGGGGCAAGAAGGTCGTCTATCGCGAGCGGGTGGTGGTCAAGAACCGCGATACCGGCACGGTGATCGACCAGTGACGCGCGCCCTTGCCATCGAGTTATCGGATGATCTGATGTGGGTGGCTGCTTTTGGGGCGGGGGCATTTGCGGCCACGCTTACTGCGCCTTTTGTGCATCGGCTGCGCATGCGTCGCCATGCCGCTAGGTTGGCGGCACGGGCGCATCGCGGCTATGATCGCTATTATGAAGAGTTGCGCGAACTGGAGGCATGGCCGCCACAGGGGCGGGCGGCATTTGATGGCAAGACGGTTGTTGCCGCAACGCTTGTGGCGATCTGGGCGGGTCTGTTCGTTTATGCATGGCGCCGACCTGAAGCCGAGTATCTGATGTCTGCATCGATGCTCGTTATGGCCGCGGCAGGGCTGGGACGGGCATGTTGGGAAAGCATCGGCATTTGGCGCGATGCACAGGCAGATCCCCGGTCGACGATCATGTCGCCAAAGCGCGGCGATCCCGTCGCGAGCGCCAAAGTCCGGACGATGTGGCGCCGGATCGGCCAGACGCTGTCGTTGGCGGCAATTTCCTTTATGTTGGCGGCACTGTCTGCGCGCTCTGTGCTGGATATGCTGAAATGACGCGCGCGCTCGCCCTTCAGGCCGGGATCGGCATTGCGAGCGGCGTGGCGGGCGTCGTCCTGCTGCGCCGCCGCGCCGCGTCGGTGGAGGCGCGCTATGCGTTGCGGATCGCGGGGATGATGCTGGTGGCGCTGTGCCTGTTCCTCACCGGCTTTGCGCTGGTGTTCGCGATGGCGGGTGGGGTATGAGCTGGCAGTTTTTCCTTGCGGCGCTTACCGGTTTGATTCTGATCATCCACGGGATCGATATCGCGTTCATCAATCGCGACCCGCCGCCCAAAGCGCGAATTGCGACGCGATTCAGCCGACGCATCGCAGGTCTCGCCGTGATCGCCTTGGCATTGGCCAACATGACTTTGAACATTTCCAGTTTCTCGGAGTAACCCCATGCCTCTTCTCGAAGCCCGCAAGACCTACAAGCCGTTCGAATATCCCTGGGCCTATGAATTCTGGAAGCGGCAGCAGCAGGTGCACTGGCTGCCCGAAGAGGTGCCGCTGGGCGAGGATTGCCGCGACTGGGCGCAGAAGCTGACCGAGCATGAGCGCAATCTGCTGACGCAAATCTTCCGCTTTTTCACGCAGGCCGATGTCGAGGTGCAGGATTGCTACCACGAAAAATATGGCCGAGTGTTCAAGCCGACCGAGATCAAGATGATGCTGGCCGCGTTCAGCAACATGGAAACGGTGCACATCGCCGCCTATTCGCACCTGCTCGACACGATCGGCATGCCTGAAAGCGAATATGGCATGTTCCTCGAATATTCGGAGATGAAGGACAAGCACGACTATCTCCAGAAATTCGGCGTCGAGACGGACGAGGATATCGCCAAGACGCTGGCGATGTTCGGCGGCTTTACCGAGGGGCTGCAGCTGTTCGCGTCGTTCGCGATGCTGATGAACTTCCCGCGCTTCAACAAGATGAAGGGGATGGGGCAGATCGTCAGCTGGTCGGTGCGCGACGAGAGCCTGCATTGCGAGGGGATCACGCGGCTGTTCCACGCCTTCGTCAAGGAACGCGATTGCCTTACCAAACGGGTTAAGGACGACATCATGGACGTATGCCAGACGACGGTGCGTCTGGAGGATGCGTTCATCGATCTGGCCTTTGAACAAGGCCCGGTCCCCGGCATGACGCCCAAGGAGATCAAGAAATATATCCGCTTCATCGCCGACTGGCGTTTGAACCAATTGGGTTTGAAGCCGATCTATATGATCGACGAACACCCGCTGCCCTGGCTCACCCCGCTGCTCAACGGCGTGGAGCACGCCAACTTCTTCGAAACCCGCGCGACCGAATATTCGAAGGGTGCGACCAAGGGGAACTGGGGCGAGGTCTGGGACAGCTTCGACAAGCGGCAAAAGGCGAAGGCGGGTCCGGCAGCGAACGAGGACGCGGCGGAAGGCGGCGGGTTGTTCGATGGGGCCGGGGTCGCGGCGGAGTGAGCTGTCGTCGATAGCATAGTCCCGACAAGGCGAACGCACGCCAGATCACAACTTTGATGATCAATCGTCACCCCGGCCTTGTGCCGGGGTCCACTGTGCCGCTTGTTACCAGTGCCGATGATTTTACGTCCCCGTGGGTGGCGACCTTTTTTCCTGGCCCCGCTGGCGCTTTAATCGAATTGTTTTCGCACGGCATTGCATGTTGCCCGGTGGACCCCGGCATAAGGCCGGGGTGACAGGGATGTGGGGTGGTGCGCGGGCGTTCGAAGGTTAAGCCGGGGGCCGGGTTGTGGGGTTCAACCCTTTGGTAAAGGATCGAGGCCCAAGCCTACCGCCAGATCGTTCCACATCGGGTTTTCGCGCTCGATCAGGTTGCGTTTCCACTCGCGCTTGTAGCGTTTGATTTGCTTTTCGCGGACGATGGCGGACTCCATCGTGCCGCCGGTTTCGTAATAGACGAGGCGGTGGATTTGATAGCGTTTGGTGAAGCCGTCGAATGTGCCTTCGCGGTGCTGGATGATGCGGGCGATCAGGTTGGACGTGACGCCGGTGTAGAGCGTGCCGTTATAGGCGCTGGCGAGGATGTAAACGCAGGGAGTTCGGTCCAGCATTGCTGGTGGAGGGTGGCGGTTGTCGGGCGCGGGTTCAAGGATGACGTCGGTTCAGGGTTCGTCACCCCGGCCTTGTGCCGGGGTCCACCGTGCAACGGGTACTTCTGCACGGGGCTTGATTTCTGATCTGGCGGTGGGGTGCTCGGGGTCGGTCGTGGTTGTGTAGCTGCGGTTTGGGGTGCGCCTGATTGCATTGCCTGCCGCCCGGTGGGCCCCGGCACAAGGCCGGGGTGACGGGTGGGTTGGGGTGGGTAACGCTACTTCGCCGCCGTCTTCTTGGCCGCTGGTTTCTTCGCCGCAGCCTTTTTCGGCGCGGCTTTCTTCGCTGCACCCTTGCGGCCCTTTTTCTTCGTCGGCCCCGCCGCCGCCTTGGCGTCGATCAGTTGGACCGCCTCCTCCAGCGTCAGGGCGGCCTGATCGACCGATTTGGGGAGGGTCGCGTTGGTGGTGCCGTCGGTTAGATAGGGGCCGAAGCGGCCTTCCATCAGCTTGATTTCGGCGCCGGATTCGGGGTGCGCGCCCATCACCTTTAGCGGTTCGCGCGAGCCGCGGGCGGCGCGGCCGCCGCCGGCTGCGGCTTCGGCGAGTTTGACGACGGCAGCGTTCATGCCGGTTTCAAATACGTCGCTGGTCGTGCTCAACCGGGCATATTTGCCGTCATGCGCGAGATAGGGGCCATAGCGGCCGATCGACGCGGTGATCGGCTTGCCGCTTTCCGGATGGTCGCCGATGGTGCGCGGCAGGTTGAGCAGCCGCACCGCCCAGTCGAGGTCGAATTCGGGGATGTCCTTGGGGATCGACGCGCGCGCCGCCTCCTTGCCCTCGCCGCGCTGGACATAGGGGCCAAAGCGGCCCGAACGCCGGGTGATGTCCTCGCCCGTTTCGGGGTCCTGTCCCATCACTTCCGGCCCGGTGTCGCCGCCATTCTCGCCGCCCGGCTGGCCAAAGCGGCGGGTGAATTTGCATTCGGGATAGTTGGAGCAGGCAACGAACGCGCCGAATTTGCCGCCGCGCAGCGCCAGCCGTCCGTCGGCACAGGCGGGGCAGGCGCGCGGGTCGGACCCGTCGCCCTTGTCGGGGAAGAGATAGGGTTCGAGGAACTGGTCGAGCGCGGCGGTCACTTCGCTCGGCTTCTGTTCCATCACCTCGTCGGTGCGCGGGCGGAAATCGCGCCAGAAGGCATCCAGCACCGCCTGCCATCCCGCGCGCCCGCCGGACACATCGTCCAGTTCTTCCTCAAGCCCCGCCGTGAAGTCGTAATTGACGTATCTTTCGAAGAAGCGTTCGAGGAAGGCGGTCAGCAGCCGCCCGGTTTCCTCGGCGAAAAAGCGGTTCTTTTCGACGCGGACATAGGCGCGGTCCTTGAGCACCTGAATGATCGAGGCATAGGTGGACGGGCGACCGATGCCGAGCTCCTCCAGCCGCTTGACCAGCGAGGCTTCGGAAAAGCGCGGCGGCGGCTGGGTGAAATGCTGTTCGGCATCGACGCCCTTTTTGGCCGGGGTGTCGCCGTTGCGGATGACGGGCAGGCGGCGGGAGTCATCGTCGCCCTCAGCGCCGTCGGCATGTTTGCCAGAGGCGCCAACAGGATCATCGCGGCCCTCTTCGTAAAGGGCGAGATAGCCGGGGAAGATCACCACCTGGCCGGTGGCGCGCAGCGCGTCCTGCCCGGTCGGTTCCTCCAGCTCGACGGTGGTGCGCTCCATCCGCGCGCTCGACATCTGGCTGGCCAGCGCGCGTTTCCAGATCAGGTCATAGAGTTTGGCATGGTCGCCGCCGCCCGCACGATCCTTGTTGAAATCGGTCGGGCGGATCGCCTCATGCGCTTCCTGCGCATTCTTGGCCTTGGTCTGGTAATGGCGCGGCTTGTCGGGGATGTAGCTCGCCTGATAGCGGCTCACGACGGCCTTGCGCGCATCGTCGATGGCGCCCGCGTCCATCTGCACGCCGTCGGTGCGCATATAGGTGATCGCGCCATCTTCATACAGCGCCTGCGCGATGCGCATCGTGTGGCTGGCGGAAAAGCCGAGCTTGCGTGCGGCCTCCTGCTGCAGCGTGGAGGTGGTGAAGGGCGGCGGCGGGTTGCGCGTTGCCGGCTTGGTCTCGACGCTGGCGACGGTGAAGCGGCCCTGTTCGACGGCGGCCTTGGCGCGGGTCGCGGTGCCTTCATCGCCGATCGACAGGCGGTCGAGCTTCTTGCCCTCGAACCGCACGAGCCGCGCGTCGAACGCGGTGCCGTCATGTTCGAGATGCGCGAGGACGCTCCAATATTCCTGGGGCTTGAACAGCTCGATCTCGCGCTCGCGCTCGACGATCAGGCGCAGCGCAACCGATTGCACGCGGCCCGCCGATTTGGCGCCGGGCAGCTTGCGCCACAGCACCGGCGACAGGGTGAAGCCGACGAGGTAATCGAGCGCGCGGCGGGCGCGATAGGCGTCGATCAGATCGGTATCGAGCTCACGCGGCGCCTTCATCGCCGCCAGGATCGCGGGCTTGGTAATCGCGTTGAAGGTGACGCGCTCGACCTCTTTGGGCAGCGCCTTTTTCTTCGCCAGCACTTCCTGAACGTGCCAGCTGATCGCCTCGCCCTCGCGATCGGGGTCGGTGGCTAGGATCAGGCGGTCGGCCTTTTTCGCCTCGTCGGTGATCGCCTTGAGCTGCTTGGCCTTGTCGGCATAGGTTTCCCATTCCATCGCAAACCCGTCATCGGGCTGCACCGACCCGTCCCTGGGCGGCAGGTCGCGGACATGGCCGTAGGAGGCGAGGACGCGGTAATCCTTGCCGAGATATTTTTCGATGGTCTTCGCCTTGGCGGGCGATTCGACGATGACGAGATTCATGTGTTCGTTGTGGTCCCTACGCGTGTGCGTGTAAGGTGGGGAGCATTTGGAGCGGGCGTCAAGGCTGCCAATTCTTGTTCTCGTCACCCCGGCCCTGAGCCGGGGTCCCGCTGGATCGGGCCGGTCGAAGCAGCGAGACCCCGGCTCAAGGCCGGGGTGACGAAGGACCAGCATATCAAAGCGGGTGCATTGCCCGCAATCATCGCCGCGATTGGTCTGGTGCTGGCGGGCCTTGCGAATGGGGCCGCTACCAGATTGTCAGGATCGACGAATACCTGCTCAGCGGCTGGATCGTTGGACCGGCGCGGTCGCTAAATTCAAACCATGGCGCCGCTCACGCCGCGTTCTGGTCGATCCCCAGTTCGCCGAGCTTGCGGTAAAGGGTCGAGCGGCCGATGCCGAGGCGGCGGGCGACTTCGGTCATGCGGCCGCGATAATGGCCGATGGCGAGGCGGATGACATCGGCCTCGATCTCTTCGAGCGCGCGCAGATTGCCGTCGGGCTTGTAGAGCGTGACGCCCGCGCCCGATGCGGCGCCGCCGCTGGCGCTGGACGTGGCGGCGGGCTTGCCGCTGGCCAGTTGCGCGATCTGGGGGAAATCGGTGCGGGTCAGCGCGTCGCCGTCGCACAGCACGGCGGCGCGGAACAGCGCGTTCTGCAGCTGGCGGACATTGCCCGGCCAGTCATAGCTGCCGAGCAGTGCGATCGCATCGTCGGTAATGCCGAGCGGGCGCAGCCCCGGCTGCTGCGCGATCCGGCCGAGCAGATGGCGGGCGAGCGGGGCGATGTCGCCGCCGCGGTCGCGCAGGGGCGGGATCGTGACCTGAACGACGTTGAGCCGGTAATAGAGATCCTCGCGGAACCGCCCTTCCTCCACCTCGGTCATCAGCGTCTTGTTGGTCGCGGCGATCACGCGGACATCGACTTCGCTGACATGGCGCGCGCCAATCGGCTGCACCTCGCCCGATTGCAGGACGCGCAGCAGCTTGACCTGGGCCTCCAGCGGCATTTCGCCGATTTCATCGAGCAGGATGGTGCCGCCATCCGCTTCCTGAAACCGGCCGATCTTGCGTTCGAACGCGCCGGTGAACGCGCCCTTTTCGTGGCCGAACAGTTCCGATTCGACCAGGTTGGCGGGGATCGCGCCACAATTGACGCGGACCAGTGGCTTGGCGTGGCGCGGGCTGGCGGCGTGGATCGCCTCGGCCACCACTTCCTTGCCGACGCCGCTTTCGCCCTCGATCAACACGGGGACGCGGGCGCGCGCCGCCTTGGCCGCGATGGCGAGCGCGGCGCGGAATTGCGGGGCGCTGCCGACGATTTCGTCAAAGGCGAGGCTGGCGGTCAGCTTTTCGGTCAGCGGGCGCAGTTCGCCGCTGACCTTGGCGCCGACCGCGCTGTCGAGCGCGGCGAGCAGCCGTTCGGCGGCGATCGGCTTGACCAGGAAATCGGTCGCGCCTGCGCGCATTGCATCGACCGCAGCGGCGACCGATCCGTTGGCGGTAAGCAGCAGGATGGGGAGCATCGGGCGATTGGCGCGCAATTCGGCGATCAGCCCGGCGGCATCGAAATCAGGCGCCCAGTGATCGAGCACGATCGCATCGAGCGCCATGCCGTCGGGCGTGCCCAGCGTCGCCAGCGCGGTTTCGCCGTCGGACGCGAAGACGGTGCGCCAGCCGCGGCGTGCGGCGATGGCGGCGACCAGCCGGCGCTGCGCCGGTTCGTCGTCGATCAGCATCATCTGGCGCTGCCCGTTGCGCGTCATCGGATCGTCCCCAATTGTCCCGAATGTCCCTATTCCGGTCAGATGACATAGGCGTGTGAGGTAAAGACGGGCTTAAGCCTGCTGAACATCGGCGGGGCTTGAGGGCGGGCACGGCGAAGTCTAAGGAAGCGGGCGAAACCGAATTCAGGGGAGTGACGCATGGCCGAAACCGGGGAAATGAAGGCGCACGATCAGACCTATGGCGGCTTTTTGCGGCTGTTGAAGGTCGGCACGATCGCCAGCGCGATCGCCGCTGCGTTCGTCGTCTGGCTGATCGCCTGACGTGAAGATCGCGGTTCTGAAAGAAGCGGCCGCTGGCGAGCGGCGCGTTTCCGCGACGCCCGAAACGGTCAAGAAATTCATCGCACTGGGCGCCGACGTCGCCGTCGAACAGGGCGCGGGCGATACCGCGTCCTTCGCCGATGACGGCTATGCCGCGGTCGGCGCGACGCTGGCGACGCGCGCGGCGGTGCTGAAGGATGCCGACATCGTGCTCGGCGTGCAGGGGCCGGATCCGGCGAGCCTGGCCGGGATCAAGTCCGGCGCGTGGCTGGCGGCGGGCCTCAACCCGTTCGGCGAGCGCGCACGGACCGACGCCTATGCGGCGCTGGGGATCGAGGCGCTGGCGATGGAATTCATGCCGCGCATCACCCGTGCGCAGTCGATGGACATCCTGTCGTCCCAGTCGAACCTTGCCGGATACAAGGCGGTGCTGGACGGCGCGGCGGAATATGGCCGTGCCTTTCCGATGATGATGACCGCCGCCGGCACCGTGTCGGCGGCCAAGGTGTTCGTCATGGGCGTCGGCGTTGCGGGGCTGCAGGCGATCGCGACCGCGCGGCGGCTGGGCGCGCAGGTGTCGGCGACCGATGTGCGCAGCGCGACCAAGGAGCAGATCCTGTCGCTCGGCGCCAAGCCGGTGTTCGTCGAAAGCGTCGCGGGGATCGAGGGCGAAGGTTCGGGCGGCTATGCCACCGAAATGAGCGAGGAATATCAAAAGGCGCAGGCCGAACTGGTGTCCAGCCATATCGCCAAGCAGGATCTGGTGATCACCACCGCGCTGATCCCGGGGCGGCCCGCGCCGCGCCTGATCAGCGACGCGCAGATCGCGACGATGCGCCCCGGCAGCGTGATCGTCGACCTAGCCGTCGAGGCCGGCGGCAATGTCGAGGGCGCGGTCGCGGGCGAAGTGGTCGAGCGGCACGGGGTGAAGATCGTCGGGCACAAGAATGTACCTTCACGCCTTGCCTCGGATGCTTCGGCGCTGTTTGCGCGCAACCTGTATAACTTCCTGTCCGCCTTCTGGGACAAGGAAGCGGGCAGGCCGGTGCTCGACGAGGAAATCGGCGACGCGATCCGCCTGACCCAGGGCGGCAAGGTTGTGAACGCAAGGCTGCTCGGCTGAATTTCTAGCGCAAGGGGGCGCTGTCATGGACTTTATCTCGATCCTGTCGATCTTCGTGCTGGCGTGTTTCGTCGGCTATTATGTGGTGTGGTCGGTCACGCCCGCGCTGCACACGCCGTTGATGGCCGTCACCAACGCGATTTCATCGGTCATCATCGTCGGCGCGCTGATCGCGTCGGCCGCCGGGGGCAGCGCCAGCGCCAAATGGCTGGGGCTGATCGCGGTCGCGCTGGCCGCCGTCAACATCTTCGGCGGGTTCGCCGTTACCGAGCGGATGCTCGCCATGTACAAGAAGAAGGGCTGAGCCGATGCACGATGCCGTTCCCAATCCCTGGGTCGCGCTCGCCTATCTGATTTCGGGCGTGCTGTTCATCCTGGCGCTGCGGGGCCTGTCCTCGCCCGCGTCGAGCCGCCGGGGCAACCGCTTTGGCATGGCGGGCA
>CADEEK010000037.1 GCA_902826325.1 uncultured Sphingomonadales bacterium
GTGAGCGTGGCTGTGGTCGACCTGGAGGTTCCACCAGCCCATCAGCTTGAACGCCGAGCCGTTGAACACCGCGACGAGTGGCCGGAACACCCACTGGCTGACCTGCATGGGAGGCAGGGTCGCCATCGCCAGCCGCTCGGGGTAGCGCAACGCGACGGTCTTGGGGAGCAGCTCGCCGAGTACGACCTGAACTGCGGTGATCGAAACGAGCACGATGAGCACGGCGACCGCTCGGCCCCCGATGCCACCCAACGCCGGTTCGAGCAGCGGGGTCAGTTGTGCTTGGCCGTAGGCACCGGCGACGAGGCTGCTAAGGGTGATGCCGATCTGGCAGGCAGCGACGTAGGCGTCGAGGCGCTTCGGGTCGGTGAGGATCGCCAGCAACCGCTTCGCTGAGGCGCTCCCGGCGGCTGCATCCTCTTGGACTCGGGAGCGGCGGGACCCGACCGTCGCGAACTCGGCCGCGACGTACAGGGCGTTGAGCGAGACCATGACAGCGATCACGAGCAAGGGGATGGCGACGTTCATCGGGCGGCCTCCGCCGAATCAGCTCCGGTCGGGCCCTGCGGCGCCGTCGTTGCGATGGTGCCGCAGGGCCCGACCTTTTTGGGGGCTTTGACCCGCCATGCCACTTACCGACGCCAACCCGTTTTAAAGGTTACGCCGCGCAAAGTTGACGCATACGTAATTAATCAGTCGAATGATTGAAAACTTGACCCTTGCCGCATTCGAACCTACCCCCTCCCACGGCCGTTAGAGCCGCTAAAAAATTGGGAGAAGGATATGTCGAGGCATTTCTATTCGTCATCCGTCGCGCGATGGGCTGTGGTGATCGCCACCGCCATCGGCACCACGCATGCGCATGCGCAGTCCAGCCAGACGCCACCCCCGGCGGCTGAGGACAGCGCCGATTCGTCAGAGGGGCTGATCGTCACCGGGTCGCTGATCCGCGGCACCCCGCGCGACGCCGCGCTGCCGGTCGATGTGCTGAGCAGCGAATCGCTGGCACGGGCGGGCGTCAACTCGCCGCTTGAAATGATCAAGCAATTGCCGTCGAGCGGTGCGGTGCTGGGCGACACCAACCAGTTCAGCGGCGCGGCGCAAAGCTTCATCGGATCGGGCAGCGTCAACCTGCGTGGCCTGGGCAGTTCGCGCACGCTGGTGCTGCTCAACAGCCGCCGGACGCTGTCCACCCCCGGCACCGGCTTCACCGACACCAACATGATCCCCTATTTCGCGCTCGACCGGGTCGAAGTGCTGAAGGACGGCGCCGCCGCCACCTATGGGTCGGACGCGATCGCGGGCGTGGTCAACTTCATCACCCGCGACCGGTTCGAAGGGCTTGAGGCGCGCGGCGAATACAGACGGGTCGAAGGGCGACTGGAACGCCTCGATCCTGGGCGGCAAGACGTTCGGCGCGGCCAATCTGATGGTCGGCTTCAGCTATCTACGCCGCACCGAACTGGAAACGCGCGACCGGCCCTATTCGCTGTTGCCCTATGGCGTGAATCCGCAGGGCTATTCCTCGCTCGGCAATCCCGGCACCTATCAGCTCGGCACCAACCCGAGCGGGCTTTATCGGGGCAACCCCGCCAACGTCGCCTATAATCCGCGCAACTTCCTGATCGGCAGCGAATTTGTCGACGCCAATTGCGGCGCGTTCGGCGGCACACAGGGGGGCACGCGCTGTTACTGGTCCTATGTTCCCTATGACAATCTGGTCGAGGACGAACATCGCTATCAGGCATTCGGTCGCCTGACCGTTGACCTCACCGAAAGCATGCGGTTCGACCTCGACGTGCTGTGGGCGCGGACCGATCTGCCCAATGTGCGCGTGTCGCCCGCCTATCTGCCACAGCAGAGCCCGCGCGGCCCCGGCACCGCCTATGGCTTCTTCGTGCCCCAGTCCAACCCCGGTTTCGCGACGTTCCAGGCACAGACCGGCGCGCTGTTCCCCGGTCAGGCAAGCGCGGCGACGCCCTCGGCGATCCCCGGCGCGGGCGCCTATTTCGTGTCGACGCGCCTTTTCGCTAATGGCGGCAACCCGGCCTTCCCCGATGATTTCGGTCCGGGTGGCCAGGTCGGTCGTCGCACCAATGACGGCTATCGCATTTCGGCGGCGCTGTCGGGCGAGCTGAGCGATTCGCTCAATTTCGACGTGGCAGGCACCTTCTTCCGCTCGGTCCGTTACCAGCAGATCACCGACATCGTCGGCGCGCGCCTGCAAAATGCGCTCGAAGGTCTGGGCGGACCCAACTGCAATCCCGCGACCGGCACCCCGGGCGTTGGTCCGTGCCAGTATTTCAACCCCTTCTCGAACGCGATGACGGGCAATCCGGCGCTCGGCACGACCAATCCGGGCTATACCGCGGCCAGTGCCAACAACACGGCACTGATCGCCTGGATGTTCGAGCGGATCGGCTATCAGGCCGAAGAGGATCAGCTGGTGGTCGACGCGGTGTTGAGCGGCCGGTTGTTCGCGCTGCCGGGCGGCGATGCCGGCTTTGCGGTCGGCGCGCAATATCGCAATGTCGGCTATCGCGCCAACCCGCTCAACCCGCTGGAAAACCGCACGCTCAACCCCTGCCCGACGCCGGGCGATTTCAGCTGTTCGGCCCAGACCGGCCCGCTGATCTTCATCGGCCAGCAGGAAAATGTGGTCGCCAGCCAGAATGTGCGCGCGCTGTTCGGCGAACTCAGCCTGCCCGTCTTCACCGGCCTCAACCTGCAGGCGGCGGTGCGGTATGAAGATTATGGCGGCGGCGTCGGATCGACGATCAATCCCAAATTGACTGCAAGGTGGGAACTCGCCGACTTCCTGACGCTGCGCGGATCGGTCGGCACAACCTTCCGTGGTCCGCTGCCCTCGACGGTCGCGGCGACGCGCACGACCAGCCTGGTCGGGCTGCCGTCGGTCGGCAACACCAACCGCGCGGTGGACAATATCGGCAACCCCAATCTGAAGCCCGAAACGGCGTTCAACTGGAGCGCCGGTGCCATCTTCAAGACCGGCGGGCTGACGGTGACGGCGGACTATTGGAGCATCCGGTTCGACGACCGGATCATCTCGCTGACCCCCTCGATCACCTCGGCGGCCGTTGGCGGCGTGGGCACGGGGACGCAGCTGGCCAATTGCGGATCGGCACTGCGCCAATATGTCATCTTCGCCAACAACGACACCTGCACCCAGGGTGTGACGACGGGCAATGACATCGCCCGGGTCCAGGCCCCCTATGTCAACGGTCCGACCACGCATGTGCGCGGGCTCGACCTGACGGCGGATCTGCGGGTGCCGGTTGGCACGGGGACGCTCAATGTCGGCGGCAATGCCTCGATCGTGCTCAACTATACGATCGATGCCTTTTCGCTGGGCGGGACACCGTTCTCGGGTGCCTATGACGCGCTGGGTTACGCGAATTATGATCGCGAACCCGGCACGGTGTCGCGGGTGCGTGCGAACGGTTACGTCAATTACGCGATCGGTCCGGTCAACTTCCGCTATGGCATCACCTGGGTCGATGGGGTCGAGGACAATCGCTACGCCTTCGCCACCTTCCCGAACACCGCGGTCGGCACGACCCAGTTCGGCCGGTATGTGCGCGATTATGTGCAGCAGGACATCAATGTCAGCTATGAGCTGGACCTTGGTGGCACTGCGGTGCAGCTGAATGGCGGCGTCATCAATCTGTTCAACCGTCAGCCCCCGGCGGCGCGGCTTGAATATGGTTATGATCCGTTCATCGGCAATCCGATCGGCCGGGTCGTCCGTCTGGGTGCGAAAATCGCCCTGTAGGATGAACCGACCGCGGTCAGTCGGGCGAACGCGGCAGTGCAGCAAAAGCGGCTGCCGCGTTTCGCGTGACGAACGCGATCCAGGTTTCGGTGTCGTCTTCGAACGGAGGCTTTTCAGCCATCTGGGCGAAGGCGACACTGACCGGATTGCACATCATCGCGGTGATGAACGCCGCCATGCACCGCGCCACTTCGACCCGATCGACATCGGGGAACAGCGCACAGATCGCATCCAGAAACATGGTGCGCGTCGGGGCATAGCTTTCGCGGATGAGTTCAAGGGGCGATTCGCGGCTGGTGAACGACACCTGGATCAGCACCTGCGAATAGCCGCGCCCCTCTACCGACGCCGCCAGCCGGATATGCGGCGCGGCATAGGCACGCAGCAGCGCCATCAGCCGCGCCTCGCCCGACAGAGCGGGGTCGATGGCATTGAACGCGGCGATGCGTTCCGCCTGAATATGCGACAGGCTGGCGTCGATCACCGCGCGATACAGCCCTTCCTTCGATCCGAAATGATAATGCACCGCCGCCGGATTGACGCCCGCGATGCGCTGGATCTCGCGCACGCTCGACCCTTCAAAGCCATGCACGGCGAAATGCCGCCGCGCCGCCCGGATCAGTTTCGCCCTGGTCGCCCGGGCACGTTTGTCGTCACTGGTCTTGCCCGAATCCGCCAATCGCCTGCTCCCCCTGGCGCTTGCCCCACTCCCGCAATTAGCATAGCCGCAACGGCTCGCAACTGCCCTAACCGCCGATTAACCACGGCAGACAAGCGGCAATAGCCGCGATACCTATCGCTTTCGCGTTCAGGAGAATGTGCCAACATGTTGCTAAACGGGTTGAAGGTCGTCGAACTTGCCACATGGATCGCGGGTCCCGCCTGTGCCGGATTGATGGCCGATTGGGGCGCGGACGTCATCAAGATCGAAACCGCGGGCGGCGATCCCGTCCGCACCATGGTGCCCGATGCCGATGGCCGCGCCAGCGCGATCTTTGCCATGGAAAATCGCGGCAAGCGCAGCGTGGTGCTCAACCTTGGCCAGCCCGCCGAACGCGACGCGCTGATCGCGCTGCTGCAACAGGCGGACGTGTTCATCACCAATCTGCGCCCCGGATCGCTGGTCCGCGCGGGCCTCGACCATGCGTCGATCGAAAAAATCGCGCCGCGCCTCATCTATACCAGCATTTCGGGTCAGGGGTTGAGCGGCGCCGACGCCGACCGCGCGGCGTTCGACATCACCGGCTACTGGACGCGCAGCGGCATCGCGGCGGCGACCATTCCGCCCGACACGCGGCCCTTTCCCTGCCGTCCGGGCTTTGGCGATCATGTCACCGCGCTCGCCGCGCTGTCCGGAACGCTCGCCGCGCTGCACGAACGCGCGGTATCGGGGCGCGGGCGGCTGGTCGAGGCATCGCTGCTGCGCGCCGCCAGCTATACGCTGGGCTGGGATTATTCGCTGCTGCTGCGGCACGGCGTGGTCGAAACCGCGGCGCCGCGCGATCAATGGCCCAGCCCCGTGGCCGGCTATTTCCGCACGGCGGACGAACGCTGGGTCTATATCGCCCCGCGCGGCCCGAACTGTCTTGGCAATGCGCTCGGCCTGATCGGGCGGCGCGACCTGGCCGAAGATCCCGGCATCCTGGCGTTCCCGCCCGACCTCGACCGCGTCCGCGAAGTGCGCGCGATGATGGACGACTGGTTCATCGCACGCAGTCTCGACCAGGCCGAAGCGGCGCTGGGCGAAACCGACCTGATCTGGGCGCCGATGGCGACGCCGGACGAAGTGGTCGCGGCCGAACAGGCGCAGGCGGCGGGCTGTTTCGTCGATCTGGCGGATGGCGGGCGCACCCCGGCCCCGCCGGTCGGCCTGGGGCCGCTCGACCCCCGCCCCGAACCGCCGCAGCTGGGCGAACATACCAGATCCGTGCTCGACGCCGTATCGGCGGGCTGGCCGGCCAGAGCCTAATCCGCCGATCCGCGATCCATCCGCCGATCGGCGATGGTTGGCGGATCGCGCCAGGGATGCGCGGCGCCCGGCCGCCGCACATTGCGCACATCGGGGCGCACATCGGGGCGCACATCGGGGCGCACATCGGGCCGCGCGCCGAACACGATCGCCACCCCGCCGGTGGTGGCGAGCGCGACGCGATCGAGCTTCAGCCAGCGCGGCGTGCAGGCGGGCGGCAGCCGCCGGTCGGCGACGATGATGTCGACCGCGCGGCACAACGCAATCGTTTCCGCCCATGGCATCAGATAGCCGCTGCGCGTCGCCGCGATCCGCCACCGCCTGCCGCCGCGCACCAGTTCGGCGACACAGACATCGGGGCTGCACCGCGCGTCGCGATGATCGGCCAGCGCGGGCAGCTCGCCGTCGAACCCGGCATTCTCGCCCATCGTGTCGCGCACATAATCGCCCGCCCGATCGCGCAGGATCGCCAGCTCGCCATCGTCCATCCGCAGCACCAGATGCCGCCCGTCACCGGTGACGAGCAGGTCGGGCGACGGCGTCGCCAGCGCCCAGATCCCGCCCAGCGCCACCGGCACCAGGCCCCATCGCCGCACCCGCGTCCGCCACAGCGCGATCCACAGCCCGCCCAGCGCCATCGACGCATAGGCACCACCCGGCATGGCGGGCAGCATGGCGAGCGCACCCGGCGCATCGGCGGCGCTGTGCGCGATCCACAGCAACAGCGTCAGCCCCCGGTCCACCACCCACCAAGCAGGCGCGCCCAGCCCTACAGTGTCGAGCAACAGCGCCGCCGCCTCGAACGGCATGATGATGAACGTCGTCAGCGGGATCGCGACGATATTGGCGAGCGCGCCATACAGCCCCGATTTGTGGAAATGGAACAGCGCGATCGGCGTCAGTGCCAGCTCGACCACCAGGCCGGTCAGCAACAGCGATCCGATCCCGCGCGCCAGCCGCCGCCCCACCCCCTCGCCCCGCGCCTCGAACCACCCGCGCACGCGATGGTTTTCGTACAGCGCGACGATCGCGGTCACGGCGGCAAAGCTCATCTGAAAGCTCGGCCCCATCACCGCCTGCGGCCATGCCAAAAGGACGACCAGCGCGCCGAACGCCACCAGCCGCAAGGTGATCGCCGATCGCCCCAACAACATCGCGGCGAGCACCAGCAGCGCGGCGATACAGGCGCGCACCGTCGGCACCTCCGCCCCGGTCAGCAGCGTATAGCCGATCGCCGCCAGCCCGGCCGCGCCCGCCGCCATCGCATGCAGCGGCCAGCGCAGCGCCAGCCAGGGGAACAGCGCCAGCAACCGCAATGCCAGCAACATCGTCGCGCCGACCACGGCCGTCACATGCAGGCCGCTGACCGACAACAGATGCGCCAGCCCCGATCGCCGCAGCGCCTCGGCATCGGTTTCGGCGATCGCGCCGCGATCCCCGGTCGCCAGCGCGGCGGCGATGCCGCCCGCGCTGCCCGCGACCCGCGACTGGACATGCGCCGTCAGCCGCGCGCGCAACCCGCTGGCCGGCTGTCCCGGCCGCACCACATCGATCGGGGCAAAGGCCCGCCCCGTCGCTCCCAGCCCGTCGAACCACGCCGCCCGTTCGAAATCATAGGCGCCGGGCACGGCGGGCGGCGCGGGCGGCGTCAACCGCGCGCGCAACCGCACCACGGCCCCCGGCGTCACCCCGACCGGCATGTCCTTTTCCGCGATATTGACGCGAACGACAGGCGGCAGGTCGTCGGCGCCGGTCGCGATGCGCAGCCGCACCGTTTCGCGCGCGGGCAGCGGTTCGATCCCGATCACCTCGCCCGCCACCCAAAGGATCGCGGGCCGCGCCAGCACCGGCGCCGCCGCCCGTTCGGCGCGCAGCCACACCAGCGCACAGCCCAGCGCGATCATCGCCCCCGCCACGCCGAGCACCAGCGCCCCGCGCCCGCCCCGGCCCAGCGCAACGCTCGCCAGCGCCACCGCCAGCCCGCCCGCGATCACCGCCAGCCATGCCGCCGCATCGGGCAAGGCAAACCACAAGAGGATGCCCGCGCCCAACAGCACCGGCACCCACAGCACCAGCTGTCCGCGCTCGGCCTCCGCCCAGGTTTCGACGCGCGCGCCAAGCCGCCATCGCGCCGCGATTTGAAGCGGACGAAACCCCGTGCTACGGGCGCTCGCGGCGGTCGTTGCCATCGTTTTTCAGCTTGGGAGCATGCGCGGTTGAGCGCAACATCTGAAGGGAAGTCCGCACCGTCGGGCGGGACCCAAATCGTCACGCGCTTCGCCCCGTCGCCGACGGGGTTTCTGCATATCGGCGGCGCGCGCACCGCGCTGTTCAACTGGCTGTTCGCGCGGCACCATGGCGGCAAGTTCCTGTTGCGGATCGAGGATACCGATCGCGCCCGCTCCACGCAGCCGGCGATCGCCGCGATCCTCGACGGGATGCGCTGGCTCGGCCTCGATTGGGATGGCGAGGAAGTCTATCAGTTCGCCCGCGCCGACCGGCATGCCCGGGTCGCACAGGCGATGCTCGAATCCGGCCACGCCTATCACTGCTGGATGAGCCAGGACGAGATCGCAGCCCAGCGCGAGGCGGCACAGGCCGCGAAAAAGCCTTATCGCATCCGCAGTCCGTGGCGCGACCGCAATGACGGGCCGGTCGACCAGCCGCATGTCGTCCGCCTGCGCGCCGAACGCGACGGCGCGACGACGATCCGCGATCTGGTGCAGGGCGAGGTGACGGTCCAGAATGCGGAGCTGGACGACATGATCCTGCTGCGCTCCGACGGCACGCCGACCTATATGCTCGCCGTGGTGGTCGACGATCACGATATGGGGGTGACGCATGTCATCCGCGGCGACGATCATCTCAACAATGCCTTTCGCCAGCTCTGCATCATCCGCGCGATGGCGTGGCCCGAGCCGATTTATGCTCACATTCCCCTGATCCACGGTGCCGACGGCGCCAAACTGTCCAAGCGCCACGGCGCGCTGGGGGTAGAGGCATATCGCGACGAGCTGGGCGTGCTGCCCGAAGCGCTGTTCAACCATTTGCTGCGCCTTGGCTGGGGGCATGGCGATGACGAGATCATCAGCCGCGATCAGGCGATCGACTGGTTCACGCTGGACGGCGTCGGCAAGTCGCCCTCGCGCTTCGACCTCAAAAAGCTCGACAGCCTCAACGGCCATTATATCCGTGCGGCGGACGATGCCCGACTCGCATCGCTGGCGGCGTCGTTCCTGCCCGTTGCGCCCACGCCCGATCAGCTTGAACTTTTGCAACGCAGCATGGCCGCGCTCAAGCCGCGCGCGGCGAATCTGCGCGAAATCGCCGATGGTTCGGCCTTTCTGTTCCGCACCCGCCCCCTGGAAATGGACGCAGACGCACAAGCTCTGCTAGAGGGCGACGGACAGCGGCTTCTGGCCCTGGTTCACGCGGCGCTTGACGCCCTCGCGGACTGGCATACGGAGGCACTTGAAACGGCGGTTCGCCAGGTGGCGGAGACGACGGGGGTGAAATTGGGCGCGGTCGCACAGCCGCTCCGCGCGGCGCTGACCGGGCGCCGCACCTCCCCCGGCATCTTCGACGTCCTCGTCCTTCTGGGGCGCGAGGAAAGCCTGGGCCGGATCGCGGACCAGATCACGGCCTCCCCAGGCAACTGAAACGGACGGCTGAATGAAAGGACAAGACCGATGAGCGATTCAACCCTCAACATTGCCGGCAAGGATTATCCGGTTCGAGCAGGTAGCGTCGGTCCACAAGTGGTCGATATCCGCAAATTTTATGCCCAGACCGGCCAGTTCACCTATGATCCCGGCTTCACCTCGACCGCGTCGTGCGAATCGACGCTGACCTATATCGACGGCGATCAGGGCGTGCTGCTCCATCGCGGCTATCCGATCGATCAGCTCGCCGAACAGTCGAGCTTCATGGAAGTCGCCTATCTGCTGCTCAACCACGAGCTGCCGAGCAAGGACGATCTCGACAAGTTCACCTGGACGATCAGCCGCCACACGATGCTGCACGAACAGCTTGCGACCTTCTATCGCGGGTTCCGGCGCGACGCGCATCCGATGGCGATCATGTGCGGCGTCGTCGGCGCGCTGTCCGCCTTCTACCATGATTCGACCGACATCGCCGATCCGCATCAGCGGATGGTCGCCAGCCACCGGCTGATCGCCAAGATGCCGACGATCGCGGCGATGGCGTATAAATATGCGGTGGGTCAGCCGTTCCTCTATCCGGACAACAACCTGTCCTATACCGGCAATTTCCTGCGCATGACCTTCGGCGTCCCGGCCGAGGAATATGAGGTCGATCCGATCATCGAATCGGCGATGGACAAGATTTTCATCCTCCATGCCGATCACGAACAGAATGCGTCGACCTCGACCGTGCGTCTGGCCGGATCGTCGGGCGCCAACCCGTTCGCCTGCATCGCGGCGGGCATCGCCTGTCTGTGGGGTCCGGCGCATGGCGGCGCGAACGAGGCGGCGCTCAACATGCTGCGCGAAATCGGCCGGCCGGAACGCATTCCGGAATATATCGCCCGCGCCAAGAACAAGGACGATCCGTTCCGCCTGATGGGCTTTGGCCATCGCGTGTACAAGAATTTCGACCCGCGCGCGAAGGTGCTGTCCAAGGCGGCGACCGAGGTGCTGGACAAGCTCGGCATCAGCGATCCGGTGCTCGACACCGCGCGCGAACTCGAACAGATCGCGCTCAAGGATCAGTATTTCATCGACAAGAAACTGTATCCGAACGTCGATTTCTATTCGGGCGTGATCCTGTCGGCGATCGGTTTCCCGACGACCATGTTCACCGTGCTGTTCGCGCTGGCCCGCACCGTCGGCTGGGTCGCGCAATGGAACGAAATGATCAGCGATCCGGACCAGAAGATCGGCCGCCCGCGTCAGCTCTATACCGGCCCGACGCAGCGCGATTACGTCCCCGTCGACAAGCGTTGACCGGTCGCGACAGCCAAACGCAAAAGGGGATCGCTGCGCAACGCAGCGGTCCCTTTTTCGTTGGGGTGAAGCCGTAGCCGCAAACCGGAGCCGAACATGCGCCGCACCATCCTCGCCTTTGCCGGTATCCTCGCCACGCTGATCGGCCTGTTATGGGTCGCGCAGGGGCTGGGCCTGCTGCAATGGCCGCCGCAAAGCTTCATGATCGCCGATCGCCAGTGGGCGTTGCGCGGGGCGCTGCTCGCCGGGGTCGGCGCGATCGTGCTGTTCGCGATGCGGCGGCGCTAGATCGGGCGTCGGTTCAGCGGGACCGGGCCTGTTTTTGTGAGTGCCGCACCAGCGCGTCCCTTGTTCAGTTCCGGCACCAGCCCACTCCCCCACCCGGCCACCCATCGGCAGGATATTCTGGAATGGGTGGCCGGGTGGGAGAGCGGGCTGGTGCCAGAACCACAAGAAAAGCGTGGCCGGGTGGGGGAGCGGGCCGGTGCCAGAACCCAACAAAGGCGCGGGCTGGTGCCGCGACCTAAAAAGGCGCCGCCCCACCGTCTAGGCCGGCACCAGCCCTCCGCTGGTGAACATCACATAGCCGCCGACCGCGATCACCACGGCTGCGAACAACCGTTCCAGCAGCCCCTTGCGCGCCGCCATCCGCTTGCCCGTGGCGATGCCGACCGCCGCCCCGATCGCGCCACCCGCCAGCATCAGCGCCGCGATCCGCCAGTCGACAAAGCCCGACAGCGCATAGGACGCCGCCGTCGTCATGCCGAGCGCGCTCACCACCACCAGCGACGTGCCGACCGCGCAGGACAGCGGCATCGCCGTCGCCGCGATCAGCGCGGGCACGATCAGGAACCCGCCGCCAATCCCGAAAAAGCCCGATGCCAGCCCGACGCCAAGCCCCGCGGGCACCAGCCGCGGCACCAGCACCGCCGCCGTCGCGCGGGTCAGCCGCACATCGGCGACCTCAACAGTCCGGCGCGGACGCAGCATCGCCAGGCCGATGCCAACCATCAACAGCCCGAACAGCAGCAGCAGCCAGCGGCTGTCCACCGCCTTGCCAACCTCCGCCCCCGCCGCCGCGCCGATCATCCCCATCGCCGCGAACAGCGACGCGCAACGCCATTTGACCGTGCCGCCGCGCGCATGTCCGGCAAGGCCGACCAGCGCGTTCGCCGCCACCGCGACGGCGGCGGTGCCGATCGCGGCATGCGCCGATCCCAGCCCGACGACATGGATCAGCAACGGCACCGCCAGGATCGACCCGCCCCCGCCGATCAGCCCCAGCACCGCGCCGACCAGCGCGCCCGATGCCAGCGTCGCCAGCAGGAGCGTCGGCGTCATCGCGGATCAGCCCGCCTGAACCGCGCGGTTCCACGGCATCGCGCGCAACAGCATCGCCATCCCGCACCAGCCGGTCGCCCCCGCCAGCGTCAGCCCCGCGCCGACAAAGGCGGACAGGCCGAAAAAGCCGGGATGGACCAGAAAGCCGAGCGCGACGCCGATCAGCGTCAGCCCGCCCGCGCCGATCTGCACCTGGCGCATGATCTCCAGCGGCTGCTTGCGATCGACCGCGACGGGCAGGCCCGCCTGCCGCCACCCGTCGATCCCGCCTTCCAGCAGGTAACAGGGCGTGCCCCGTGCCGCTTCGCGCAGCGCGGCGGCATTGGCCTGGGTCCGCATGCCCGACCGGCAATGAAACACCAGCGGCCGGTCGGCGGTCGCCAGCCCGTCGATCCTGGCCAGCGGCACGTTGAGCGCGCCCGGAATCTTCTCCCGCGCATGTTCGTCGGCATCGCGAATGTCGATCAGGATGGCACCTGCTTCCAATGCCTTGCGGGCAGCGGCGGGCGCGATGGTTTCGATGGTCATGGTCAATCCTTGCAATAAAGTTGGTAAAGCGTGGCGAGCAGGGCTTCGGTGCGCGGATCGGCGATGCGATACCACAGGGTCTGCCCGTCCCGCCGGAACGCGACGAGCCGTTCCTCGCGCATCCGGGCGAGATGCTGCGACAGGGCCGATTGCGACAGCGCAACCTCCCGCGACAGGTCGGTCACGTTCATCTCGCCATGTTCGACCAGCTTGCACAGCACCATCAGGCGACGGCCATTGCCCATCGCTTTCAACAGCGCGGCAACCCCCTCGGCCTTTGCCGCGAACGTCGCCAGATCCATCGGCGGCTTCAACATCGCACGTCCTTACATTAGATATTGCTAATTTAGTCAATCATAATATATTGTCAAGCAACGATGGAGGAAATGATGTCCGGCACGCCCGTGATCGAAGCGTTTTTCGACGAACCGACCAACACCGTGACCTATCTGGTCGCCGACCCCGCAACCGGCAGCGCAGCGGTGATCGATCCGGTGCATGATTTCGATCCGGCGAGCGGCCAGGTCGATACGGCATCGGTCGCACGGGTGCTGGCCGCCGCCGACGCGCGCGGCTGGCGGATCGAAATGGTGCTGGAAACCCATGCCCATGCCGATCACCTGTCGGGCGCCCCGCTGATCAAGGCGCGCACCGGCGCCTGGATCGGCATCGGCGAACATATCCGCGATGTGCAGAAGATCTTTCGGCCCGTCTTCGACCTGACCGATCTCAAGACCGACGGGTCGGATTTCGACCGGCTGTTCGCCGATGGCGATCGGTTCGCGATCGGATCGCTGACGGTCGAGGTGATGCACGTCCCCGGCCACACCCCCGCCGACATCGCCTATCGCATCGGCGATGCCGTGTTCGTCGGCGACACGCTGTTCATGCCCGATTACGGCACCGCCCGCGCCGACTTTCCCGGCGGCGACGCGCGCACGCTGTTCCGTTCGATCCGTCGGCTGCTCACCCTGCCCGACGAAACGCGGCTGTTCCTGTGCCATGACTATAAGGCGCCGGGGCGCGACACCTATCGCTGGGAAACCACCGTCGGCGAACAGCGGCGCGACAGCATCCATGTCCATGACGGCGTGACCGAGGATGAATTCGTCGCGATGCGCGAGGCGCGCGACGCGACGCTCGCCGCCCCCCGGCTGCTGCTCCCGTCGATTCAGGTCAATATCCGCGCGGGCGAATTGCCGGCGGCCGAAGCCAATGGCGTGCGTTACCTGCGCATCCCGGTTCGGGAACGCGCGACCTGACGGCGCTCAATCGCGCGGGTCGAACGCGGTCAGGATGGGGCACGCCACCCCCTCGCCCGCGGCGCAATCCGTCGCCAGACCCTCAAGCGCGGCGCGGGCGGCGTTCAGCCGCTCGATCTGCGTATCGATCGCCGCGATCCGGGCCAGCGCCAGTTCGCGGGCCCGCTCGCGGTCGGACCGGGCATCCAGCGCCAGCAATTCGGCGATTTCCGCCAGCGTGAAACCGGCCTGTTGCGCCGCACGGATGAAGCGCAGCCGCGCGACCTCGTCCGCGCCATAGCGGCGAAATCCGCCCGCACGAACCGGCTCCGCGATCAATCCGCGCCGCTGATAATAGCGGACGGTTTCCACGCCCACACCGCCCGCCTTTGCCAGCGCCCCGATCGTCATTCGCGCCACGGCTTGACTCCGTACCATGATACGGAACCTATATGGGTCGGGCACGTCCTTCACTCAAGGAGAAGTCCATGTCCACTCGCCCGGTCGCCACGCTCTATCGCATGGTCATGCCCAGCCATATCTGTCCCTATGGCCTCAAATCGCGCGCACTGCTGCGCGCGCGCGGCTTCACGGTCGACGACCACTGGCTGCGAACGCGGGCGGAAACCGATGCGTTCAAGGCCGAACATGGCGTCAAAACCACGCCACAGACGTTCATCGACGGCCGGCGGATCGGCGGCCATGACGACCTGCGCCGCCATTTCGGCCTGCATGTCCGCGAACAGGGCGAAACCAGCTACGCCCCGGTGATCGCGCTGTTCGCGATGACCGCGCTGATGGCACTTGCCGCCAGCTTCGCTGCCTATGGCACGCCGTTCACCGTCCGCGCCGCCGAATGGTTCATCGCCTTCAGCATGTGCGCGCTGGCGATCCAGAAGCTGCGCGACGTCGAAAGCTTCTCGACGATGTTCCTGGGCTATGACCTGCTCGCGCGGCGGTTTGTCCCCTATGCCTATTTCTACCCCTTTGCCGAGGGTGTGGCGGGGGTGCTGATGACGGCGCAGGCGCTGCACTGGCTGTCGATCCCGCTTGCCGGATTCATCGGCACGGTCGGCGCGGTCTCGGTGTTCAAGGCGGTCTATATCGACAGGCGCGAGCTCAAATGCGCGTGCATGGGCGGCGACAGCAACGTCCCGCTCGGCTTCGTCTCGCTCACCGAAAATGTGATGATGGTGGCGATGGCGGTGTGGATGCTGCTGAGGTAATTGGTGGGAGGGTGTGGTTACGCTCCACTCCCCAGAAGGACCGGTTTTACAGACCGGCTGCCGGAACTACCGGCTTTACCCTCCCGAAAGGAGAGGGCGGTGGTCATGCGCCGGATGCCGGTGGTGAGATAATGAAGCCTGTCGCCCGTTCGGTCTCGCCGTCCCGCATCGGGGACGCACGCCGTCGCCCCGTCAATCAGATGACGCGATAATATCGATAGCTGTGGCGGACCGTGGTGCTCATGGAGGTGCCACTATCTGCGGCTCGGCCAACGGTCAATTTGCGTCAGAAACCGACCGAACTTTCGCGCACCGGCAGCGTCAGCACGAACCGTGCCCCCTGCCCCGGCGCGCTGTCGACGGTGATATCGCCGCCCATCGCGCGCGCCAGACGGCGGGCGATATAGAGGCCAAGGCCGCTGCCGCCCGGTTCGCTCGGATCGACGCGGCCGAATTTCTCGAAAATCCGCGCCTGATCCTCCGGTGCGATGCCCTTGCCCTCATCGGCGACGATCAGGCACGCCATCGCCCCCTCGCGCTCGATCCGCAGCCATACCCAGCCGCCGCGCGGCGAATAGCGCACGGCATTGCCGATCAGGTTGACCAGGATCTGCAGCACGCGGCGAAACTCGCCCGTCACCGGCATCACTTCGTCGGATTTGGGCTTGTCGATCCGCACCTCCGATTCGCTCGCCCGCACCGCCAGCAATCCCGCCGCGCGGCGCGCCAGATCGGCCAGGTCGATCGGATCGGGCGCGACGGTGAAGTCATCCCGCTCGATCGCGTTGAGATCGGCCAGATCGTCGATCAGCGACAACAGATGCCGCCCCGCGCTCGCAATATCGGTCGCATATTCGGCATAATCGGCGCGCAACGGCCCATCGACCTGCGCGCTGATGCTGTCGGCATTGGCGATGATCCGGCTGAGCGGCGTGCGCAGGGCGCGGTCGAGCCGCTGGCCGAATTCGCGCGTGAAGCCCGCGGCCTGTGCGGGTGGCGCGGGCGGCGTATCCTCAGCGGGATCGATCATCGTCGCCGCGCCGGTAAAGCCCGCAAAACGGCCCTGCGCGTCCAGGCACGGGCTGGCCGACAGGCGCACGCGGCGCCCGGTGCCGCGCAGTTCGGCGACCTGATCCTCGAACCGGTTCTGCCCCGCCGCCGCGCTCAGCATCGGCAGCGCGCCATCGGCATCGGCCTCCAGCGCGAACAACAGCGTGATCGGCTGGCCCAGCATCGCGCCCGCATCAAAGCCATGGCGCGCGCCCGCCTCGATCGACAAATGGGTAAAGCGCATCGCGGCATCGGTTTCCCACACCCAATCCGCCTCGGCGCGCAGGAAATCGGCCTCGCGCGCATCGCTCGCCGCCGCGCGCCACGATGCGCGCAGCCGCCAGCCACTGACCTCCAGCCTGACGCCATCGCCATCCGGCTCGGCCCGGACCCAAAGGTCGAGATCGTCTTCGCCATCGGCGGCGACCACCGCG
>CADEEK010000038.1:0-5476 GCA_902826325.1 uncultured Sphingomonadales bacterium
TCTTGCCGGTCTGGCGGTCGCCGATGATCAGCTCGCGCTGGCCGCGGCCGACGGGGACGAGCGCGTCGATCGCCTTGAGGCCGGTCTGCACCGGTTCGTGCACCGACTTGCGCGGGATGATGCCCGGCGCCTTCACCTCGACGCGCGAACGCTGATCCGACACGATCGGACCCTTGCCGTCGATCGGATTGCCCAGGCCGTCCACCACGCGGCCGAGCAGGCCCTTGCCGACTGGCACGTCGACGATGGTGCCGGTGCGCTTGACGGTGTCGCCTTCGCGGATTTCGGCGTCGGAGCCGAAGATCACGATACCGACATTGTCGGCTTCAAGGTTCAGCGCCATGCCCTGCACGCCATTGGCGAACTCGACCATTTCGCCCGCCTGGACGTTGTCGAGGCCGTGGACGCGGGCGATGCCGTCACCGACGCTCAGCACCTGGCCGGTCTCGCTGACCTCTGCCTCGGTGCCGAAATTGGCGATCTGGTCCTTGATGACCTTCGAGATTTCTGCGGCGCGGATATCCATGTGCTAAGCCTTCAGCCTTTCATCGCGTGGGCGAGTGAGTTCAAACGGGTCTTGATCGAGCTGTCGATCATCTGGGAGCCGATCTTCACGACCAGCCCGCCCAGGAGCGAGGGATCGACCGCGAGGTCGACGGTGACGTCGCGGCCGACACGCTGACGCAGCTGCGCCTTCAGCGCTTCGACCTGATCGTTCGAAAGCGGGTGGGCCGAAACCACTTGCGCGGTCATTTCGCCGCGATGCGCGGCGGCCAGCGCACGGAACGCGCGGATGATCGCGGGCAGTTCCTTGAGGCGGCGATTCGATGCCAGCACGCCGAGGAAATTGGCGGTCAGCGAATCGAGCTTCATCGCGCTCGCCGCCGCTGCCACGCCCTTTGCCGCGTCGGTACGGGCGACCAGCGGGCTGGTGGTGAGCGCGGTAAAATCGCTCGATTGCGCCAGCGCCTGCTGCACGGTCGACAGGCTCGATTCGACAGCGTCGATCGCGCCATTGTCGCGTGCCAGTTCGAACAGAGCGGTCGCATAACGTCCGCTTAGGCTGGCTTGAATACCGCCGGAATTATCCACGCGATGCTGCTTCCTCTTGGGCTTCCAGAAATGGCCCCATGCGAAAAAGGGGCAGGCCGGATCGACCGGCAGCCCCGCCTGGGTTGGCGCGCGACTAGCAAAGGGGGGCGGGGGATGCAACCCGAGTCCGGGCGGGGGAATTGCGAAACGAAAAAGGCCGACCCTGGGGCCGGCCTGATTCATGCGGCGAGGCGCGAAACCTATTTCGACCGTTCGACCTGGTCGAAGTCCAGCTCCACCGGGGTCGCGCGGCCAAAGATCGAGACGCTGACCTTGACCTTCGACTTGTCGAAATCCAGTTCCTCGACCACGCCGTTGAAGCTGGCGAACGGCCCTTCCAGCACCTTGACCGCATCGCCGATCTCGTAATCGACCTTGATCTGCTGCTTGGGTGCGGCGGCGGCTTCCTCCTTGGTGTTGAGGATGCGCGCCGCTTCGGCCTCGCTGATCGGCTGGGGCTTGCCCGAGCTGCCGAGAAAGCCCGTCACCTTGGGCGTGTTCTTGACCAGGTGATAGACGTCGTCGTTCATGTTCAGCTTTGCCAGCACATAGCCGGGGAAGAACTTCCGTTCCGACTGAACCTTCTTGCCGCGCCGCACCTCGGTCACGGTTTCGACCGGCACTTCGACCGATTCGACCAGCGCGTCGAGGCCGAGCCGGGTCGCGTCCGCAAGGATCTGGTCGCGAACCTTGTTCTCAAAGCCCGAATAGGCGTGAATGATGTACCAGCGCGCCATGCGTTTCCCGTTTCCGATCCAGTTAGCCAGCGAGGCTGAGCAGGAAGCGGACGAGCGCGTCGAAAATGCTGTCCACGCCCAGGAAGAACAGGCCGAGCAGCGACGCCATGATGAGCACCATCACGGCGGTCATCACGGTTTCACGGCGCGTCGGCCATGCGACCTTGCGGGTCTCGGCGCTCACCTGGCGCATGAATTCGAGCGGACTGGTCTTGGCCACCTGTTGCCTCGCAATTGATTGCCGTCACCGGGACAGGTTCCGCCGCCCGGTTCCTTGTCCAAGGAACCCGGCGAAGCCCATCCACGCTGTCGGATTGGAACGGGTATCTAGCGATTCGGGGCAGGGGGGGCAAGGGGGCCGCGAAACGAAACGGGCGTGGTGCCGCGCCGGGGCGCTGGCGCTGTCGGTGGACGGTGCCGGGTCAGCGCATGCCGCGCCAGAATTGCAGCCGGTGCGGCGTTTCGACCTCCTCGCCCAGGTCGCGCCAATCCAGGGTGCAGGTGAGCCCCGATATCGGCGCATAGCCCCGCCCGGTCCAGAACTCGTTATGCGTTCGCGCCGCGGCAGGACGCAGGGGGTGATCGGCGGGACGGATCACCGCGCAGAAACATGCCCAGGCGGCGCCGGCCCGCCTTGCGCCCGCTTCGCGATGATCGAAAAAGCCATGGCCCGCGCCGCGCCCGCGATATGCCGGCAGCAGCACCGATTCGCCGAAGTAGAACCCCGTCGTCAGGTCGAGGCCATGTGCCGCCAATGGTGCGCGAATTGCCGAAGCCTGCGCAGCCAGCGGGGAGGCAGTGGCCATGCCGACGATCGTCTCGCCATCGCACGCCGCGACCAGCACCGCGTCAGCTGCGTCGGCGAAATCGGCCAGATAGCGGCGTTCATATTCGGCATCGCCGTCGTAGAGATAGGGCCATTCGCGGAACACCGCGATCCGCAGTCGCGCGAGATCAACCAGCCGGGCGGCGATTTCACTGCGTTCAAGCGTGCGGATCGTCAGCGCCATGGTCAGGAGATAGCCGGTCGCGAGAGCGCAAGAAAGCCGCGGCAGATCCAGCTTTGACCTGCTGCATCGGCCGGTTCCGATCGTCCCGATCACGCCGTGGCGTCAGCTAGAAACAAAAATGGCGGCCAGGGCCGCCATTTCCATATTCGACAGATCAGCCGCGATTACGGGCTGGTCGGCTCATCGTCGTCGTCCGACAGGATGATCGCGCCGCCGATCACGGCGATTATCGCAACTGCCGGGATCAGAAAGCTGCCGACGGCTTCATTCGCCTTTTCGCCCTTCGACGACGCGCGATCCACCGTCACCGTCTTCGACAGGCTGAGCGCCTGAGCCGAACTCGCCTGTGCCACACCGGCGGTGCTGGCCATCAGCAGGGCGGCGCTGGCCGCAGCTGCAATCTTCCTGAACATGCCGTTATCTCCCGATTTCAACGCTTAACTTTGCCAAAAGGCGTCGATCGACCGTTGGGCCAATCCCTGATCCACCAGCAATGTTTCCACGACTGCTTGATGACATGCAAGCTAAAATTGTGCGGGTGCGCAATGCCCGACCGTTTGCCCTTGATATGTTGTATCTGCGCAACGGCAGCCGTCGCGTGAACCCCGCCAGAAACAAAAATGGCGGCCAGGGCCGCCATTTCCATATTCGACAGATCAGCCGCGATTACGGGCTGGTCGGCTCATCGTCGTCGTCCGACAGGATGATCGCGCCGCCGATCACGGCGATTATCGCAACTGCGGGGATCAGAAAGCTGCCGACAGCTTCATTCGCCTTTTCGCCCTTGGACGATGCGCGATCGACCGAAACCGTCTTCGACAGGCTGAGCGCCTGGGCCGAGCTGGCCTGGGCAACACCGGCGGTGCTGGCAAGCAGCAGAGCAGCGCTGGCCGCAGTGGCAATCTTCTTCAACATGAGATTTCTCCCCATCTGTTCCGCGAACTCAACATGCGGAAATGCCAACCACCCATGCGGCTGTATTTAGCCGCTATGCAGCAAAAAAAATCGTGGCGCAATCCAGTATTTTGCAGTGCGGCGAAGAAAATTGATCGTTTCGGAGCAGTTTAAGACGATTGCGTCATCGCGATTACAGCAACGCGACCAAGGCAAAACCGCCAATCAATGCCGCCAGCACCAGCCAGCCGATCAGGTTCAGCCGTTCCTCCATCACCCGCTGAACCGGCGCGCCGAAGCGCTTGAGCAGCCAGGCGATCAGGAAGAATCGCGCCCCACGGGTGATCGCCGCCGTAACGACGAAGATCAGGAAGTTGAATTCGGCAAGGCCACTGGCGATCGTCACCAGCTTGAACGGGATCGGGGTCAGCCCCTTGATCAGGATGATCGCCGCGCCCCAATCGGCATACCATTGCCGGAACTGGTCCATCCGGTCGGCCATGCCGTAAAGCTGGATCACCCACTGGCCGACGCTTTCGTAGAGGAAATAGCCGATCGCATAGCCGAAAATGCCGCCCAGCACCGAAAAGAGCGTGCAGATCCCGGCGATCCAATAGGCTTTTTCGCGCCGCGCCAGGATCATCGGCACCAGCATCACGTCGGGCGGAATCGGAAAGAAGCTGCTTTCGCAGAACGACACCGCCGCCATGTAGCGGTCGGCATGGCGATGACCGGCAAGCCGCAACGTCCAGTCATAGAGCGCGCGGAACATGCGGGGCGAAACCTCTGCAAGCGATGCCGGGCGCGCCCGGGAAGTGGATGGCAGGGGAGCTCGGATTCGAACCGAGGGCCTTCGGTTTTGGAGACCGACGCTCTAACCAGCTGAGCTACACCCCTGTGCGGTGCGTGGCTTTAGCGGGGCGGGGCGGGCGGGGCAAGCATGCGAATGGGGTGAATCTATGCCGCGACGCTCGCGCCGCCGCTGCTGTCGCGCGTGGCCAGGGCGCGGGCCTCGCCAACGGGCAGCGGGCGGCCGAAATAATAGCCCTGGACCTTGGTGCAGCCCAAAGCCTGCACCATGCGGTGTTCGTCCTCATTCTCGACCCCCTCGGCGGTGGTCGCCATGCCCAGGCTGTCGGCGAGCGCAACCACCGCGCGAATGATCGCGATCGCCTCTTTGATCCCCTTGGCGGCGTCCTGCACGAAGCTGCGATCGACCTTGATCGAGGAGAAGCGCGTGCGGCTGAGATAGCCGAGCGAGGAATAGCCGGTGCCGAAATCGTCGAGGCTGAGCCGCACGCCCATGTCGAGAATGCGCTCCAGCGTGTGCACCGCCGCCGTCCCTTCGCGCATGAACACGCTTTCGGTGACTTCCAGTTCGAGCCGGTTGGGCGGCAGCCCGCTTTCGGTCAGCGCATCGGCGACGAACTGGGCAAAGGCGGGGTTGTGCAGCTGTTCGGGGCTGACATTGACCGCGACGCGGATCGGATCGTCCCAGCGCGCCGCCTCGATACATGCCTTGCGCAACACCCATTCGCCGATCGGCGCGATCAGCCGCGCTTCTTCGGCCAGCGGCACGAATTTGGCGGGCGACACATTGCCGAATTCGGGATGGGTCCAGCGCAGCAATGCCTCGAACCCGGTCAGCGCGCCGGTTCCGGCCTGCACCACCGGCTGATACATGATGTGGAACTCGTCATGCTCCAGCGCCGCGCGCAGTGCCATTTCGAGCACGCGCCGCTC
>CADEEK010000038.1:5576-16059 GCA_902826325.1 uncultured Sphingomonadales bacterium
TGGCCGAGCGTATCGTTGACCGCCTTGAACCGGTCGAGGTCGATCATCATGAACGCGCAGCGCGAGCCCCATTTGTCGGCCTCGGCCATCGCCATCGCCAGCGTTTCGTTGATCAGCAGCCGGTTGGGCAGGCCGGTCAGCGTGTCGTATCGCGCCATATGGCTGATCTTGTTGGCCGATTCGCGTGCTTCGGTGACGTCCGACCCCACGCCGCGAAAGCCGACAAAACTGCCTTCTTCGGTAAAGCGGGGCGACCCGGTCATTTCCCACCAGCGTTCGACGCCATCGACCTGGACCGGCAGCAACAGGTCGCGGAACGGTTCGCGCCGCTTCAATCGTTCGGCCATTTCGCGCAGTTCAGGCGAAAAATCGCCGCTTTCCCACGCGCTGCCCGCCAGAATCTGCAGGAACGGCATGCCGTTGATCGCCTTGGGATCGACGCCCAGCGAGACGGCGAAGCGCGGATTGGCGCGCACCACGCGGCGCTGCGCATCGATTTCCCACAGCCAGTCGGCGGCCTTGTCCTCGAACTCGCGCAGCAACAGGCTGACCGTTTCGTCGCGTTCGTGCAGCGCGATTTCATTGGCGCGAATCACCACCAGCGCCTTGCCGCGCGCGAAACAGGCAATGGCGAGCAACAGGGTGAACAGCAGCGACGCGGCGCCAAGCGCGGGCGAGGTCGTCAGGCTGAGCCACGCCGCGACCGATCCGCCCAGCACGGTCAGGAATGCGATGGTGGCAAGCGGCAGCGCGGCCATCGCCACCGACGATGCCGCCATCAGGATCGCAAGCACGATCCACAGGCCCAGCGCGGCGGCGGGGTCGGCAACCGGTCCGAAGATGAACGGCGCGATCGACCACACCGCGCCCAGCGCCAGCCCGTCGAGGACGGTGTCGCGGACATCCTTCAGGCTCGCCACTTTTTCGGTGCGATGGCGGGCGGCGAGGCGGCGAAAGGCGACGGCGAGGCCAACAGCGGCGGCGAGCGCGCCCCAGCTGGCCAATTGCCAGAGCGGCGCGAGCTGCGCGAAATTGAGTGTGATGAGCGCGGCACCAAGTACATTGGCGGCCAGCATGAACAGCGCCAGCTGGCTGCCCGCATTCATCTGGGCGGCGCGGATCGGGCCCCAATCCGTCGTATCCGCCGGATCGTAAAGGCCGAACAGCGCACGCACATCAATGCGCGGCTTCGCAAACTGGGAAGTCGTCTGGCTCGTCACACCACCGCCATAACCGGACGGAAGTTAGCGAGTGGTTATGGGCAGGTCCGAAACCGGCATTTTTTACCCGTTTCGGACCGATCGCGTTCAGGCCGCGATATTATAGGGCTTGATCTCGCCATTGAGATACAGGTTGCGCGCCTTGGCCCGGCTCAGCTTGCCCGAACTGGTGCGGGGCAGGGTGCGCGGCGGGATCAGTTCGATGACGCAGTTCATCCCCGTCACCGTGCGGACCCGCTCGCGAATATCCTCGCGCAGTTTCTGCCGTTCGGCCTCGTCGCTGGTGCGGCACTGGACCAGCACGGCGGGCGTTTCCTCGCCGCCCGGGGTGGTGATGGCGAATGCGGCGATGTCGCCCTGTTTGAACCCCGGCAGCTGCTCGACCGCCCATTCGATATCCTGCGGCCAGTGATTCTTGCCGTTGATGATGATCATGTCCTTGGCGCGGCCGACGATGTAGATATAGCCGTCGGACAGATAGCCCATGTCGCCGGTATCCAGCCAGCCGTCCTTCAGGCACGCCTCGGTCGCCTCGGGATCGCGGAAATAGCCGACCATGACGCTGGGGCCGCGACACCATACCTTGCCGATCGCGCGTTCGGGCAGGGGCGTGCCGTCTTCCTCGCGGATCTCGATCGTCATGTCCTTGGCGGCCTTGCCGCAATTGACGATGGCGCGGAAGCGTTGCGGGCGGCGGCCATTGCTCGCGCCGCCGTCGCAGCCGCCGGACAGCTGCGTTTCCTCGACCAGTTCGACGACGATGCCTTCGCCCGGCGGCATGATCGACACCGCCAGCGTCGCTTCGGCAAGGCCATAGCTCGGCAGGAAGGCGCTCGCCTTGAACCCGGCATCGGCAAAGGCGTCGACGAAGCTCTGCATCACATCGGGGCGGATCATGTCGGCGCCATTGCCCGCGACGCGCCAGCGCGACAGGTCGAACCGGTCCGACGCCTTGGTCTGGCTCGACATGCGGCGCGCGCAGATGTCGTAGCCAAAGGTCGGCGAATAAGAGAGGGTGGTGCCCTGATTGCGGCTGATCAGGTCCAGCCACGCCAGCGGTCGGCGGGCGAAATCCTCGGTCTTGAGGTAATCGGTCGACACCTGGTTGGCGACGACCGACAGGAAACAGCCGACCAGCCCCATGTCATGATACCAGGGCAGCCAGGAAACGCAGCGGTCGCTGTCCTGCAGATTCATGCCATGGCTGTGCGCCGACAGGTTGTTGAGCAGCGCGTGATGGGTGATCGCCACGCCATGCGGAAACCGCGTCGAACCGCTGCTATATTGCAGATAGGCGACGTCGTGCGTGTCGGCGACGGGCAGCGGCGCGGGCGGCGCGTCGCGCGTCGTGAAACCTTCCCAGTCGATCCCCTCGACACCGTTCGCACGCGCGGCTTCCCCTGCCATGGCCGCCAGTTCGGCGGGATAGAACAGCATCTTGGGATCACAGCTTTGCAGCTGGACCGACAGCTGGTCGATATAGCTCTGGCTGCCGCCAAAGCTGGTCGGCAGCGGCAGTGGCACCGGCCAGGCACCGGCATAGATCACGCCAAAGAACAGCGCGGCGAAATCGGCCCCGGTTTCGGCGATCATCGCGATGCGGTCCTGCGGCCTTACCCCGGCAGCGATCAGGCGATGGGCCTGGGCCAGCGCATCGGCGCGCAGCTCGCCATAGCTATAGGCGCGGGTCAGCGTGCCGCGCGCGTCATGGAAATTGAGCCCGCGCACGCCCTGCGCCGCATAATCCAGCGCCGCGCCCAGCGTCGCGAAATCGGCCAGACGGCGGGGAAGCGCATCGTCGGTCGGCGTGGGTTGCAGCGCGGCGGCCGTTTTTGCAGCCATTTCCTTGACGTCCAAAGTCATATTCCAATCCGTGCCCCTGATCGTTTCAGGCCACCCGTCGCATCGACGCAATGCCCCGCATCAGAAAATGCGGGTGGCTCTGCTACGCACTGGCGTTCAAAATCGGTTGCTACTGTGGCACAAACAAGGCGAATGTCGCGACCCCGCCGCCCGATTCCGCCGCTGGATGCGGCTGCGCTTGAACGTCTGGCGCTGCGCTATGTCGAGCGATTCGCCACCACCAGGGGCAAGCTGGTCGCCTATCTCAACCGCAAGATCCGCGAACGTGGCTGGGACGGGGCGCCGGCCGATCCTGTTGCGATTGCCGAACGCTTCGCCGAACTGGGCTATATCGACGACCGGCTCTATGCCGAATCAAAGGCGGCGGCGATGGCGCGGCGGGGGCTGGGCGCACGGCGCGTGGCCCAGGCATTGCACCATGCCGGTGTGGTCGGCGAAGCAGCGGATGCCGTCGTGCCCCAGATCGCGGCGCGGCGGGGGCAGACCGCGGTCGCCTTTGCCCGCCGGAAACGGGTCGGGCCGTTCGCCGCCGTGCCCGCCGATCGCGCCCTGTGCGCCAGGCAGGTGGCGGCGATGGTGCGCGCGGGCCACGCTCCCGACCTTGCCTGGACGATCGTTCGGATGGCGCCGGGCGAAAGCGTCGAACCGTTGCTGACGGACGATTAGGCACAAAGGATTCGCCCCCGTGCGCAAGCCTGTGTTAATGCAAGCGCCAGGGGGAATAAGGTCAATGCGTGCTGATCAACAGCAAGCGTCGAGCGATGATCTGTCTGCGCCCGCCGACGGGGCCGTCGCGATGTTCGACATGGATGCGGACACGCAATGCCATGCCGGTGTCGTCAAATGGTTCGACGTGACGCGCGGGTTCGGCTTCCTGGTCGCCGATGATGACGGTATCGGCGATATTTTGATCCATTTTTCAGTGATTCAGCCGCATGGCCGCCGCAGCCTGCCCGAAGGGGCGCGGGTCGTATGCCATGCCGTGCGGCGCGAACGCGGGTTGCAGGCGACGTCGATCCTGTCGATCGACCTGTCCGACGCGGTGGAGCCGAGCCGGTCGCGCGTCGGTAGCGCTGGCGATCGTGAGGACCGGTTGCAGCTGATCGAGTCGGCGGGGCCGTTCGAACCGGTGGTCGTCAAATGGTTCAACCGGCTAAAGGGCTATGGCTTTCTGGTGCGCGACACCGATTCATCGGATATATTCGTGCATATGGAAACGCTGCGCCGTGCGGAGATTTATGACGTCGAACCCGATCAGCCACTGCGCGCCCGCATCGTCGATGGGGACAAGGGGCCGCTCGCGGTCGTGGTGGAGCAACCCTGAGGCCGCATTGCTGCTGGCGCTCTGCGCGCTGGTGCCGCTTTCGGCGTGCAAGGGCAGCGACGGTGGCGATGCGGCGGCACAGGCCCCGGCGGCGCTCACCCTCGTCACCATCGAAAGCGGCGATGCGCGCCATCGCTTCAGGGTAGAACTGGCCCGCACCGCGGCCGAACAGCGCCGCGGCCTGATGTTCCGCACCGACATTCCGGCCGATGGCGGGATGTTGTTCGCGCCCTATCCCGCCGAAGGCGGCGGCCCGCGCGAAGCGAGCTTCTGGATGAAGGATACGCCCAGCCCGCTCGATATCATCTTCATCCGCGCCGACGGCACCATCGCGCATATCGCAGAGAATACGGTACCCTTTTCGACCGCCGAAGTCCGTTCGGGCGAGCCGGTGGCGGCGGTGCTGGAAATCAACGGCGGCCGCGCCGCCGAACTTGGCATATCGGTCGGCGACAAAGTCAGCTGGAAATAGCCGCCGGTCATTATTGTCAGGAGCTCGGCCGAACATGAACATCACCGTGCTGAGTTGCAGTCTGGACCCGCAGAGCCGGAGTCGATGGCTGGCGAACCGCGCGGTTCAGCTGCTGACGGATGAGGGGCATGACACGACCCTGATCGACCTGCGCGACCAGCCGCCCCTGCCGGCATTCGACAACGACCGGGCGTTCGAGCATCCGCTCTATCGCACGCTGCACGATGCCATCGCGACCGCCGACGGTATCGTCATTGCCGCACCCGTCTATAACTGGGGATTGGGCGGCGCGGTCAAGAACCTGATCGAGCTGACGGGCGCGACGGGCGTGGGGGACCGGCGGTCCGCATGGTTCGACAAGCTCGTCACCTTTATCTGTGCCGGTGGCCTGCCGCACAGCTATATGGCGTTCGGTGCAACCGCGCTGTCGTTGATGCTTGATTTCAAGTGCATCGTGAATCCCTATATCGTCTATGCGACCGCGCGCGACTGGTCGCCCAACGGCGAGCCTGGCGAAGCGATGAACGCGCGGTTGAAGCTGGCGCTGACCGTCAAGCTGGAACTCGCCCATGGCCTTGCCGCCCGCGCCTATCGGTCGACCTGGGACGTTTAGGTTGCGTGATCGGGCGACGGGACGAATCCGGCCGACGTGCAGCCGCGCAAGTCAAACCGATTGCCGCCGCTGCGCTAGCCGCGTAAAGCGCGGGCCATGGCTATTCTCGCGAACATCTTCACCTGGTGGAACGGCGCCACCTTTGGCACCTGGGTCGGCCTGCGCGGCAAGCAGGCGGTGGGTGAGGATGCGCTCGGCAACCTTTATTATCAGGGCGGCGCCGACATGCATGGGCGCCCGCGCCGCTGGGTGATCTACAAGGGGTCGAACGATTCGAGCCGCGTGCCGCCCGAATGGTTCAGCTGGCTTCATCACCAGATCGACGATGCGCCCTCGCGCGCCTTGCCGCCGGTTCGCCAGTGGGAGCAGGCCGCGACCCCCAATCTGACCGGCACCGCCCAGGCCTATCGGCCCGCCGGGGCGATGGAGCGCGGCGGCCAGCGGATTGGCGCGACCGGCGACTATGAAGCATGGACCCCCGGCGCCTGATGCGTTTCGCCCGCCGTGCCGCATGGATGCTGGCGCCATTGGCGCTGGCCGGGTGCGACTGGGTCAGGAACATGACGCCGGACGCGCAAAAGACCGCGTCGGCCGACCGGGTCGAGATTGCGGGCAAGGATGGCGAGATCGTCACGGTCGATTCGAGCGTGCCCGACGCCGCCGCGGTCGCGGGCGTTACGCCGATGCAGGATCGCGTCGCGGTGCTCGGCCTGCTCAACAAGCGCAACGGGCAGGCGCGCGACATCACGCTGAAGCCGGGACAGGCGACGCGGGTGGGCGATGTGGTGGTGCGGCTGCGCGCGTGCGAAAAGACCGCGCCGTTCGAGGCCGAACAATATACCGGCGCTTTTGCCCAAGTCGATGTGCGTGGCACCGACGGCAAATGGGCGCGCGTCTTTTCGGGCTGGCTGTTCAAGGAACGGCCCGCGCTCAACGTCGTGCCGCATCCGATCTATGACGTCTGGGTCAAAAGCTGTGCGATGACCTTTCCCGATACCGGGGGCGAGGTTGTCGGGGCAGGCGCGCGGGGATCGGATGCCGCGCCCAAACGGTCCAGCGCGCCGAAATCGGCGGAAACCAGGGCGGCCCCGGCGGACAGGCCCGCCGCCCCGTCGCCCAGCGAATCGGCCAAGAGCGACAGATAGGTCGCGCGCGGCACCTCCACCGCGCCGAGCGAGGCGAGGTGATCGGTCATGAACTGGCAATCGAGCAGCGTGAAGCCGCCGACGCGCAGCCGCGCGACGAGCGCGGCGATCGCCACTTTCGACGCATCGCGCGCGCGGCTGACCATGCTTTCGCCGAAAAAGGCGCGGCCCAGCGCCAGCCCGTAAAGGCCGCCGACCAGCCGATCGCCGTCCCAGCATTCGACCGAATGTGCGAACCCTTGGCGGTGCAATTCGACGAACACCTGGGTGATCGCCGGGTTGATCCAGGTATCGGGCCGGTCGGGCGCCGCCGCTGCACACAATGCGATCACCTGGTCGAACGCGGTGTCGGCGGTGACGCGGAACCGGTCGGCCGCGATCGTCTTGCGCAGCGAGCGCGACAGGTGAAAGCCGTCGAGCGGCAGGATCGCACGGTGGCGCGGTTCCACCCAGAAGACGCTGGCTTCGTACCGATGTTCGGCCATGGGAAACACGCCCATCGCATAGGCGCGCAGCACCAAATCCGGGTCGAGATGTTGCGGGGGCGGGGTGGGGTGCGTCACGATTTCTTCTTTGGTGCGGTCAGGCGGCGTTCGATCGCCCGCCACAATTCGGCGAACGCCCTGCCCCCGGCGCTGCGGCCCGAAAAGGCACCGAGCGGCGCGCGGTGCGTGCCCATCGCCTCAACCACGCTGACGGCGGGGATCACCGGCCAGTCGGGATGGCGTGCCAGCGCGTCCTGATGCAGTTTGCGGCGACGGTCGACCATCGAATGCACCGGCATCAACGGCACCTTGCCCTTGCCGCCAAGATGCGTCTCGACCGCCGCGAGCGCGCGTTCGGACAGCGGCGAGGGAATGACCGGAACGACGATCAGATCGGCGGCGCGCATCACCTGTTCGCTGGTTTGCGTCAAACCCGGCGGGCAATCGAGCAGCATCCGGTCATAGGCCTTGTCGAGTTGCCCGAGCAATTTGGCCAGCCGCTTTTTCTTGTCGAGTTCGTGGAAGATGAGATCGAGGTTGCGCAGCGACGTATCGGCGCCGATCAGGTCGAGCCGGTCGAAGTCGGTCGATTGCACCAGTCTGGCCGGTTCCACGTCCTTGGTGAACACCGACTGGGCCTGCGCCTTGGCCTTGCCGCCGTCGAGCAGGAAGGTGGCGGCGGCCTGCGGATCGAGGTCCCAGATCAGCGTGCGGCGCGCCGACAGCATCGCCGAACACCAGGCAAGGTTGACCGCCAGCGTCGTTTTGCCGACCCCGCCCTTCAAACTGTAGATCGCGACCGTTGCCAACTACCCGTTCTCCCATGCCCATTGCATGTCACCGGCGCCGGGACCGGTGATACCAAGCTGTGCGGCCTGGATGCGAGAATTGTTTTGCAGCTTTGCGACACCCGCCGCGCGGGCACAAAAAAGGCCGATGGCGGATGCCACCGGCCCCTTTCGCTTGGGTTTTGAGGGGATCAGCCCTTGCAGGTCAGCTTGCCCTTGCCCGGAACCTCGACCGTGGCGGCGGTGGGCGTGCCGGTCAGCGACCAGCCGCCCTCGGCGGTGAAGGGCTGGCCCGCTTCGGCGGCCTTCAGATCGGTGACGGGGCCGTCCTGTTCGGTGCGGACCTTGACCAGCTTGTCGCCATCGAAAAACTCGACGAACAGCAGCGCGTTGCCCGGCTGGCACCGGAACGTCTTGGTCGCCTTGATCGCGGGCGGCAGTTCGACCTTGGGCGCGTTCTTGAGCTGTTCGGCCAGGGGGTCGGGCGCATTGCTGTCGACCACTTCGGGTTCAGGCGCGTTGCAGGCGGCCAGCGACAGCATGGCGATCGCGGCGGTGGCGGAAAGGGTGAGCTTGATCATGTCGGGCGCTCCTTTCGCGCACGCAGCAATGGGCGTCAAGGGCGACGTTATATCGGATATTAATCATGCCGATGGCGGCATGCGGGCGTCCGCCGGTCATTCGTGAAATTCATCCATGTCCGGGATGCGGCCAAAGGCGATTTTGGTCCCCACCCGATCGGTGCGGCTGCCGTCCATCGGGCCGAGCGATACGGCATGGCGGCCGAATTTTTCGTTGATCGCATCCATCGCCTTGCTGAGCGAGAGGGTGCGCGTTTCGCGGGCGAGCGGATCGTCGGGGTCGAGCGCGGCGAACAGCGACCCCTGGTCGCCGCCGACCGGCGTGATTTCGGCGAGCGTCACCCCGATCATGCGGATCGCGAACCCGCCGGGACGCGCGCGGCCCGCTGCTTTCAGCCGCGGGAACAGCGTGTCGAGTGCGGACAGCACGGCGAAACTGTCCTGCGTGCCGGGGAGGCGGATCGAGCTGTGCCAGCGCGACTTGTCATCCTCGAACCGGGCATGGAGCACGAGCAGGCGGCTGGCATAGCCCTTGCGCCGCAACCGGCTCGCCGCCTTGAGCGCCAGCCGGCGGGCGGTGAGGCGGACCGGTTCGAAGCCGCGTTTGCGGGGCGAGAGGACGTGGCTGTGGCCGATGGTGCGGCTTTGCGTCGGTTTTTCGGGCAGGTCGAAGCCGTGGAGCAGATACCAGAGCCGGTCGCCATTGACGCCGCCCCAGGCGGTGCCGGCGTCGCGCGGGCGGCGTTCGCACAGCTGGCGGATGTCGAGAATGCCCTGTTGCGCCAGCCGCCGTTCCATCTTGGCGCCGATCCCGGCGATGTCGCGCAGCCGGATGTCGAACAGGCGGTGGGGCAGTTCATCGCCATGCAGCACGGTCAGCCCGTCGGGTTTCTGCATGTCCGAGGCGAGCTTGGCCAGCAGGCGGTTGGGGGCGATGCCGACCGAGGAGGTGAGGCATTCGCCGACATTGGCGCGGATGCCCGCCTTGATCCGCCGGGCCAGCGCGATCGCGGTTTCGGGGTCGTTTTCATTGTCGAGCAGGCGGCAGGCGACTTCGTCGATCGAACAGACGGCGGTGACGGGGATGTGTTTCCAGATCTCTTCGATAATGGCGTGGTGATATTCGACATATTTGTCGTGGCGGCCGGGGGTGACGATCAGGTCGCGGCACAGGCGTTTGGCTTCCCACACCGGGGTGCCGGTGCCGATGCCGTATTTCTTTGCCTCGACCGAGGCGGCGATGGCGACGGTGGTGTCGCTGGCCACCGGGGCGACGATGATCGGACGCCCGCGCAGGTCCGGGTTCAGCTGCTGTTCGACGCTGGCGAAATAGCTGTTCAGATCGAGGAACAGCCAGCGCAGCGGTCGCGGGGGCAGGGCAAGGGCGGGCGCCGGTTCGGACATGGGGGAACAATAGTGGAACAAACGGGCTGAGTCACGGGGGTTCGGGCCGATGTTGCCTGACAGTGTCTGGTGGGGAAGCTGACGGAAACGGGCCCGTGTCATGCGCGGGTGACAGGCGGGCGCGGGGTGGTGGCGGGCAGAGGGTTGGCAGGTGGGGGTGCGGCATGGCGGCGTCCCGGCGGGGTGGATGGGGGACGGTCGAGATATGCCGGAGCGGGGGTTGTAGGAAAGTTGTTTTGAGGCGCCGGACGGCTATCAAGGGGAGCGGAGCGCATCGCTTCGACCCACGGACTGCAAGGCCGAGATGACCCCCAGCGACTTTCTGACCAAGTGGCGCGCCAATGAATTGAAGGAGCGGTCTGCTTCGCAGAGCCATTTCAACGATCTGTGCGCGTTGCTGGGCGTGCCGGACCCGGTGTCTGCCGATCCGAAGGGCGAGTGGTTCACGTTCGAAAAGGGGTTGAGCAAGACGACCGGCGCGAATGGCTGGGCCGATGTGTGGCGGCGGGGGCATTTCGCGTGGGAGTATAAGGGGCGGCACGCCAATCTGGACGCGGCCTATGCCCAGTTGCTGCAATAAGCGGTGGG
>CADEEK010000039.1 GCA_902826325.1 uncultured Sphingomonadales bacterium
CGCATCGCCCCGATCCCGCGATCCTGTCATGGTGGACGACGGTGTTCGAGCTGCCCTGTGTCGCGATCGGCGGGATCACGCCCGACAATGCGCCGCCGCTGGTGGCGGCGGGCGCGGGCTTTCTGGCCGTGTCGGGCGCGGTGTGGGGCGGCGACGAGGCGGACGCGGTGCGGCGGTTCGCGGCGCTGCTGCGCTAGACCCGCGCATCGCCCGCGCAGAGCGTGCGGAAACGCTCGGACAGGAAGGCGATGACCGTTTCGACGCGCGCGGGCCGCAATTTGCTGGGCGGGGTCAGCAGGTGCAGCGCGATGTTCATCGCCGACCATTGCGGCAGCAGTTCGACCAGGGCGCCGTCGGCAAGTTCCTGATCGATGATGAAATCGGGCAGCCGCGCGATGCCGAGCCCCGCGCGCAGCGCCGGGAGCATCGCATCGCCATTGTCGGTGACGAGCGGTCCGGTCGGGCGAATCGCCGCCTCTTCGCCGCTTGCATGCCGGAAATGCCAGGCGCCCAGCGCATTGGCATATTGGAAACAGGCATGATGGGCGAGATCGGCGGGGTGCCCCGGCGTGCCGCAGCGGTCGAGATAGGCCGGGGCGGCGACAAGCCGCGCGGTAACGGGGCCGAGGCGACGGGCGCGCAGCGAACTGTCGGGCAGGTCGGCGATGCGCAGCGCGATGTCGAACCCTTCCGCCACGATGTCGACCCGGGCATCGGATAGCCGCAGGTCGATCTCGATCCCCGGATGCGCGACCAGCAGGTCGGCGATCGCCGGGGCGACATAGCGGATGCCGAAGGTGATCGGCGCGGCGATGCGCACCAGCCCTGCGGGCACGGTCGCGGCGTTCAGCGCGGCCTCCTGCGCCGCCTGTCCTTCGGCCAGGATGCGGGCGGCGCGCTCGGCGAGCGCCGCGCCGCTGTCGGTCAGCGTTAGGCGGCGCGAGGTGCGGTGGAACAACGCGGTGCCGAGCTGGATTTCCAGCCGCGTAATCGCCTTGGACACCGTCGCCTTGCTGACGCCGACGGCGGTCGCCGCGGCGCTGAACGAGCGGTGTTCGACGACGCTGGCGAACATCGCCCAGCCTTCGAAATCGGGAAATCGCATCGGCCGCCTCACTCAATTATCGAAACGATCGGTTTCCCTTGTTTCCATTTACGGCGCAATCGCAAGCCCTATCTTGGCGGGCAAGTAGAGGAACGAGCGATGATCGAGAAACGCAGCTTCGACAGTCTGGGCCATGCCGATCATGGCTGGCTCAACGCGCGCCACCATTTCAGCTTTGCCGATTATCACGACCCGGCGCGGATGGGCTGGGGCGCGATCCGCGTGTGGAACGATGACGAGATCGCGGCGAACAGCGGTTTTCCGCCGCATCCGCACCGCGACATGGAAATCATCACCTATGTCCGCACCGGCGCGATCACCCATCAGGATTCGATGGGCAATAGCGGGCGCACCGCGGCGGGCGATGTGCAGGTGATGAGCGCGGGCACGGGCGTGCGCCATGCCGAATATAATCTGGAGAGCGAAACGACGACGCTGTTCCAGATCTGGATCCTGCCGCGGGCGGGCGGCGGCGCACCGAGCTGGGGCGCCAAGCCCTTTCCCAAAGGCGAGCGATCGGGGCGGTTCGTCACGCTGGCGAGCGGCTTTGCCGAGGATGGCGATGCGCTGCCGATCCGCGCCGATGCGCGCGTGCTGGGCGCGACGCTGAAGGCGGGCGAGCGGCTGACGCATAGCGTCGGTGCGGGGCGCCACGCCTATCTCGTCCCCGCGACCGGACGGATCGAGATCGATGGCCAGACGTTCGAGGCACGCGACGGTGCTGCGCTGAACGGCGGGCAGACGGTGACGATCACCGCGGTCGAGGATGCCGAAATCGTGCTGGTCGACGCCGACTGACGTCTGGCGCGCCGACGACCCGCCACGCGGGTTCGATCCATTTTTCAAGGAGACAAGTGATGACCAAGGTGCTGGTCCTTTATTATTCGTCCTATGGCCATATCGAACAGATGGCCGATGCGATGGCCCAGGGCGCGCGCGATGCCGGTGCGCAGGTCGATGTGCTGCGCGTGCCCGAAACCGCGCCCGATGCGGTGGTCAAGGCAGCGCATTTCAAGACCGATACCGCCCATGACGTGATCGCAGGGCCGGAGGCGCTGAAGGCTTATGACGCGATCATCGTCGGCGCGCCGACCCGGTTCGGGCGGATGCCGGGCCAGATGGCGGCGTTCTGGGATACGGCCGGGGGCCTGTGGATGTCGGGCGCGCTGCACGGCAAGGTCGGCGGTGCGTTCACCTCCACCGCGACCCAGCATGGCGGGCAGGAAACGACGTTGTTCAGCATCATCACCAATTTGCTCCATTTCGGCCTGACCATCGTCGGCCTCGACTATGGTTATCAGGGCCAGATGGGGGTCGAGGCGGTGAAGGGCGGGGCCCCTTATGGCGCGACCACCATCGCCGATGGCGACGGCAGCCGCCAGCCGAGCGATGCCGAGCTGGACGGCGCCCGCTATCAGGGCCGCCGGATCGCCGAGGTCGCGGCGAAGCTGGCTGCGTAACCCACGCGAGCAGGCGAGCGCGGGCCAAGCCGGGGCGTTGCGCCCCGGGCGGGCACGATTATCGCTAGGTTGCGGCAGCTGGCTGGGTTAGGATCGGCCCCGAAACAACAGGGGATCAAGGATGCCGATCAGCCTAGCCCGCCTTGCCGCATGCGCGCTTGCCAGCGCCACGGTTTCGACCGCCATATTGCTGCCCGCGCCCGCCGCGGCGCAGCGGATCGAGCCGGGCACCAACGGTCGCAATGTGCGATCGGTCAGCCATGCGCAGGGCAGTTTCGCGCAACTGGCCGGTGGCGAATGGGCCGAATATGACCTGCGCGGGCGGCAGACCTTTTCGTTTCGTGAGCGCGCGCGCGACGACTGGTCGGTCTATCTCTACGATGCCGCGCGCCGGACGGAGATCCAGATCGATATTCACCGCCGCATGATTACCGTGGCGCAGGGCGGCGGGCCGCGGCGCGACCTGTATCCGATTACCCAGGCCGGGTATCGCCGCGACGATGACCGGCGGGGCGATGGGTGGCGGGGCGATGATCGGCGGGACGATGGCTGGCGCGGCGATGACCGGCGCGATGACGGTCGCCGCCCGGGTGCGCCATGGCGTGGCGAAGCGTTCCGCATCGATGCAGGGCCGATCTGGAACCAGGCGGATGCGCAGCGCAAGTGCAGCGAGCTGGCCGACCGTGCCGGTGGCCGTTGGACCGGCCAGTGGTCGACGGTGATCCAGGGACGCATGTCGGTGTGCGAAATCCGCCTGCGTCCGTGATGGCGGGGTAACGCTGGCCATCGCCGCGTCCGGGGTGATAGGGCGTTGCGATGATTCAGGACCATGTGCTGTTTATCGACGGAGAGGCGATCATTCTCGACAAGCCCGCGGGCCTGCCGGTCGATCCGCCGCGTGACGGGTCGATCAGCCTTGAGAACCATCTGGGGCAGCTGACGTTTGGCTTTCGGCGCTGGCCGACGGCGGTGCATCGGCTGGACCGCGACACCAGCGGCTGCCTGTTGCTCGCGCGCAATCCCAAGGCGCATGCGCGGTTTCAACAGGCGTTCGAGGCGGGCAGCGTCACCAAACGCTATATCGCGGTGATCGACGGCGTGCCCGATGCCGATTCGGGCCTGATCGACCTGCCGCTGATCAAGGTGTCGAGTGCCGAGCGCGGCTGGCGGATGACGGGCGATCGCGACGGGCGCGCGGGCGGCAAGGCGGCGCGCACCCGCTGGCGTGTGCTGGCGCGCGGCGAGGGGCGGGCGTTCGTCGCATTCTACCCCGAAACCGGGCGCACCCATCAGATCCGCGTTCACGCCGCCGAGGGGCTGGGCATCCCGATCACCGGCGATCCCGTTTACGGCGCCGCACATGGGCGGCCGCTGATGCTCCATGCGGCGCAACTGACCGTGCCGCGCGCGGGCAAGCCCGACGTCCATGCCGAAGCGCCGACCCCGGCGCGGTTCAAGGCGATGGGCTTTGGCGGCGGGGCGGCGGATGACTGACCTGCCCGACGCGGCGATCGTCGAGGAGAAGTTCATCCTCGCGTCGGGACCGGGGGGACAGAATGTCAACAAGGTGGCGAGCGCGGTTCAGTTGCGGGTGAATGTGTTTGCGCTGGGCCTGCCGCCCTATGCCTATCACAAGCTCAAGCAGCTTGCGGGGAGCCGGATCACGGCGGCGGGCGAGCTGGTGATTACGGCGCGCGAATATCGCACGCAGGAGGCCAATCGCAAGGCGGCGCGCGAGCGGGTGGCGGCGATGATCGTTGAGGCGCTGGAGCGCGCGCCGCGCCGGATCAAGACCAAGCCGGGCAAGGCGGCCAAGGCGCGCCGGGTGGACGAGAAGAAAGGGCGGGGGCAGGTCAAGGCGGGCCGCGCCAGGGTGCGGATCGACTGACGACAGGCGCGCCCGTTTCTGCTAGGGCCGTCGCATGAAAATCTCCCCCGGATTTGCGATACTTGCCGCGTTGGCGCCGATGGCTGCCTGTGGCCCCGATCCCCAGGCGCCGGACAATGCGACCGACAATGTCCAGGCGCCGATGACACCGAGGCCGACACCGACGCCCGATGCGTCCGGGTCGCCCGATCCCGATCCGACGCCGACCGCGACGCCGCGGGCGCAGGCGACCGAGATTCCGGTCGCCTATCGCGGCGAATGGAACCGCAGGCGCGAGGATTGCGGGGTGGCGGGCAGCGAAACGCGGGTGCGGATCGAGGCGAACCGTATCCTGTTCTATGAGAGCGTGGGCGCGGTGTTGGACGTGGTCGGCGCGCCGCCAAAGATCGTCGTGCGCGCGCGCTATGAAGGCGAGGGCGAGCGCTGGGAGAACAGCCGCACCTTTACCCTGTCGGCGGACGGCCAGACGCTGAATGCCGAAGGCATGATCCGCGTGCGGTGCCCGTGACCGCCAATGTATGAGTTCGACATCTCGGGCGGGTCGAAGGCGGTGCTTTACCGCGAGCTGCTCGCCGCGCTCGATGCGTTGAGCGCGGGCGAGCAGGATGCCATCGCCAACATGGCCAATGCCGCCGCGCTGATCGCGCAGGTGCTGCCCGACCTTAACTGGGCGGGATTCTATCGCAATGTCGGCGGGGAACTGGTGCTGGGGCCGTTTCAGGGCAAGGCGGCGTGCATCCGCATCCCGTTCGGCAGGGGCGTGTGCGGGGCGGCGGCGGCGAGCCGGACGACCCAGATCGTTGCCGATGTGCATGATTTTCCCGGGCATATCGCCTGCGACGCGGCGAGCAATGCCGAGCTGGTGGTGCCGATCGTCTGGCAGGGCGCGCTGATCGGCGTGCTCGATCTCGACAGCCCGGTCGCGGGGCGGTTCGATGCCGAGGATGCGGCGGGGTGCGAGGCGCTGATGGCGATGCTGGCACCGCGCATCGCCGGGTGAGCGCTGGCCCGAATCGGGACTTGTTAACCATAGGCCGCGATGGAGCCGGCCCGCGTAAATTGTTAAGAATGGGTGAAGAGGCGCGTCTTCTGCCCTGCTTTGGACGATGCGCCTCACCAGAGGAGTATGTCCGGTGAAGCGTTATCCCATCATCATTGCCGCGATCGCCGCCACGGGCACGATGGCGCTTCCCGCGCAGGCGCAGCGCGTGTGGCGCGACGGGCAATGGGTGACGCGCGCCCAGGACCGCGCGGCGGACGATCGTGCGCGGGATTATCGCGCCCGGGAAGCTCGGGGGAGCGATTATCGCGTGCAGGGCGGGGGCCGCTGGGGCGGGATGATCGACGGGCGCTGGCATGCGGGGGCGCGGGCGCCGGGGGGCTGGGCCGCCTATCGCCGTCCGGTGCGCGGCTGGACGCTGCCGAGCTATTGGATCGGCGGCAGCTTCTTTTTGTCGGACTGGTCGGACTGGGGCCTGTCGCGCCCGCCTTATGGCTATAGCTGGGTGCGTTATTATGACGATGCCGTGCTGGTCGATCAGCGCGGGCGGGTGTGGGATTCGGTGAGCGGCATCCGCTGGGACGGCGATGGCTCGGGCTATGCTGGTGGCGGCTATGCCGGGGGTTATGCGGGCGGCGGCTATTCGACTGGCGGCGCCTATGCCTATGCCCAGGGCGGCGGTGGTGGCAGCGGCGGGGGATATGGCGCCAGCTATGCCGCGCCGCGGCCCCAGCAGCCCGCGCCCTATTATGGCCAGCCGATTCCGGCTCAGCCTTATCCCGGCGGATATGCGCCGCCGCCCGCCTATGCGCCGCCGAGCTGTGGTCGCCCGCAACCCTGTGGACAGGCCCAGGGCGGCTATTATGCGGGAAGCGGCGGCTATGGCGCGCATAGCGGCTATTATGGCGGCGGCTATTATTATGCCGCGCCGTCGACCACCACGGTCATCATCCAGTCGGCGCCGGTCGTCACCACCACGACCACGGTGGTCGAGGAAGTGATCGAAGAGGAGGTCGTCACCTATGCCGCGCCGCGCAAGATCGTGCGGCGTGCGCCGACCAAGTTGATCAAGCGGGTGCCGCGCAAAAGCTGCGATTGCTGATCAGCGCGGCGCGCGCTCGCCAAAGGTGACGATGCTTTCGCTGCCGTCCGCCGCCAGTGCGGCGACGCCGACGAAATGGTCGTCGACGACCACGTCCTTCAGCACCGTTTCGTTCCGTCCGGCGACGGCGCGCACGTCGCTCCAGTCCTGCCGGTCGTTGCGGCGCCAATAGACGCGATAGGCGAAGGCGCCCGGCACGGCATCCCAGGTCACGGCCGTGTCCGCGCTGACCGCGCCGCCCAGCGTCACGGTCTTCGGCGCCGCCGGGGCGCTCGCCAGACGACGGATCGTCGCGACGTTGATCGCCGTCACCTTGGCGAGATAGGCGAAATCCATCTGCGCCACCGTATCGCCATAGACGCGGCCGTTTTCGGTGCGCAGGTCCTGATGCTGGTGATCGTAATTTTCCGCGCCGACCGAAAAGCGCACGGCGGGATAGCCGAGCCGCAGGAACGGTTCATGATCGCCGCCGCGCCCGAACCGGTCGGGGCGGCGCACGACGAACACGTCCAGCCCGCCGGGGATGTCCGCCGCCACCTTGTCGATCGCCTTGGCCAGCGCGCGGCTGGGCCCGTCATCCTCGCCGCCATTGCCGCGCCGGGCGATCTGGGCGTCGATCGCTTCGGACGCGCGCACCCCTTCGGAAAAAACACGGACGCGATCGGCGACGCGGACGCCATTCTGGCCCATCGTGTTGCCGACAATGTCGTTGTTGAGCACCGCCGAGACGGTCCAGCCGCGCTCCTTCGCCGTTTCGGCGAGCAGCGTGCCGCCCCACAGCCCCTGTTCCTCGCCGGACAGCACGGCATAGACGATCGTCGCCTTGAACCTGTGCTGGGACAGGATGCGTGCCGCCTCGATCACCAGCGCGACGCCCGAGGCATCGTCATTGGCGCCGGGGGCGTCGCTGGTGAAATCCATCGGATCGCTGACGCGCGAATCGATATGGCCCTGGACGATGATGACCCGTTTGGGGTCTTCGCCCTGTTGAAAGCCCAGCACGTTGACGACCTCGACCCCGTCGGGTGCGCGCGGGCCGGAAAAGGTGCGGCCGATCCGCGCCACCTGGATACAGCCACAGCGTTCGCCGATGCGGTTGAGTTCGTCGGCGGCCCATTTGCGCGCGGCGCCGATGCCGCGGGTCGGGTGATCGGGCGACGACAGCGTGTGGCGGGTGCCGAACCCGACCAGTGTTTCGACATCGGCCTTGAGCCGTGCAGGGCTGGGCGATTGTGGAGGCGTTGACTGCTGCGCGGTGGCGGGGGCCGTCAGCACCAGGGCGGGGAGGATCAGGATGCGCATCGCGTCAGCTTAGCCGGTCGATTGCTTCGCGGTCGAGACTGCCCGGAATGATCATCAGCGGGACGGGCAGGCTGGCCATGTCGCCGCCGGCGAAATGGGCGACCAGCGCGCCGGGCGAACTGCCCTCCGCCGCGCCGAGCACCAGTGCGGCGATGTCCGGATTTTCGGCGATCAACTCGCGGATGATCCTTGGCCCGTCGCCCTCGCGCACGGTGATGCGCGGTTTCAGGCCCGATTCCTCGATCAGCGTACCCGCCGCGCCCGCCACCAGCGCCTCGGCACGTTGCCGCCCCTCTTCCTCGATCGTCGCCATCACGCCGCCCCACTGGACGAAATCGGGCTTGGGAATCAGCGCCAGGATTTCGACCCCGCCGCCGGTCTTGACCGCGCGGCGCGCGGCGAAGCGCAGCGCGATCTGTGCCTCCGGGCTCTCGTCGACCACCACCAGATAGATACGCACGATACCATCCTCCCCGATCCTGTCCCCGTTGGTGGCGCGCGAAACGCGCAAGTGCAAGTCCGGCGGGGTTGACCCGGACGGTTCGGCGCGCAAGGGAGGGCGCGACAACCAACACGACAGGATCCTCCCCACCCATGTCGACCGAGATAAAGATGCCTGCGCTCTCTCCAACGATGGAGGAGGGCACGCTGGCCCGATGGCTGGTGAAGGAAGGCGACAGCGTCAAATCCGGCGACCTGCTCGCCGAGATCGAGACCGACAAGGCGACGATGGAGTTCGAGGCGGTCGACGAAGGCGTGATCGCGCGGATCGTCGTGGCCGAGGGCACCGATGGCGTGAAGGTCGGCAGCGTTATCGCGGTGCTGGCTGATGAAGGGGAGGATGCGGGTGCGGTCGAAGCGCCCAAGGCCGAACCGGCACCAGCGGCGGCGACGGCGGAGGCCGGCAAGCCGAGCGAGCCTGCACCTGCACCCGTAACGGCGGCCAAGGCGGCCAATGGCGCGGCAGCCCCGGCGCCGGGGGATCGGATCAATGCCAGCCCGCTGGCCCGTCGCATCGCCGAGGCCAAGGGGGTTGATCTGTCGGCGGTGGCCGGGTCGGGACCGAATGGCCGCATCGTCAAGGCGGATGTCGAAGGGGTGGGGGGCGCGCCTGTGCCACGGCCTTTTGCTGATGTTGCGGCGCCTGCCGCGAGCGCGCCTGCGGCGCCCGCCGGACCGGTCTGGTTCGACGAAAGCATTCCGCACGAGGCGGAGAAGCTGAGCAATATCCGCAAGACGATCGCACGACGGCTGACGGAGGCCAAGCAGACGATCCCGCATATCTATCTGACGGTCGATGTCCGGCTGGACGCGCTGCTCAAGCTGCGCGGCGAATTGAACGCGAGCCTGGAACCGCGCGACGTCAAGCTGTCGGTCAACGACCTGTTGATCAAGGCGCTGGCCGTCGCGCTGATGCAGACGCCCAAATGCAACGTTACCTTTGCCGGGGATCGGCTGATCAACTATCACCGGGCCGACATTTCGGTGGCGGTGTCGACGCCGACCGGGCTGATCACGCCGATCATCCGCGATGCCGCGACGATCGGCCTTGCCAGCATTTCGACCCAGATGAAGGAACTGGCCGAGCGGGCGAAGCAGGGCAAGCTGCAGCCGCACGAATATCAGGGCGGCACCGCGTCGATCAGCAATATGGGGATGTTCGGCATCAAGCAGTTCGATGCGGTGATCAATCCGCCCCAGGGCATGATCCTGGCGGTCGGCGCGGGCGAAAAGCGCCCGTTCGTCGTCGACGATGCGCTGGGCGTGGCGACGGTGATGTCGGCGACCGGCAGTTTCGACCATCGCGCGATCGACGGTGCCGACGGCGCGGCGTTGATGCAATTGTTCAAGTCGCTGGTCGAAGCGCCGTTCGGCCTGCTGGTCTGACCGGTCGATGCGCGTTCTGATCGAAGCCCTGCATATCGCCGCCGGCATGTCGGTGGCGCTGTTGATCGCGGCGGTCGGCAGCTGGGCCTATCCGCTGGCGCGCGGCGACCTGTGGACGGTCAGCCTGGTGGCGATCGGCTGTATCGCACTGATGGGGATTGCCCCGATCCGGCGTGCGATCGCGGCGGATCGTGCCGCGCGGGCGGGTGAAGGGGCGGGGGTCAACGATGCCTGACGCCAGCCCGCCGTCCGGCGAACCGACGATCCGGGTCACGACGATGCCCGCCGATGCCAATGCCTATGGCGATATTTTCGGCGGCTGGCTGGTCGGCCAGATGGATATGGCGGCGGGGCTGGTCGCGGCGCGGCGCGCGCGGGGGCGGGCGGTGACGGTGGCGATGGACGGGATGCAGTTCCATGCCCCGGTGGCGGTGGGCGACGAGGTGTCGGTCTATGCCGATCTGGTCAAGGTCGGGCGCAGTTCGATGCTGATCGCGGTCGAGGCATGGCGGCGCGACCGGCATGGCGAGGCGATCGAGCGGGTGACGCAGGCGCGTTTCACCTTTGTCGCGGTCGGCGACGACAAACAACCGCGAGCAGTGGATCAGATGGCATGAGATGGCTGGTTTTCATGCTGCGCCGCTTTGTCGCGCCCGCGCTGCTGGCCGGTTTCGTCGCGAATATCGTGCTCTATTGGGTGCTGGAGACCGAGGGCGGGATGACCGACTGGCGCAGCATCGCGATGCTGGCGGCGATGGGGCTGATCGGGTTCATCGTCGCCGCGCCGGTCATCTTCGTGTTGATCCGCCTGCGGCTGTCGGGCTGGATCGTCGGCCCCGCCGTGGTTGCGCTGGGGGCGGCGCTGGGCGCGATCGGGATGGCGTTGATCGTGGTTTACTGGGTCGAGGCGGACGATGCCTTTGGCTTCAATCATCTGGGCATCCCGACCGGGGTGGCCGCGGCGCTGGCGTGGCTGTGCGTCAATTTCGACCTTTTGCGCGCCACAGACCGGAGGGGTAAAATTGGCTGAGTCCTACGATGTTATCGTGCTGGGTTCGGGTCCCGGCGGCTATGTCGCGGCGATCCGCGCCAGCCAGCTGGGCATGAAGGTCGCGATCGTCGAGCGCGAATTGCTGGGCGGCATCTGTTTGAACTGGGGCTGTATCCCGACCAAGGCGCTGTTGCGCTCGGCGGAGATCCTGCATTTCATGCAGCATGCCAAGGATTATGGACTGGCCGCCGAGAAGATCAGCGCCGACCTGGCGGCGGTGGTCAAACGATCGCGCGGGGTGGCCAAGCAGCTCAATCAGGGCGTCACGCACCTGATGAAGAAGAACAGGATCGCGGTGCATATGGGCACCGGCAAGCTTACAGCGAAGGGCAAGCTGACCGTCACCGACAAGGACGGCAAGGCAACCGAGCTGGCCGCTAAAAACATCATTCTCGCCACCGGGGCGCGGGCGCGCGACCTGCCGAACCTGCCCGCCGACGGCAAGCGGGTATGGACCTATCGCCATGCGATGACGCCGCCCGAGATGCCGAAAAAGCTGCTGGTCATCGGATCGGGCGCGATCGGGATCGAGTTTGCGAGCTTTTACAACGATATGGGCGCGGACGTTACCGTGGTCGAGATGATGGACCGCATCGTCCCGGTCGAGGATGCGGACATTTCCGCGCATCTTGAAAAGGCGCTGACGAAACAGGGGATGACGATCCTGACCAAGGCGGGGGTCGAAAAGATCGAGGCCAGCGGGTCGGGCGTCAAGGCGTCGATCAAAGACAAGGACGGCAAGGTTGCGGCGTATGATTTCAGCCATGTCATCGTCGCGATCGGGATCGTGCCCAACACGAGCGACATCGGCCTGAAGGAACTGGGCGTCGCGGTCGACGATCGCGGCTTCCTGAAGACCGACGGGGCGTGCCGGACCAATGTCGAGGGCCTGTGGGCGATTGGCGACATCACCGCGCCGCCCTGGCTGGCGCACAAGGCGAGCCATGAAGGGGTGATCGCCGCCGAGGCGATTGCCGGCCAGCACCCGCACGCGATGGACCCGCGCAATATCCCCGGCTGCACCTATTGCCATCCGCAGATCGCCAGCGTCGGCCTGACCGAAGCGAAGGCGAAGGAAGCGGGCTATGCGGTCAAGGTCGGCACCTTTCCGTTCATCGGCAACGGCAAGGCGATTGCTCTGGGCGAGGCGGAGGGGTTCGTCAAAACCGTGTTCGACGCCGCGACCGGCGAATTGCTGGGCGCGCACATGATCGGCGCCGAAGTCACCGAGATGATCCAGGGCTATACCGTCGGCAAGACGCTGGAGACGACCGAGGCGGAATTGATGCACACCGTCTTTCCGCACCCCACGATCAGCGAGGCGATGCATGAAGCGGTGCTCGCTGCCTATGGCCGCGCGCTGCACATTTGAGGCGTTGGGCGTTGGGCGTGTGACGGCGGGTCCGGGCGCGGCGGTGCGCGCCCGGTTTGTGGATCAGCCGACGCTGCTCTGGCCGCCGAAATTGGGCGAGACGATTTCCGCGGCGGGACCGACCGGGGTCGGGTCATAGGATGTTTCCTGGCGCACCTCCTGCCGGGTCGCCGCGCTCATATGCTTGAGCCGGCCGTCGATATGGCCGCCATTTTCGATCGTGATGTTTTCATATTCGACATCGCCGGTGATGCGGGCGGAACGTTCGATCGTCAGCTGCCTGACGCGCACCGTGCCCTCGATCGCCCCGGCCAGCCGCGCGGTTTCGGCGGTGACATTGCCAAGGATCTGGCTTTCGGGACCCTGGGCGAGGCTGCCGCAATCGACATCGCCTTCGACCCGGCCTTCGATATGGAGTTCGGCGCTGGCGCGGACATTGCCGTTGATCGTGACGTCCGATCCGATGACCGAGAACATGCCCCGCTTTGGCGCGGCGCCCGATTGCATCGGCGGCGCGGGGGGCATGGCCGGACGGTCGTCGCGTGAGCGATTATTGCTGAACATGGACATTTTTCGACACTCCCCGGATTCGCGATGGCAGCAATGTAACATGCGATTCGGTCAGATAAAGGACCGGAATCCGCCGATTTCGTTCCAGAAGGGGATTGTCGTTGGCGGCGCGCGGACCGGCCGGACGCCAGTGGCACGCGGCGGCGAACTGGGCGTGCATCGCGGTCAGGACGATCACGCCGAACATGGCGGTGTTCGCGACCGAGAGCAGGGCGAGCACCGCGCACCCGGCCAGCATGACGCAGGCGAAGCGGCGGCCGTCGCGGTTCCCGATCGCGCCGGCGGCGCAGATGGCGGCTGGCAGCAGCGCCCACAGGCCAGCGTCGGGCAGGCCGAGCGGCGGCACCAGCGCGGCGGGCAGGGCGATGCGGCCAAGCGTGCCGGTCGCGACCGATGCCGCCGCCAGCCGCCACGCGGCAAGCCCCGCCAGCGCGGCGAGCGACAGGCCGGTCGCGGCGCGGGTATCGCCGCCGACCAGCGCCGCCAGCGTCCAGAAATTGCCGAGCGCCGGCGCCGGGATCAACGCGCACAGGCACGCGCCGAGCAGGGCGATCGCCGTGGCGGCGACCGCGCGGGCGGGCGAGGGGGCGTCGTGGCGCGGCCAGGGGGAGGGCATCGGGTTCATCGCGTATCGGGCTGAAGGGTGGATCGGGCGATGGGATAGCCGGTCAGGTGTTGCGATTGTCTTTCGCCGTGACGCCCGCCGCGTTATCGCGGCTTATCGACACACGCCGCGTTATCGCGGCTTATCGACACACGCCGCGCCATCACGCCGATTGAGCGCGCCATCGCCAGCGCCAGCGCCATCGCCGCCATTGACGCCCGCCGCGCCCGCCCGTATAGGCGCGCCCGTCCCGATCGGTGCAAATCCGCGCGGGACAGCGCTGAACGTTGCTGGAGACGTGTCAGGCCCAAGGCGGTCGTGCGACCCCCGGGGCCTTTTCGTATTCGCTCGTAATCGGGCTTCAGCAAAGTAACCGCCGGATTGTCCGGTAACGAAAAAGGTGAAGGGCTTCATGCCAACGATCAACCAGCTGGTCCGCAAGGGCCGCGACCCGCAGAAGGCCAAGTCGAAGGTCCCTGCGATGGAACAGAACCCGCAGAAGCGCGGCGTTTGCACGCGCGTCTATACCACGACCCCGAAAAAGCCGAACTCGGCGCTGCGCAAGGTGGCCAAGGTCCGCCTGACCAACCAGCGCGAAGTGATCAGCTATATTCCGGGTGAGGGGCACAATCTTCAGGAACACTCGGTGGTCCTGATCCGCGGCGGGCGCGTTCGCGACCTTCCGGGTGTGCGCTATCATGTGCTGCGCGGCGTGCTGGATACCCAGGGGGTCAAGGACCGCAAGCAGAGCCGGTCGAAATACGGCGCCAAGCGTCCGAAATAATCAGCCAGAGTAAGCGCCGGACGGGTTCCGGGTTCGCTGAAGTTCAAGAAGGAAATCTTAGATGGCTCGTCGTCGTCGTCCCGAAAAGCGGGTAATCCTGCCCGATCCCGTCTATGGGGATCAGGTCCTTTCCAAGTTCATGAACAGCGTGATGCTGGACGGCAAGAAGGCCGTGGCCGAAGGCATCGTCTATTCGGCGCTGGAAACCGTCGAACAGCGTGCCAAGAAGGACCCGCTGAGCGTGTTCCACGAAGCGCTGAACAACATCGCGCCGGGCATCGAAGTGCGCAGCCGCCGTGTCGGCGGTGCGACCTATCAGGTGCCGGTCGAGGTGCGGCCCGAGCGTGCGCAGGCGCTGGCGATCCGCTGGCTGATCGCATCGGCCCGCAACCGCAGCGAGAACACCATGTCGGCGCGCCTGTCGGGTGAGCTGATGGATGCGGCAAACAATCGCGGCAATGCGGTCAAGAAGCGTGAGGACACGCACCGCATGGCCGAGGCCAACCGCGCGTTCAGCCACTACCGCTGGTAATCGCACACCCTATATTGTGGGGACCGGTTCGCGCCGGTCCCCACCTCTCCTAAGGAAACCACGATCATGGCCCGCAGCCATCCGCTCGACCGCTATCGCAATATCGGCATCATGGCGCATATCGACGCCGGCAAGACGACGACGACCGAGCGTATCCTCTATTATACCGGCAAGTCCTACAAGATCGGCGAAGTGCATGAAGGCACCGCGACGATGGACTGGATGGAGCAGGAGCAGGAGCGCGGGATCACGATCACTTCCGCTGCCACGACGTGCAAATGGCGCGCCGAGGACGGCAAGGGCGAAGAGCACCTGATCAACATCATCGACACCCCCGGCCACGTCGACTTCACGATCGAGGTCGAGCGTTCGCTGCGCGTGCTCGACGGCGCCGTGGTGGTGTTCGACGCGGTCAGCGGCGTCGAGCCGCAGTCGGAGACGGTCTGGCACCAGGCCGACAAGTTCCACGTGCCGCGCGTCTCGTTCATCAACAAGATGGACCGGGTCGGCGCCAACTTCGACAGCGCGGTCGGCGAGATCCGCACCCGACTGGGCGGCAACGCCGTCCCGCTCCAGCTCCCGGTCGGCGCCGAGGACGCGTTCAAGGGCGCGATCGACCTCGTCCGCATGCGGCTCTACACCTTCACCGGCGACCCCAACAACGAGGTCATCGAGGAGGACATCCCCGCGTCCCTGGCCGACGAGGCCCAGGCCGCGCGCGAGGAGCTGCTCGAG
>CADEEK010000040.1:0-1314 GCA_902826325.1 uncultured Sphingomonadales bacterium
CCGGTCGAGGTCCGCGACATCCGCGAACGCGGCGCGCGCCTGCTGGTCGTCACCAGCTGGGTCGCGGTCGCGCTGATGGCGCTGGCCGCCGCGCTGCTGACCGATGGCAAGGCGCTGCCGATCGCAACGATCGGCACGCTCGCCAACCTGCTGCCCAGCTGGATCGTGCTGCGCGGCGACATCGACCGCACCGGTCGCGCGCTGCTCGGCACGCTCGCCGCGGTCGTCCCCGCGCTCGGCGTCTATGCGCTGGGCGGCCATGGCTGGCAGATGGACGGCCATATGTATTTCTTCGTGGCGCTGGCCGGGCTCACCATGTTGTGCGACTGGCGCCCGATCCTCGTCGCCGCGGTGCTGATCGCGCTGCATCATCTGGTGCTGCAATATGCCGCCCCGCAATGGGTGTTCAGCGGTTCGGGCAATCTCGGCCGGGTGCTGTTCCACGCCGCCGCCGTGGTGATGCAGGCGTCGCTGCTCAGCTATTGCGCGATCCTGATCCGCCGGTTGATGCAGCGTCAGGCCGACGCCCGCCTCGCCAGCGAACAGGCCGCCGCGATGGCCGAACAGGCGGCGGCAATGGCCGAATCCCGCCGGATCGAAGCCGAAGCGGCGATGGCGGCCGGCGCCCGCGCCGAACAGGCCGCACGCCAGGAACGCGCCCGCAATGCCGAGCTGCGCCAACAGGCCGAAGCCGACCGGCGCGACGATATGCGCCGCCTCGCCAGCGCGTTTCAGCAGGATATGGCCGCGATCGTCGACGCCGTCGGCACCTCGGCCCGCGAACTCGACGATCTTGGCCGCAACCTGCTCGACACCGCCCGCCGCTCCGCCCGCGAATCCGCGGCCACCGCCGACAATGCGATGCAAACCTCGACCAATGCCGAAAACCTCGCCGCGCGTCTGCACGGCCTCTCCGGCTCCATCACCGCGATCGCCGCCAGCGCCGAACAACAAGCCCGTCGCAGCGACGACGCGAACAGCATCTCCGCCGCCGGTCGCGATGCAGTCGCGACGCTAACCGAACGGTCGCGCGAGATTGCGGGCTTTGCCGATTCGATCCATGAAATCGCCACGCGCACCAATTTGCTCGCACTGAACGCCACGATCGAGGCGGCACGGGCGGGCGATGTCGGGCGCGGCTTTGCGGTGGTGGCGACCGAAGTCAAATCGCTGGCGGGTCAGGCGGCCAGCGCGACCGAGGAAATTCGCATCCTGGCCGGATCGATGGGCAGCGGCGCCGGGATCGCGCGCGATGCGCTCAACGAAATCGCGGCGATGGTCGCCGACCTCGCCACTGCAGCGGAATCGATCCGC
>CADEEK010000040.1:1414-15048 GCA_902826325.1 uncultured Sphingomonadales bacterium
GCGGTCGCCCGCAGCGAATGATAGTCGAACCGGCTCGGGCTGCGCGCAAAATCCGCACCGCCTGCCAGAACGAACGGATTGGTCGCGCCCGCCGTGCCGGTGCCGACCCGCACCCGCGATTCATTGTCCTGGAAGCGGTTGTAGAGATATTCGACACCGATCGAGAAATTGCTGCCGATCTTCTGTTCGATGCCGCCGCCGGCCTGCCAGCCCCAGCTGTAATCGTCGCCGATCACCGCAAAGGAATTGGCGGTATTGCTGCTGGTGAAGCTGTGGTCGAGCTTCGCATAGGCGCCACCGAACGTGCCGTAGAACAGCGTCTTGGGGCCGACCGTATACCCCGCCCGCGCACGCAGCGCCGCGTTCCAGTCGACTTCGCCGGTCATCGTGTAGAAAGCGGGCGTGGTGCTGAACGCGGTCACGCTGTCGCGCACTTCCGACTTGCCGAATTCACCGACAAAGCCGATGACGAACTTGCCATATTGCTTGTCGGCGCCGATGCGCAGGTGATATTCGATATCGTCCTTGTCGTTGGCGCACGCGGTGTTGGCGTTCGAGGTCGCAGCGCCGTTACAGAACCCGGGCGAAAAGGCGTCGGCGCCGCCCGACGTCGTGATCGTTTCGCCAAAGCTGCCATTCGATCCGCGATCGAACAAAATGGTTTCGTTGACGTCGTTGTTCTGGATGCCAAAGCCGACCGACCCGCCGACATAGAAACCGCTGAATTCTTCATCGCTGTCCTGGGCATGGGCTGGGGCACAGGCAAGCGCCAGGGACAAGGCGCCTGCGGCGGCACCCATCAGGGCATTGATACGCATTGGGGGGATACTCCACTCTTGTTGCGCTGGGATAACGTTGGCGACGGCGCTTTTATCCCGCCATTTCGCAAAAGCGTAAAAGATGTTGCTTTGCGGCAACAGCTCCGCTTGCTCCGCTGGGGCGGAACGATATAGCAACCGCCAATGTCCTCCGATCTCTTCCAGTCCGGCTCGTCCAGTTCCGCCAGCGATTACGATGCCGCCTCGATCGAGGTGCTCGAGGGGCTGGAACCGGTGCGCCGCCGCCCGGGCATGTATATCGGGGGCACGGATGAGCGCGCGCTGCACCACCTCGCCGCCGAAGTGCTCGACAATTCGATGGACGAGGCGGTGGCGGGCCATGCCACGCGGATCGAGATCACGCTGGAACCCGGCAACCGCCTGACCGTCACCGACAATGGCCGCGGCATCCCGGTCGATCCCCACCCCAAATTTCCCGACAAGTCGGCGCTGGAGGTGATCCTTTCCACCCTCCATTCGGGCGGCAAGTTTTCGGGCAAGGCTTATGCGACATCCGGCGGGCTGCACGGCGTCGGGGTCAGCGTGGTCAACGCGCTGTCGATCGACACGGTGGTCGAGGTTGCGCGCGAAAAGCAACTCTATCGCCAGCGGTTCAGCCAGGGGAAGACGCTCGGCCCGCTCGAACATCTCGGCGGCACCCCCAACCGGCGCGGCACCTCGACCGCCTTCACCCCCGATCCCGAAATCTTCGGCCCCGAACTCCATTTCAAACCGGCACGCCTCTACAAGCTGGCCCGGTCCAAGGCCTATCTGTTCGCGGGCGTCGAAATCCGCTGGAAATGCGACCCCTCGCTGATCACCGACGACACCCCGCCCGAAGCCGTCTTCCAGTTCCCCGGCGGCCTCGCCGATCATTTGCGCGAACAACTCGGCACCCGCGAAGGCGCCACCGCCGAATTCTTTTCGGGCCGTCAGGACTTCCCCGACGAACAGGGCAGCGTCGAATGGGCGGTCGCCTGGCCGCTATGGAGCGACGGCTCCTACAGCTGGTATTGCAACACCATCCCCACCCCCGATGGCGGCACGCACGAACAGGGGCTGCGGCAGGCGCTGGTGCGCGGCATCCGCGCGTTCGGCGACCTGGTCGGCCAGAAAAAAGCAAAGGACATCACCGCCGACGACATCATGACCGGCAGCGAACTGATGCTCAGCGTGTTCATCCGCGACCCCCAGTTCCAGAGCCAGACCAAGGACCGGCTGACCAGCACCGAAGCGACGGCGCTGGTCGAAAAGGCGGTGCGCGACCATTTCGACCATTTCCTGACCGACAAGATGGAACGCGGCAAGGCGCTGCTCGCCTATGTCCTCGATCGGATGGACGAACGCCTGCGCCGCCGCCAAGAGCGCGAGGTCAAGCGCAAGACCGCGACCTCGGGCCGCAAGCTGCGCCTGCCCGGCAAGCTCACCGATTGCGCCGCCGACGATCCGGCGGGCACCGAACTCTTCATCGTCGAAGGCGACAGCGCGGGCGGCAGCGCCAAACAGGCGCGCGACCGCAAGACCCAGGCGATCCTGCCGATCCGCGGCAAGATCCTCAACGTCGCCTCCGCCACCGCCGCGAAGATCCTCGCAAATCAGGAAATCGCCGATCTCATCCAGGCGCTCGGCTGCGGCACGCGCAAGGATTGCCGCCCGGATAACCTGCGCTACGAACGCATCGTCATCATGACCGACGCGGATGTCGACGGCGCGCATATCGCAACGCTGCTGATGACCTTCTTCTTCCAGGAAATGCCCGACATCGTCCGGCGCGGGCACCTCTATCTCGCGCAACCCCCGCTCTATCGCCTGACCGCGGGGGCCAGATCGCTCTACGCCCGCGACGACGCCCATCGCGCGCAGATCGAAGCCGGACCGTTCAAGGGCCGCAAGGTCGAGGTCGCCCGGTTCAAGGGGCTGGGCGAAATGAACCCGTCCCAGCTGCGCGAAACGACGATGGACCCCGCCACCCGCTCGATGCTGCGCATTACCCTGCCCCAGGAATATGAGGAACGCGCGGGCGTCAAGGATCTGGTCGATCGCCTGATGGGCACCAACCCCGCCCATCGCTTCGCCTTCATCCAGGAAAACGCCGCACGGCTGGACGAGGAGGCGATCGATGCCTGAAGCCAGCGACGGATGGCGGCGAGATCAAGGAAGCTGGCGAATGAGAGCGCCGTCTTGTCGTAGCGGGTTGCGATGCGCCGTTGATGCTTGAGATGACCGAACATGCGTTCGATGCGGTTGCGGTCCCTGTAGCGACGGAAGTCGCAGGCGATAGGTTCGCGCCGGTTGGCCTTTGGCGGGATGATTGGTAGGATACCGCGCATCAAGAGGTTCGCCCGGACGGCATCGCCGTCATATCCTTTGTCTGCCAGCAAAGCCTTGGGCTTGTTTACGGGCAGGGCCATCAGGTCATCGACCGCCCCGTAGTCCGAGGCCTCTCCGCCGGTCGGTATGAAGCCGAGAGGGCGTCCCTGATTGTCGCAGCGGGCGTGGACCTTGCACGAAAAGCCGCCGCGTGATCGACCAAAAGCCTCCTTATGAGTCCCCCGTTAGCGCCCGCTGCCGAAACATGGCCGCGAACCGTGGTGCTGTCGATCATGTGCTGCCAGTCGTCGGTCAGCCCGAACTCGACCAGCGTCGCCAAGATTGCATCCCAGACGCCTTGCTCGGCCCATCGCCGGAACCGCACGTAGACCGAATTCCACTTTCCGTAGCGTTCATGCATGTCGCGCCACGGGCAGCCAACACGCAGGACATGAAGCATGCCATTCAGAAATCGCCGATTGTCATGGGCGGGGCGCGCCTTTCGACCGCGTTCCGAGGGCAGCAGTCCCTCGATCACGTCCCATTCCTCGTCCGTCAGATCTCCACGCGCCATCGCCGCTCCCTGCAAATGGCAGCCTTGCATCAGAGATCAACCCATTTGAGAATCGTCAGAGTTCAGCGTCTGCAGGTAGGCGCACGTTTTTGCGGTGACGAACATCGCAGGCACCGCACTCTGCGAAATTCAAGCGCGCCTGAAGCAATGATAGCGAGCCATTCGGACCGCCCCGGACCAACTCGGCGTCGTGGTCGTCTTGGCCATCATCTTCCCAAAAACACACGGGGCAAATCTCATAGCCGCCTCGCTCTGAGAGCGTCGCGAAACGGCAGCAGGGACACCTGAAGGTCCGTCCTTCCGTATGAGGTTCAATGACGTTGCGAAACTTCACTCAAGCAAAGTCGCCGTAGCTACCAACTTTGTCAACAGGACCTAGAACCCCATCCAGGTTTCGCGTTCATCCAGGAAAAGGCCGCGCGGCCTGCCGATCGAACGATCGAAGGCGGAACCACGGGGTCCGCCGACCTTTGGTCATCCATGTTCTTCGACAATTTCTTCGCCCTGCTGCGCGTCGTCGTGGTCGCGGTTCTGGCCTATACGGCGCTCGTCGCGGCGGTGCGGATCGCCGGCAAACGGTCCCTGGCGAAGCTCAACGCCTTCGACCTGATCGTGACGGTGGCCTTCGGTTCGACGCTGGCAACGGTGCTGCTGTCCAAGAGTGTGACGCTGGCCGAAGGGGTGCTGGCGTTCGCGATGCTTGCCGGGCTGCAATATGCGGTGGCGCGCGCCTCGATCCGATGGCGCTGGTTTCGTCAGGTGGTGCGCGCCGAACCGCGCCTGCTGCTGGAAAACGGCGAACTGCGCCGCGATGCGATGGCGGCGGAGCGCGTGACACATGACGAGGTGCTGGCCGCGTTGCGCCAACATGGGCTGGGACAGATCGGCGATGCGGCGGCAATGGTGCTGGAAACCGACGGCAGCCTGAGCGTCATTGCGCGGACGCAGGGTGATGCGACGCAAATGGATGCGTTGCACGGGGTCCGACGCCAGTGACATCGACTTGAGCTGCAGGCGACCTGCGACGGTATCAGGCAATCCCGCGCGCGCGGCCGCGCCGGACCGGTGACGCGGCGATCCTAGCGACCGGACATCGCCCACTCGTCCCGCAGCAAACCGTAAATCACCGAATCCCGCTCGCCGATATGCGTCGCCCACTCGCCGCGCAGGCGGCCCTCCAGCACAAAGCCCAGCCGCTCCAGCAACGCGCGTGAAGGCGCATTGTCCGGATCGGTATCGGCGAACACCCGTCGCTGCCCCTCGGCAAAGATCCGGTCGATCACCGCGCTCACCGCCTCGCGCGCGATGCCGCCGCCCCAATGCGCGCGCACCAGCATATAGCCGATTTCGGAAACCTCGCCCTGCCGCTTCTCCCCCGCCGCGACCATGCCGATCGCGGTGTCGTCGCCCTTCAGCGTGATCGCCCAGGACCGCCACGCCGGATCGCGCTTGTTTTCGAACTCGGCGCGCGTCTGCGCGACATCGTCATGCGGCGGGCCGGACCAGTATCGCATCAGATCGGCGTCGGAATAGGCGGCGAACAGCGCATCGGCATCGTCGATCCGGCGCGGGCGCAGGATCAGCCGTTCGGTTTCCAGCGCCACCGTCGCACGCGGCGTCAGCATGGTGTCGTCGCGGGCCCGACCCGGTCCGCCAAAATCACGCCTCGCCCAGCGCCTCGACCAGCGCCTTCACCTTCTGCTGCCGCCATTGCGGCAAGGGTGCGACCATCCAATAGCCAAGCTTGGCCGGACGCGGCTCGCCGATCACCACCACGCGCCCCGCGGCAATATCGTCGCGCGCCAGCAATTCGGGCACCGTCGCACGGCCCAGCCCCTGCGCCGCTGCATCCAGCGCCAGACCTGCGTCGCCCACCCGCACCAGCGCCGCGCCATCCTCGGCCACGCATCCCGGCCATGCGATCGGCGTCTGCGCGCGCGAATCCGGGCTGGCCACCGTCACCATGCCGTCGCTCTCCAGCGCCTCGCCCTCATGCTCGCCCGGCCCCTCGCCCCAGCGCAGCGCCAGGTCCAGATTGGCCTCGGTAAAATCGATCGCGTCGTCGGCGCTGACCAGCACGAAACGCAGTTCGGCATCGCCGCGCGCAATCTCCGCCAGCCGCGGCATCAGCCATTTTTCGGTGAGGTCGCGCGGCGCGGCGATGGTCAGCGACTTGCTCGACTGCCCCGCCTGCATCGCGCGCACGGCTTCCTCGAACTGCAGGAACCCGGCGCGCAGCGCGCCCAGCCCCGCCTCGGCCTCCGGCGTCAGTTCCAGCCCCTTGGTCGTGCGGCGGAACAGCACGACGCCCAGCGTATCTTCGAGCGCGCGGATCTGCTGCCCCACCGCCGCCGGCGTCACCGCCAGCTCGTCCGCCGCGCGGGTGAACGACAGATGCCGCGCCGCCGCGTCCAGCACGCGCAGGCCGTTGAGGGGAAGATGCGTCCGTTTCATGCCCTTGTCCGTTACTCCGCCACCGCCGGCGCGCGCAGCACGAATTTGGGTATCGCCACCTCGAACGTCATCCCGTCCGCGCCGATCATCTGATAACTGCCCTGCATCGCCCCGGTCGGCGTCGTCAGCGGACAGCCGGAAACATAGTCGTAACTCGCCCCCGGTGCGATCATCGGCTGTTCGCCGACCACGCCCTCGCCCTCGACGCTGTGCTGCGTGCCGCGCCCGTCGGTGATCGTCCATTGGCGCGTCAACAGCTGCACCGGCTGATGCGACCCGTTTTCGATGCGGATGTGATAGGCCCAGAACCAGCGGCCGCGATCGGGTTCGGACTGTTCGGGAAGATAGCTGACCGACACGCGCACCGTGATGTCGCGCGTCACCGCCTCCGGCCCGAACAGCGCCCTCACAGCGCGACGGCCCGCAATGCCTGGTCCAGCTCGGCGATCACGTCATCGGGGTCTTCCAGCCCGACATTGAGCCGCAGCATTCCCTCGCCCACGCCCATCAGCAACCGCTGATCCTCGGCAACGCTGTTATGGGTGGTCGATGCGGGATGGGTCATCAGCGAGCGTGAATCGCCGATATTGTTCGAAATGTCGATCAGGCCCAGCGCGTCGAGCAGCCCGTGCGCCTGCTTGCGCCCGCCATCCAGATCGATGGAAAAGATCGGCCCCGCCGCCGCCATCTGCGCCATCGCCAGATTATGCTGCGGATGGCTGGGCAGGCCGGGGAAATTGACCTTGGGCACCCGCCCTTCCAGAAACCGCGCAACCTTCAGCGCATTCTCGCTCTGCCGCCGGATGCGCAGGTCCAGCGTCTCCAGCCCCTTCAGCACGACCCAGGCGTTGAACGCGCTCAGAGTCGGCCCGGTATTGCGGTGGAACGGCAACAGCGTGTTGGTGATGAAATCCGCGCTGCCGCAAATCGCGCCCGCCAGTACGCGGCCCTGCCCGTCCATCATCTTGGTCGCGCTATAGGCAACGACGTCCGCGCCGAATTCCATCGGCCGCTGCAAAGCGGGGGTGGCAAAGGCATTGTCGACCACGGTTGTGATCCCGCGCGCCCTGGCAATGCCGCACACGGCAGCCAGATCGACGACGTCCATCGTCGGATTGGCGGGGGTTTCGAAAAAGAACACCTTGGTATTGGGCCGGACCGCGTCGACGAACTGCTGCGGATCGCGCGCATCGACCACGGTGGTTTCGATGCCGAATTTGGGCAACAGCGTGTCGGTCAGCCAGCGGCACGATCCGAACGCCGCCCGCCCGCCGACCAGGTGATCGCCCGACTGCAACTGGCACAGCAGCGCCGCGGTCATCGCCGCCATCCCGGTCGCCGTCGCACGGCACGCCTCCGCCCCTTCAAGCAGGGCGATCCGCTGTTCCAGCATCTCGACCGTCGGGTTCTGCAACCGCGAATAGGTCATCCCCGCCTGCTCGCCCGCAAAGCGCGCGGCGGCGTCCCCGGCACAGTCATAGGCATAGCCCGACGTCAGGAACAACGCCTCGCTCGTCTCCCCCCACTCGCTGCGCGCGGTCCCCCCGCGCACCGCCAGCGTGGCGGGCTTCCAATGCCGCGTAATCTCGCGATCCTGTCCAGTACGACGCTTCATGCCGCATCCTCTAGGCGGCGACGGCGGTTACGGCAACGGGCTAGCGCGGCGTCATCGCGTCATGTTCAGGTCGATGGCCGCGTTTGAGACAACGCCGCCTGCCCCGGCGCCGCGACGCTCAACGCTCGCGCCGTCAACGGCGTCAGCGCCGAACGCGGCGGCAGATTGTCGGGCAGCTGGATATTCCGCGCCAGACCAAGTCGGGCGAGCAGCTTCACGAATTCAAAGCCCAGGTCGATCTGATCGGGATAAAGCCCGTGATTGGCCGAAGCGGGAAAGGCGTGGTGGTTGCAGTGCCAGCTTTCGCCCATGGTCGGGATCGCGAGCCACGCGATATTATACCCCTGAACCGCCGCATCATCGACGTGCCAGTCCTGATGCCCGCGCCGATGCGCGACATGGGCGATATACCAGTGCATCGTGAAACAGACCGCAACGCGCACCACCACGCCCCACACAACCCAGGACCAGCCGCCCAACCAGAACAGCGCCGCCGCAACCGGAACCTGATGGAGCATCCAGCTCTTCTGCAGAAATCGGTAAAACGGGTCGTCGCCGATCCCGGGCCCGGCGTCGAACCGTGGCGGCCGGTCGAACACCAGGCGGAAGTTGAGATAGTAGAAGCCGTCGGCGAGCGCGGGCTTCGCATGGCACAGAAACCAGTGGCAATCCTTTTGCCGCTGCGCCCAGTCGCGAATGTCGTGCAGGCCGATCGTCCATAACGGCCCGCCCATGCCGACCAGCACGCCAATGTAAACCATCGTGCGCTCAAGCCATTTGGGGCAATCGAACGTGCGGTGGATCAACCGACGATGAAACCCGACCGAATGACCGACGCAAAGGGTAAATCCCGACAGGATCAGGAATATCAGCACACCGCTCCAGCTGAAGAAGATCGGTGCCAGCACGACCGCACCCGCCAGAAAACCCATGTTCCAGATGGATCGCGGCCAATCCCAGACCAGTCGTCCGCTTGCCGGATCGGCATCCTCCAGCCCGCTGAGCGAGCCGACCTTGAATGCGCCGTCCGCCGCTTCGCCCGCAATGCTCACCTCTCGTCGCCCTCGCGACCGATGGTCAGCCGTCGCTCCGCCGCCAGGGCGCGGGCTTCGGGACAGAATGGCGTCAGAAAGGCATAAAGGTTGTTGGCAAGACTGTCCGCCGCGATCGAATAGATCACCTCCTGCCCCCGTTTTTGCCGGTGCAACAGGCCCGCATCATGCAGCACCGCGATATGTTTGGAAATGGACGGCAGCGCCATATCGAACTTGGCCGCAATCTCGCCGACCGTCATCGGCCCGCCCGCCAGATGGTTCAATATCCGCCGCCGGGGCGTGGATGCCAGTGCCTTGAACGCCTTCTCCATTATTATTTTCATAAATAGGAAAATATGAAAGTCAACCAGGGCCATCCAGGTCCATTTGCAATGACACCGCAGCAACCGCCCGCTATCCCCACCCCAATGCTCGACCGCCTCGAACACCGTCCCGTGCTGCTCGGCGCCCTCGTCGCGCTGGCCGCACAACTGCTGTTCAGCATCGGCCTCCACCGCCCCAGCATCCTGTTGTTCGACGAGGCACATTACGTCCCCGCCGCGCGGGTGCTGATCGACCTTGCCCATGTCGCCAACCCCGAACATCCACTGCTCGGCAAAGCGCTGATCGCGCTGTCGATGCTCATCTTCGGCGACAATCCGGTCGGCTGGCGGGCGATGTCGACGCTGTTCGGAACGGCGACGATCCTCGGCATCTATGCCTTCACGCTGGCGCTGACCCGCGCGACCCGACCCGCACTGTTCGCGGCGCTGTTCGCGATGCTGGGCCAGATGGTGTTCGTGCAGGCGCGGATCGGGATGCTCGACATCTTCATGGGCGCCTTCCTCGTCTGGGGCGGCGTGCTGTTCCTGTGGGCGATGCGCGCGGCCCGTCGGGCGATGCCGCTATGGCTCGGCTGCGCAGCGCTGCTGGGCGCGGCGGTAGCGGTCAAATGGGCGGCGATCCCCTATGTCGCGCTCGCGCTCGCGACCTTTACCGCCCTCAAATGGCGCCATCCTGCGAATTTCGGACAACTGCCCTGGCTCGTTTCCAGCCTCGCTTTTGGATGTGTGTCGCTGCTGATCTACTTCCTCACCTTCGCCCCCGCCTTTTTCTACGCGCAGAACCCGCTCACCCTCGCCCGGTTGATCCCGTTCCAGTTCGAAATGCTCGCGCTCCAGACCCAGACGCTCGCCGCGCACAGCTATCAGTCGGACTGGTGGAGCTGGCCGCTGATGCTCCGCCCGATCTGGTATTTCTACGAACCCGATCAGGGCGCGGTGCGCGGTGTGCTGCTGGTCGGCAATCCGGCGATCCTGTGGGGCGGCCTGGTCGCGGTGGCCGCCTGCTTCCGGGCCGGAATGCGCGAGCGGGCATCGGCGCCGCTTGCGGTCGCGGCGCTATGGACATTCTCGCTCGCGATCTGGGCGATCATCCCCAAGTCGCTGGGATTCTTCTATTATTATTACCTCTCCGGCATCATCCTGTGCGTCGCGCTGGCGGTCGCGTTCCACCATCATGCCGATCGGGTAAAGCGCCGCGACGAATGGTTTCTGGTCGTCGCCGTCGCGCTGTTCGCCTATTTCTACCCGATCCTCGCCGCCCTCCCGCTCCCGAACGATCGCGGGTTCGAACGCTATGTCTGGCTACCCGGCTGGGCGTAGCTGGTTAGAGGTTCCGGCACCGGCCCGCTCCCCCACCCCGCCACCCATTTCAGAATATCCTGCCGATGGGTGGCGGGGTGGGGGAGCGGGCCGGTGCCGGAACCCAACAAAGACTCAGCGGGCTGGTGCCGGAACCAAAAACCGGAACCCGACAAGCCTAATACCGCCCCCATACGAAGCGCGACGACAACGCAAAGTTCCACACCGCCGCCACCGCGATCCCGGCGAGCGCCGCGGGCGCCCATTGCTGGTCCTGCACATCGTGCAGAAACGCCGCGACGCCGATATTCGCGACCGCGCCAACCGAACAGACCGCGCAAAATCCGATCCATCCATCGACCAGCTGGCGCAGCCCGCGCAGCCGCCGGTCGCGATAGGTCAGCGCGTTGTTGAGCAGGAAGTTGAACGTCATCGCCACGCCCGTCGCCACGATCGTTCCCGCCAGGAAACTCGCCCCGCCCAGCCCGAACACCGCCCACAGCGCCGCGAAATGCACCCCCGCGCCCAGCGCACCGATCAGCGAGAACATCGCGAACCGCACCGGCACGATCCGCCCGAACATCCGATCGTAAAGCGCGATCAGATATTCCATCGCCACGACATGATCGAGCTTGCTCTCCCCCGCCTGCCGCGTGCGGAACACATAGGGCAGCTCGACGAAACGCAACGGACGCGGACTGGCGGTCAGGATGTCGAGCAGGATCTTGAACCCGATCGCCGAAAGCTGCGGCACGATCTCCCGCACCACGCGCGCCCGCGCCATGAAGAACCCGCTCATCGGATCGCTCAGATCCGCCTTCAGCACCCAACGCGACAGCCGCGTCGCCATCGCCGACTTGGCGACGCGGTCGCGGTCCCATTCGCCGGTCCCGCCGCCATCGACGAACCGCGAACCGATGGCGATGTCCAGCCCGTCATCCCCCCGCAACGCCGCCAACATCGCGGGCAACAGCGTCTCGTCATGCTGCATGTCGCCATCGATCACCGCGACAAAGGGGGCGGCGGTCGCGCACATCCCCTCGATCGTGGCGGACGACAGGCCGCGCCGCCCGATGCGCTGGATCACCCGCACGCGATGGTCGGTCCGCGCCAGTTCGCGCGCCAGCTCGGCGGTGCCGTCGGGGCTGTTGTCGTCGACGAAGATCGCTTCCCAGCCGATCCCGGCCAATGCGCTGTCGAGCGCGGCGATCATCACCGCCACGTTGCGCCGCTCGTTGAACGTCGGCACGATCACCGCAAGGTCGAGCGGCAATTTGCTCACGCCAGCGCCCGCAACACCGCATCACCCATCTGCACGGTGGTCAGCGCGCCGCCAAGATCCGCGGTGCGCGCGCCCCCGTGAAGCGCCGCCGTCACCGCCGCCTCGATCCGGTCGGCGGCATCGTCCCGCCCCAACGAATAGCGCAGCAGCATCGCCGCCGACAAAATCGTCGCGCACGGATTGGCCTTGCCCTGCCCCGCAATATCCGGCGCCGACCCGTGGATCGGTTCATACAGCCCCTTGGCCGCATCATTTAGCGAGGCGGACGGCAGCATCCCGATCGATCCGGCGCACATGCTCGCCTGATCCGACAGGATGTCGCCGAACAGATTGCCGGTGACGATCACGTCGAACTGGCCGGGATTGCGCACCAGCTGCATCGCGGCATTGTCAACATACATGTGGTTCAGTTCGATCTCGGGAAAATCCTTCGCCACCTCGATCACGACGTCACGCCACAGCTGCGACGTTTCGAGCACATTGGCCTTGTCCACCGAACACAGCTTGCCACGCCGCACCTTCGCCGTTTCAAAGCCGACCCGCGCGATCCGCGCCACCTCATCCTCGTCATAGGACATGATGTCATAGCCTTCGCGGCGCCCTCCAGCGGTCGTCCGCATGCCCTTTTCGCCGAAATAGACATCGCCGTTCAGTTCGCGGACGATCACCATGTCGATCGCGCCCGCCACTTCGGGCCGCAGCGCCGATGCATCCTCCAGCCCCGCGAACAGCCGCGCGGGCCGCAAATTGGCGAATAGCCCCAATTCCTTGCGCAGCCCCAATATCGCCTGTTCGGGCCGCAACTGCCGCTCGAGATTGTCGCACCGCGGATCGCCCACCGCGCCGAACAGGATCGCGTCGGCGCGCTTCGCCAGGTCGAGCGTCGCGGCGGGCAGCGGATGGCCGTCACTGAAATAGGCGGCGCCCCCGACCGGCGCCGTTTCGTAATTCAGCCCCAGGTCGAGCGCATCGAGCACGCGCTTCGCCTGCGCGGTGACTTCCGGCCCGATCCCGTCACCGGGAAGAATTGCGATCAACGACATGCCCACTCCTTGCGATACCGCAGTGCGCCATAGCCGCTTGGCCGCATCACGCAACCGCCCGGTTGATCCGTTCGATCAGCCGCTGCCGCGCGGCCAGAATCTCGACCGCCCGCCCGTGCAACAGGTCGCGCTCCAGAAAATGCCCGGTGAGCTTCAGGCCGTCCAGAATGTCCGCCCATTCGGCCACCCCGCCAACGCGGACGAAATCGGGCAGCGGCAACAACCGCGCCTCATACCCCAGCGCCGCGCCGCGACTGACCGCCGCGCCGCTTTTCGGGCTGACAAAGGCCAGACCGTCGGTGCCACCGGTCGCCGCACAGCGTTCAAGATCGAGACCAAAGCCCAGCGCCGCGAGCAACAGCAGTTCATATCGCACCAGCGCCACGCCCCAGCCACGCGCCGCCGGGGCCGCCTCGATCGCATCGAGCATGCCGCAGAGCGCCGTATGGATCGCGGGATAGGCCTGCCCCTCCGGCAGCACCGCGGCGGTCAGCGCCGTCGCCCATTCGAACGCGGCGGCGGGCAATGGCTCGCGAAACATCGGCGCGCGGCTGTGCAGCAGTTCGAGCGTGAGTGCGGGCAGCTGTTCCGCCGTGCGCGCCCGCCATTCGCCCAGCACGACATTGCCCGGTTGCAGGATCGGGCGATGCTGGCGCGATCGCCCGCCACGCACATACCCCGCCAGCATTCCGGCGTCCCCGGTCATCGCCCGCACGATCGCGCCATTTTCGCCATGCGGCCGAACCGCAAGAATAATGGCTTCGGCGCGCAACTGCATGACAGCGATCCAGCGTTTTTGTGTTGGTTTGCCGCACCGGCCCGCTCCCCCACCCGGCCACCCATCGGCAGGATATTCTGGAA
>CADEEK010000041.1 GCA_902826325.1 uncultured Sphingomonadales bacterium
GGCGCCCGCCCCGCGCTGAGCGGAATCGGCAGCGACGGCCCCGCACGCTCGGGAATCACCCCCGAGGAACAGGCCCCCAGCAACGCGGCACAGGCCACGATCCCCCCGGCGCGCATCGCCTGACCTCCTCTGTTACGCTTCGTCGGTGTCGGACAGTTTCCAGTTCGGATCGTCGCTGCCCAGATCGCGGCTGAACACCCACACATCATGGGTTTCGACCGCGTCGCTGAGCGATCCGGCGATCACCTCGCCGTCCTTGTTGCGCGTCACGGCGGCAATATCGGCATCGAACCGCACGGTGATCCGCGCCGTCCGCTTATCGACCGCAATATCCGAAATCGTTGCGCGTTCGATCGACACGAGCCGGTTGTCCAGCGTTTCGCCCGCCGCTTCGCGCGCGTCGATCGCGGCGGCAAAGCTGTCGCGGACATCGTCCGACACCAGCCAGTCGAGCGTTTCGCGATCGCCCTTCCAGAACGCTTCGAGGATCATCCGATAGGCGCTCTTCGCCCCTTCGACGAACTGGCCGACATCGAAGGACGGATCGGCGGCGACCAGCGCGCGCAGGCCCGTTTCCGCACCGGTTTCCACCGCGCGGGGGCCGGTGTCGCGCGCCTCGCCGGGCATGTCGATCGTGCGCGGCAGCGGCGCTGCGCCGACGCGATCCTCGGCCGCGGGTTGCGGCAGCGATTGTTCGTGCCCGGTGCGCTTGCCCAGCACCGAATAGAGCCGAAGCGCCAGAAAGGCGGCGATTGCAGCGAACAGGACGACAAAAAACACTTCCGACACCTCTTTTCCAACCTTCACATAAGGCGGATATGCGCCGGATTCAAATGGTCTGGCGCACGCCCGTTGAAACCGGCCGATGCGCCTGCTAGGCGCGGCGATCGAACACGCGCGGATCGCAATGGGATCCCCGCGCGCCAATATTTCATACAAAAAAGGACTTTTCGATAATGAGCGAGCCGGAAAACGCAGTGCCGGGTGGCGAACCGCTGGCGAACGGCGCGGACACCGCCCCCTCGGTCGGCGTGATTTCGCAATATGTGAAGGATTTTTCGTTCGAAAATCCCAATTCGCCCGCCATCTACCAGGTCCAGGGCCAGCCCGCATTCGACGTTCAGTTCAACATCGGTTCGGCCGAAGTCGGTCAGGACGTGCATGAAGTGACGCTGAAGATCGACGTGCGCGCGCAGATGGAGGACCAGCTCGCCTTCGTCATCGACCTGTCCTATTCGGGGCTGTTCGCGATCCGCAACGTGCCGGACGAGGCGCTGCGCCCGTTCCTGCTCGGCGAAGCGCCGCGCCTGCTGTTCCCCTTTGCCCGCCGCGTGCTGGCCGATGCGGTGCGCGACGGCGGCTTCCCGCCGCTGATGCTCGAACCGATCGATTTCAACGGTCTCTATTATCAGCAGCTCGAACAGCAACAGGCCCAGCAGGGTGAGGCCGGGGAAGCCGGTCAGGCTTGACCCCAGTCGATCGACCGTCATTCCTGCGAAGGCAGGAATCCATTCTGGCGAAGGTCTCGGATCGAGCCGCATCCGCAGCCAGAATGGATCCCCGCCTGCGCGGGGATGACGGCTTTCAGGGGTGCGGACGATGAACCTTGTCAAAGCCCTGGGATCGATCGGCGGGTTGACGCTTGCCAGCCGCGTGCTTGGCCTCGTCCGCGATTCGCTGTTCGCCCGCTATGTCGGGGCAAGCTTCGCCTCCGACGCGTTCCTGATCGCGTTCCGCCTGCCCAATCTGTTCCGCGCGCTGTTCGCCGAAGGGGCGTTCAGCGCCGCCTTCGTGCCGATGTTCAGCCGCAAGGTGGGTGAGGCGGACGGGGACACCCGCCCCGCCCTCTCCTTCGCCGAAGAGGCGCTGTCGGTGCTGCTGCCCGTGCTGATCGCGATGACCGCGATCATGGAAATCGCCGCCTTCCCCGTCGTCTGGGCGCTGTCGGGCGGGTTCAACGACGTGACGCCGGACCAGTTTGCCTATGCCGTCGAACTGTCGCGCCTGACCTTTCCCTATCTGTTGTTCATCAGCCTCGTCTCGCTGCTCGGCGGCATCCTCAATTCGCTCCAGCGTTACTGGGTCAATGCCGCCGCGCCGATCCTGCTCAACCTGACGCTGATCGGCGCACTGCTGTTCTTCCATCATGATGATGTGCTGATGACCGCACGCAATCAGGCGATCGCGGTCAGCGTCGCGGGCGCGGCGCAGCTGATCTGGCTGATCCTGGCGGCGCGCGCGGCCGGCGTGCGGCTGCGCATCCGCCGTCCCCGGCTCAGCCCCGATGTCAAAAAGCTGCTGGCGCTGATCGGCCCGGCGGCGGCGGGCGCGGGCGCGACGCAGATCAACCTCGTCATTTCGACCGCGCTCGCCGCCAGCCTGCTGGCCGAGGGGTCGGTATCCTATATCTATTATGCCGATCGCCTGAACCAGCTGCCGCTGGGGCTGATCGGCATCGGCCTTGGCACCGTGCTGCTGCCGACCATCGCGCGGCAATTGGGCGCGGGGCAGGACGGCGCGGCGATGCACACGCAGAATCGCGGGATGGAACTGGCGCTGTTCCTCACCCTGCCCGCCACCGCCGCGCTGGTGATCTGTGGCGCGCCGATCGTCGCCGCCCTGTTCCAGCATGGCGCGTTCACCGCGGACGATACGGTGCGCACCGCACAGGCGCTCGCCGCTTTCTCGATCGGCCTGCCGGCATATATTCTGGTCAAGGTGCTGACCCCCGGCTTCTATGCCCGGTCGGACACCAAAAGCCCGGTGCGCTTCGCCACCATTTCGATCGCGATCAACCTGATCGGCAATCTCGCGCTGATCGTGCCGCTCAAACATATGGGCCCGCCGCTGGCGACCGCGATCGCCGCCTGGGTCAATGTCGCTTTGCTCTATCGGGCGCTGCGCAAACGGGGGCATTTCGCGGCGGATGCACAGCTGTCACGGCGGGTGTGGCGGCTGGTCGGCGCGGCGCTGGCGATGGGCGCGGTGATGTTCTTCCTCAACGATCTGTTCACGCCCTATACCACCGGCGCCTGGACGATCCGCACATCGGCAATGTTGGTGCTGGTCGGCGCGGGCTGCATCGTCTACGCCGCCGCCTGTTTCGCCACCGGCGCGTTCCGGCCAAGCGACATCCGGTCGCTGGTGCGCCGTAAGTCAACCTGAAGACCTGGACCCTTACCATGCGCGTCGTTTCCGGCATCAAGCCCACCGGCAATCTGCACCTCGGCAACTATCTTGGCGCAATCAAGCAATGGGTCGGCATGCAGGCGGATGTCGAGGCGGCGGGCGGCGAGAGCATGTATTTCATCGCCGATCTGCACGCGCTGACCGATGCGGTCGATCCGCGCGGCGTCACCGACAACAGTTTCGAAGTGACCGCCGCGATCATCGCCAGCGGCATCGATCCCGCGCGATCGATCCTGTTCAACCAGGCGCGCGTGCCCGCGCACAGCGAGCTGACCTGGCTGCTCAACAATGTCGCGCGCGTCGGCTGGCTCAACCGCATGACCCAGTTCAAGGACAAGGCGGGCAAGGACCGCGAGGGCGCGAGCGTCGGCCTGTACGATTATCCGGTGCTGATGGCCGCAGATGTCCTGCTCTATGGCGCGACCCATGTGCCGGTGGGGGAGGATCAGAAACAGCATCTCGAGCTCGCCCGCGACATCGCCGCCAAGTTCAATCTCGATTACGGGGTCGATCTGCTGGTCCAGCCCGAACCGCTGATCAGCAAGGCGGCGCCGCGCATCATGAGCCTGCGCGATGCGGCACAGAAAATGTCCAAGTCGAACCCGTCGGAAGCGGCGCGGATCAACTTGGTCGACGATGACGACGCGATCGCGCAGAAATTCCGCAGGGCGAAGACCGATCCCGACCCGTTGGGCGAAAGCTTCGAGGATCTGAAGGACCGGCCAGAGGCGCGGAACCTCGTCACCATCTTCGCCGCGCTGGCGGACCGGACGCCGGACGACGTGGTCGCCGATTATGCCGGACAGGGCTTTGGCGCGTTCAAACCCGCCCTTGCCGACCTTGCCGTCGCGAAGCTGGGCCCGATCCGCGACGAGATGCTGCGCCTGATGGCCGATCGCGGCGCGGTGGATGCGGTGCTGCGCCAGGGCGCCGACCGCGCCAACGCGCTGGCCGCGCCGCTGTTGCGCGACGTGCAGACGGCAATGGGGCTGGTCATCGACCGCTAACCCCCCGTCCCGTTGCGCCGGGGTCTGGCTAGTTGCGAAGCTGAGGCAGAAGCGGGACCCCGGCGCAAGGCCGGGTTGACGGGGAACGCGCGTGGTCACGCCCAACGCCTCGTCGTCGCGCCCGACCGGAAATCCGCTTGGGGTGGGAAGTGCGAAGATCCGGGGGGAACACCCCCCACCCCTGCCCCGCCATGGCGGCAGGGCGAACGCGGAACGCCTACCCGAACACGCCCGCAACCGGGCGAAACGCTTACGCTTCCAACTGGCGCATCAGGCTGCGCACCGCGCCGTCGATCTCGCTGTCGGTGCCGCGCAGCTCCTCGATCCGGCGGACGGCGTGGATCACGGTCGAATGGTCGCGATTGCCGAACTTGCGGCCGATTTCCGGCAGCGAACGGGTGGTCAGCCGCTTGGCCAGATACATGGCGATCTGGCGCGGGCGCGCGATCACCACCGCACGGCGTTGCGAGATCAGGTCGAGCTGCTTGACCTCGAAATGCGCCGACACCGCCTTCTGGATCTCGTCGATGGTGATCCGCCGCTGGCTCCCGCGCAGCGCCTCGCCCAGCACATTTTCGGCAAAGGCGATGTTCACCGGCTCGCTGTTGAGCTGCGCATAGGCGACCAGGCGGTTGAGCGCCCCTTCCAGCTCGCGCACGCTGCTGCTGATCCGCGCGGCCAGCATGTCGAGCACGTCGCTCGGCACCGCCACCCCCGCCATATCCTCCAGCTTGCGGTCGAGGATCGTGCGGCGCAGGCCAAGTTCGGCGGGCTTGATGTCGGCGGCCAGCCCCGCGCCCAGCCGCGATGCCAGCCGTGCCTCGATGCCTTCAAGCGCCAGCGGGCTGCGGTCCGCGGCGATCACCAGCCTTTTGCCCTCGCGCATGAATTCATCGACGGTGTGGAAAAATTCCTCCTGCGTCGATTCCTTGCCCGCGATGAACTGCAGATCGTCGATCATCAACAGGTCGGCGCCGCGCAGCCGCGACTTGAAGCTGAACGTGTCCTTTTCGCGCACCGCCCGGACGAATTCGAACATGAAACGCTCGGCGGGCATGTAGATGGCAGTCGCGTCGGGCACCGCGTCGAGATAGGCCTGACCGATCGCATGCATCAGATGCGTCTTGCCCTGTCCGGTCGCGCTGTGCAGGTAAAGCGGGCTGAAGCGCGGCTTGCCGGGCTTCGCCAGCTCCTTCGCCGCATTGAACGCCACCCGGTTCGACGTGTCGACCACGAACCGGTCGAAGGTGAAGCGCGTGTCGAAACGCGGCCGCTCGGCTGCCGCGGTCGCCGGTGCGCCCGGCAATGGGGCCGCCGCGACCGGCTGCGCGCCTTCCGCCGGATCATCGGCGACCAGCGCCTGCGCCGCGCGCGCGCTCAGCGTTTCGATCGACACCGCGCGAATCTCGGGCAACAGCGCGCGAAATTCCATCAACAGCCGGTCGGCATAATGGCTTTTGACCCAATTGGTCATGAACGGCGAAGGCAGGCCCAGGCGAACCGTATCTGCATCGTCCGATTCGATCTGGACGATGGGTTTGAGCCATTGGTCGAACAGCCGCTGCCCCGCGGAAAGCCGCAGGTTGCCGCGCACACGTGTCCAGGCCTTGGCTTGATCCATTCGCTTGCTGCCCCCTTTCATCCGCGCCCTGCCGGGCCAAATCCCCCACAGGGGCAATCCCCACGCCCGGTCGGGGCGACATCACCACGCGCATCGGGAAAGCCAGCCTCTCCACAACGCGATTTCGACCAGGCAAAAGCGTCCCACAGCCGGAATCGCATCCGCGCTGGCGCTTTTACCTTCGCTGAACCCGCCCGCGTGAACGCTGCGGCGGGAGTTCGTTTTAGGGACGGTTTTTCGAGTCGATCAAGAGGGCGGCATGTAAAGAATCTGAAATAAGTAGGCTTGACTCGTCTGGCCCGCAGAAATCCGTCAATTATCTTACAACCAACTGATTATATGGCTTTTTCTATGCTCGTGACGATTGCGTGACGATGCGACTCGTGGTGTTCTGCGGCTTGGCGAAAATATGGTTAACCAAGCCATTGAAGCGACAGCAAAAACCCCGCCGGCTTGCGCCGACGGGGCCGATAAATACCGGATTTGCGTGCGATCAGGCGAGCGCGGCGAGCCGCTTGGTCAGCCGCGAGAATTTGCGGGCCGCCGTATTCTTGTGCAGCACACCCTTGGCCACGCCGCGCGCCAGTTCCGGCTGCATCGCCTTCAGCGCCGATTCGGCCGCCGACTTGTCGCCCGATGCCAGCGCGCTTTCCGCCTTCTTGACGAAGGTGCGGATGCGGCCGACGCGCGCACCGTTGACTTCGGTGCGGCGGGCGTTGCGGCGGATGCGCTTTTTGGCTTGCGGCGTGTTCGCCATGTAATCTCGTTCCTGTATCGCTGCGAAAAGAGGCGCGGAAATCAGGTCCCACGCCCGGGAAAGCGCGCCCCTTAGCCATTCGCGCGAGTCGGGTCAACCTCACTCGGCGACCGGCGCACCCGTCGCGGCGCAATATTGCCGGGCCATGTCGACCATCCGCGCCATGCCGAGCAACGTCATGCGAAAGAAGCGCCGCTGCAGATAGGGCTGATCCCTGCACAAGGCTGGCGAGGGCATGCTCGACCGCATCGACGATTGCGGCCCGAGATAGATCATCGCGTCGAACTGCCGCGCCATCGCCACCGCACGCGCCGGATCGGACGGCGCGCCGGGGGCATAGGGGTTGAACGCGGACAGGGGCGCCGCGCCCAGCGGCGTGCCCGCCAGCATCGCCAGCGCGGGCGCGGACCAGTCCGCAATGTCCGGTTGCAACGGCGCCACGTCCACCAACGCATTGGTATAGATCGAAAACACCCTGGTCCCGCGCGCTTCCAGCAGCGTGACGATGCTGTACGGTCTGGCGTCGGGCGTGTCGGCGCGCGCAAAGGGCTGGCGCAACAGGTGCATTTCGCCAAAGATCAACAGCGCGCGGCGGCCCTTCGCCAGCACCTGTCGGCGGATGATGTCCGCGGTCACGGCATCGTCGCGCTGCGGCTGGCGACGATAATCGGCCAGCGTGCGCACGCCATCCCAGTCGAACGGCACATCGCCCAGGATCACCCGCAGCCGCTTGTCGGGCGGCAGCGTGGCGTTCACCTCGCGCACCGCGCGATAGAAATCGGCATAGACGGGCACATCCCACACCGGATTGGCCTGGGCGGTATCCTCCCAGACGCGGCGCAGATCGTCCTGCCGCACCGTTTCGCCACGGATATAGCGGTCGATCACCGCCTGATGCCGCGAATTGCCGAATTCGACGACGATATCGCGCGCCACCGCGCGAAACGCCGGATCGCGGATCAGCCGCAGCCGCAAGTCGTGGCTCTGGACATTGCCATGGTCGCCATCGCCCAGTGCGACGATCGCGTGATCGGCAAAGGCCGCGACGATCGCGCGCACCGGATCGCGCGGGGTGGCCGGCGTCGTCGCCTGCGCCGCGCACAGGCCGATTGCCCCGGCGATCAGCATCAGTCCACCAACCAATGCACGATATATCACGACACCCATCGCGTCATCCTCACCCACGCTGTCGCGCAAGGCTAACCCATCGGCGAAACCGATGCCATCCGTCTAACGCTGGCAGCGCGGACACCAGAAGGTCGAGCGCCCGCCCTCGACATAGCGCGCGACCGTGCCGCCGCAGTCGCACGGCGCGCCTTCCCGGCCATAGACCTTGAACTGCTTGGAGAAATAGCCAAGGTCGCCATCGGGCTGGGCATAGTCGCGCAGCGTCGATCCCCCCGCCGCGATCGCCGCATCGAGCACCGAGCGCACCGCGACAACCAGCCGCTCCAGCCGCGCCCGCCCGATCGATCCGCCGCTGCGCTGTGGCGCGATGCGCGCCTCGTGCAGCGCCTCGCACACATAGATATTGCCCAGCCCCGCGACGATCCGCTGGTCGAGCAGCAGCAATTTGACCGAAGCGATCCGCCCGGCCAGCACGCGGCGCAGGTGATCGGCGGTGAATTGCGGCCCCAGCGGCTCCGGCCCCAGCGCGGCAAAGGCGGGCCATTCGCCCAGCGCCCCGCTCGCGACCAGATCGACCGAACCGAAGCGGCGCGGGTCGTTGAGCGCCAGCCGGTTGCCGTCCGCGGTTTCGAGGATCAGATGGTCGTGCGTCAGGATCTCGCCCGGATCGACGCGCCAGCGCCCCGACATGCCCAGGTGAAAGATCATCGTGTCGCCGCGATCGGTGTCGATCAGGCCATATTTGGCGCGACGGCCAATCGCGGTGACGGTCGCCCCGGTCAGCCGCTGGCCCAGATCCACCGGCATCGGACGGCGCAGATCAGGGCGGCGCAGGATCACGCGCGCGATCCGCCGTCCGTGCAGCACGGGGGACAGGCCGCGCACCGTGGTTTCGACTTCGGGAAGCTCGGGCATCGAAATCCGCTAGGTTGCGTTTGCGCGGCACACAAGCCTTGGCTAGAGCCGCGGGCATGAGCAACACCGTATCGTTCGGCTATGAGGAGATCGCGCGCGAGGACAAGACCGCGCGTGTCGGCGGCGTCTTTTCAAGCGTCGCGGGCAGTTACGACCTGATGAACGACGCGATGTCGGGCGGATTGCATCGCGTGTGGAAGGACGTGTTCGTCCGCCGGGTAAAGCCGCGCGCGGGCGAGGCGATCCTCGACATGGCGGGCGGCACCGGCGACATCGCCTTTCGCATGGCGGAATCGGGCGCGGCGATCACCGTCGCCGACATCAATCCCGACATGCTGGCCGTCGGCATCGACCGCGCCGCGCGACAGGGCATCGACGGGCTGGTCTGGACCGAGGCGAATGCGGAACAGCTGCAATTTCCCGACCGGTTCTTTGATGCCTATACGATCGCCTTCGGCATCCGCAACGTCACCGACATTCCGGCGGCCTTGCGCGAGGCGCATCGCGTGTTGCGGCGCGGCGGGCGGTTCTTCTGCCTCGAATTCTCGACGACACTGTGGCCCGGTTTTTCGGATATCTACGACGCCTATTCGCATCATCTGGTGCCCAAACTCGGCAAGCTGCTGGCCAATGACGCCGACAGCTATCGCTATCTGATCGAATCGATCCGCCGCTTTCCCGACATGCCCGCGTTCGAACGGATGATCGGCGAGGCGGGGTTCGTGCAGACGCGGGTCGAACCGATGCTGGGCGGGCTGGTCGCGATCCATAGCGGCTGGAAGATTTGACCGCCCCCGCCGTTCACCTGTGGCGCCTCCTCAAATGGGGGCGCACGCTGGCGCGCCACGGCGCGCTGCGCGGGATCGAGCGCGACCGCAACACGCCACGCCCGATCCGCCGCCTCGCGCGGCTCGCGCGGCTGGGCGCGCGCGTGCCCGCGACACCGCGCTATGCCGATGCGTTTCAGGCGATCGGTCCCGCGGCGATCAAGCTGGGCCAGACGCTGGCGACCCGTCCCGACCTGATCGGCGAACCGGCGGCGCTGGACCTGTTGCGGCTGCAGGATGCGCTGCCCCCCGTCCCCTTCCCGATCATCCGCGAGGCGATGACGGCGAGCTTCGGCAAACCGCTCGACACGCTGTTCACCGACATCGAAGCGGTGCCGATCGGTGCGGCGTCGATCGCCCAGGTCCATCGCGCGACGACCACCGACGGGCGCAAGGTCGCGGTCAAGGTGCTGCGCCCCGGCATCGAGGCCGAATTCGCCCGCGCCATTGACACCTATCAATGGGCGGCGGCACAGATCGAGGGGATGGGCGGCGAGGCGGCACGGCTGCGCCCGCGCCTGGTGATCGAAACCTTCAAGCGCTGGACCAGCCGCGAACTCGACCTGCGGCGCGAAGGCGCATCGGCGTCGGAGCTGAGCGAGGCGATGGAGGCCGAGCCGGATTTCACCGTCCCCGCGATCGATTGGGCGCGGACGACGGGCCGGGTGCTGACGCTCGAATGGATCGACGGCATCAAATTGTCCGACCGCGACGCGCTGATCGCCGCCGGACATGATACGCAGCGTCTGGCCAACACGCTCGTCCGCGCCTTTCTGCGGCAGGCGATTTCGGAAGGTTTCTTCCATGCCGACATGCATCAGGGCAATCTGTTCGCGCTCCCTGGTGGCCGTATCGCCGCGATCGATTTCGGCATCATGGGCCGGATCGACCGGCGCGCGCGCGTCTGGCTCGCCGAAATCCTCTATGGCCTGATCACCGGCAATTATCGCCGCGTCGCCGAAATCCATTTCGAGGCGGGCTATGTCCCCGCGCACCACAATGTCGCCGAATTCGCGACCGCGCTGCGCGCGGTGGGGGAGCCGATGCGCGGCCTGCCGGTCAAGGATATGAGCGTCGGCATGATGCTGGACAGCCTGTTCAACATCACCCGCGATTTCGACATGCAGACCCAGCCGCACCTGCTGCTGCTGCAAAAGACGATGGTGATGGTCGAGGGGGTGGCGACGCGGCTGCATCCCGACATCAATCTGTGGGAATCGGCCGCACCGTTCGTGCGCGAATGGATCCGCACCGAATTGGGGCCGGAAGCGATGATCGCCGACCGGCTGGTCGCGGACATTCAGACGATCGCGCGGCTGCCCAAGCTGATCCGCAATATCGAACGCCATTTCCCCGATCCCGGCGGTGCACCCCCCGCCCCGCCGCTGCGCGAGATCGAGGTGGTGCGCGTGGGTGGCGGCTGGCGCTATCTGGCGGTGGCGCTGCTGGCGGCGGGCGCGGGCGCCGCCGCGACGCTGTTGCTGGCCTGACAGCGGCGTCCGGCTGCGATACACCAGCTGGCGCATGACCCGCTCCCCGCCCCTCTGGCTCACGCTGCCTAGCCGCTTCGCCGCGCTGTCGGCGCGCCATGCGCGGATCGTGGCGGCGGTGGTGGCGGTGCTGCTGCTCGCCTCGCTCACAATGCTCGGCGTGCCGCTGCCCCAGGGCGAACCGGCGGGCGCGGGCGCCGATCGCCAGACCGATGTCGCGCTGTATGACGGGATCGTCGCGGCGGTGGCGCATGGCGAGGATTATTATCGCGCCGCCGCCGATGCGTTGCGCGCGGGCAGCTATCCGCTGCGCCCGTTCCTCACCTTTCGCCTCCCCGTGCTCGCCAGCGTTCAGGCGATGCTGCCCGCCCCGGCCCTGCTCGGCCTGCTGTGGGCGCTGGCGGCGCTGGCCGCATGGCTGTGGTATCGCCGGTTGGCCGCGGGGCTGGCGGCGACCCCGGCGCGGCTGGTCGCCCTGTTCCTGCTCGCCGGCGGGCTGCTCGCCTTTGTCCAGCCGGGCCTGATCGCCTTTCACGAAATCTGGGGCGGGCTGCTGGTGGCGATCAGTCTGGCGCTGCGCCGTCCGGGCCGCTGGGTCGAGGCGGTGGCGATCGGCGCGATCGCGATGCTGGTCCGCGAAACCGCCGCGCTCTATGTGCTGGTCATGGCCGGGTTCGCGCTGGCCGAGGGGCATCGGCGCGAGGCGCTGGGCTGGGCCGTCGCGCTCGGCATCTTCGCCATCGCGCTCGCCGCCCATGCATTTGCCGTCCATGGCGTGACCGGGCCGCTCGACGCCGCCTCCCCCGGCTGGGCCGGGATGCACGGCTTTGGCCTGTTCGTGCGCGCGATGACGCTGGCGACCGCGCTGCAGCTGTTCCCGCCGATCATCGCCGCGCTGCTCGCCGCGCTGGCCCTGCTCGGCTGGGCGAGCTGGCGCGATCCGCTGGCGCTGCGCGCGGTGACGGTGTTCACCGCCTATGCCGTGACGATCAGCCTGTTCGCGCGGCTCGATACCTTTTACTGGGGGCTGATGATCGCACCCGTCTATCTGTGCGGCCTGGTGTTCGTGCCCGATGCCCTGCGCGACCTGAGCGTGCGCGCGCTCGACAGGCGGCGCGTTCGCGTGCAGAGGATCGGGCAATGAAGCGCATCCTGCTGATCGTCGGTGGCGGCATCGCCGCCTATAAGGCGTGCGAACTGGTTCGCCTGTGCCGCAAGGCGGGGATCGACGTCACCTGTGTGCTGACCGAAGGGGGCACGCATTTCGTCACGCCGATGACGCTGGCCGCGCTGTCCGAAAACCAGGTTTATACGACCTTGTGGGATTTGAAGGACGAGGCGGAGATGGGCCATATCCAGCTCAGCCGCAACGCCGATCTGGTGGTGATCGCGCCCGCCACCGCCGACCTGCTGGCGCGGATGGCGGCGGGGATTGCCGACGATCTCGCCACCACGCTGCTGCTCGCCACCGACAAGCCCGTGCTGATGGCGCCAGCGATGAACGTGCGGATGTGGGACCATGCCGCGACGCGGCGCAACGTCGCGACGCTGCGCGGCGACGGCGTCACGGTGATGGCGCCCGACGAAGGGCCGATGGCGTGCGGCGAATATGGTCCCGGCCGCCTGCCCGAACCCGAAGCGATCCTGGCCGCGATCGAACAGGCGCTGCACCCCGCGTCGCACCGGCTGAACGGCAAACATGTGCTGGTCACGGCGGGGCCGACGCATGAGCCGATCGATCCGGTGCGCTACATCGCCAACCGCTCCTCGGGCAAACAGGGGTTCGAAATCGCCGCCGCGCTCGCCGCGTCGGGCGCCCGCGTCACGCTGGTCGCGGGGCCGGTGGCGCTGGCGACGCCGCCGGGGGTGACGCGGATCGATGTCGAAACCGCGCGCGAAATGGCCGCCGCGGTCGACGCCGCCCTGCCCGCCGATGCCGCGGTGATGGTCGCCGCCGTCGCCGACTGGCGCAGCGAGGGCATGGCGGACCAGAAGATCAAGAAGGACAAGGCCGCGCCCACGCTGATGCTGACCGAAAACCCCGACATCCTCGCCAATCTCGCCAAAAGCGCGCGGCGACCCGCGCTGCTGATCGGTTTCGCCGCCGAAACCGAACGGGTCGTCGAACACGCCACCGCAAAACGTGCGCGAAAGGGGGTGGACTGGATTGTCGCCAACGATGTTTCGGGCGATGTGATGGGCGGAGATGCCAATAAGGTTCATATCGTCACCGCGACCGGCGCCGAAAGCTGGGACCGGCTGCCCAAGCGCGACGTCGCGCGGCGGCTCGCGGATCGGATCGCCGATGCGCTTTAGCCTGTTGTGCGCGCTCGCGCTGTCGCTCACCGGTTGCGCGACCACGGCGGTGGCGCCGCCCGCTTTGTTCACGCAAAGCTTCGGCGCCAGGCCGCAGGATGCCGGAACGCTCTATGTCGTCGTGCACAGCGACGGAGTGCGCGCCAAAACCGATCTGACGCCCTTTGCCAAGGCGCTCGCCGCCGCCGATCCGGGCAGCGCGGTCGTCCGCGTCGTCCGCCCCGGCTATACCGATGAGGCGGGCAACGCCTCCCCCGGCACGCGCGGCACCGGCAGCGGCGACAATTACACGCGCGAGCGGGTGATGGCGGTGGGCGATGCGATCGCCGCGCTGCGCCAACGCTATCGCAAGGCCCGGGTGGTGGCGATCGGCGAGGGGGGCGGCGCCGTGGTCGTCGCCAATCTGGCGGGCATCCGGTCGGGCCTGCTCGACGGCATGGTGCTGGTGTCCTGTGCCTGCGCCCTGCCCGAATGGCGGCGGTATCGCGCCAAGGCGGAACCCGACAATCCCCGCTGGCAAGAGCCGGTGACGAGCCTCGATCCGCTGCAGACCGCAGGCGGCATCGCCCCCGAAACGCGCGTCGCGATCCTGGTCGGGGCGGAGGATACGGCGATCCCGCCCCGCTTTTCGCGCGCCTATGCCGAGGCGCTGAGCCTGCGCGGCATTCCCACCGATTTCCGCATCATCCCCGGTCGCACCACGACGGTGATCGACGCGCCCGACGTGATCGAGGCGACACGGCGGCTGTCGGCGGCGCTGCCCCGGAGCGGCACATGAGCGCGATCGCCATCCGCCTGCAACGCCTGCCCCATGGGCGCGACCTGCCCCTGCCCGCCTATGCCACCGACGGCGCGGCGGGGATGGACGTGGTCGCGGCGGAGGATCTGGTGCTGGCCCCGGGCGCGCGGCACGCCGTCGCCACCGGCCTTGCCATCGCGATCCCTGAGGGGTTCGAGGTGCAGGTGCGCCCGCGTTCGGGCCTCGCGCTCAAACACGGCATCACCTGCCTCAACACCCCCGGCACGATCGACAGCGACTATCGCGGCGAGGTTAAGGTGATCCTCGCCAATCTTGGTCACAAACCGTTCACGATCGCACGCGGAGAACGCATCGCACAGCTCGTGCCCGCGCCGGTTCAGCGCGCGGTGTTCGAGGAGGTTGCGGCGCTCGACGACACGGCGCGCGGCGATGGCGGGTTCGGATCGACGGGGCGGTAATGTCGCGGGCGCTGCTTGCTCTGCTGATGCCGATCGCGCAGGCGCCAGAGCCGCCGGCGGCGCTGCAACAGGCGCCGACGGCGATCGACTGGACGACG
>CADEEK010000042.1 GCA_902826325.1 uncultured Sphingomonadales bacterium
AAGGCGGTCAGCTATACCACCGGAGTTTCGGCGATGATCGGCGCGGCGTTGATGCTGAACGGCAGCTGGAAGGGTGAGGGGGTGTTCAACATGGAGCAGTTCGATCCCGATCCGTTCATGGCGATGCTGAACGACCATGGCCTGCCGTGGCAGGTGCAGGAGTTGAGCGAGCCGCTGAAGTTCTGACGGCCTGATTTGGGGCGGAGAAGCAGGATTTTTTGTTCACGCAGAGACGCAGAGAGCGCAGAGATGGACATGTCCGTGCGGAGCGCTCTTAAGCCATTGGTGGGGTTGGCGATCCGTTGAGGTGAATGGCCGCTGACGCGGCACGCGATAACATCTCTGCGCTCTCTGCGTCTCTGCGTGAACACACTTCTTCGCCCTCGTGGCTTTGTGCGAGCAAAATAATGACCGAAACCCGCGCCGCACCGCCGATCATGTCCACCAAGGCCGGTGATCCGGGCGCCTTCGCGCGGTTCGACCTGTCGCGCGTGCCGTCGCCCTGTTTCGTCGTCGATGCGGCGGCGGTGGAGCGGAACCTGCAGGTGATCGCCGATGTCCGCGACCGGGCGGGGGTCAAGATCCTGCTGGCGCTCAAGGCGTTTTCGATGTGGTCGCTGGGCGATCTGGTCGGACGCTATCTGGATGGGGTCGCGACATCGGGGCTGTGGGAGGCGAAGCTGGCTGCCGACCATTATCGGGGTGAGATCGCGACCTATTGTTCGGGCTACAAGGCCGCCGACATGGCGGAAATCTGCGCGATTTCCGATCATGTGATCTTTAATACGCCGTTTCAGCATGCGGCGATGCAGGGCGAACTGGCGGCGGCGCGGGTGCGCGGGGTGCGGTTCGAGGTTGGCCTCAGGCTCAATCCGATGCATTCGGAGGGTGAGGTCCAGAAATATGACCCGGCACAGCCCCATTCGCGGCTGGGCTTTCCGGCCGATCAGTTGTTGCCCGAACATCTGGACGGGGTGGACGGCATCCATGTCCATAGCCTGTGCGAACAGGATTTCCCGCCGCTGCGCCGCACCTGGGAGGCGCTGAAGCCGCGTATCGCGCCCTATTTCGGGCAGTTGAAGTGGCTCAATTTCGGCGGCGGGCACCATATCACCCGCGCCGATTATCAGCGCGACGATCTGGTCGCGTTCCTCAAGGACGTGCGCGCCGAAACCGGGCTGGAGGTGATATTGGAACCCGGCGAGGCGATCGCGCTGGATACCGGGATATTGGTCGGCGAGTTCGTCGATCTGTTCGACAATGGCATGCCGATCGGCGTGGTCGACATTTCCGCCACCTGTCATATGCCCGATGTGATCGAGGCGCCCTATCGCCCCGCGATGCTGGGCGAGGGGGGCGATGTGCTGCTGCGGCTGGGCGGGCCGTCGTGCCTTGCGGGCGATATATTGGGCGATTTCCGGTTCGCGGCGCGGCCCGTGCCGGGGCAGCGTTTCGCGTTTCTGGATCAGGCGCATTATTCGATGGTCAAGACGACGACGTTCAACGGCGTGCCGCTGCCGTCGATCGCGCTGTGGGACAGCCGCACCGATGATCTGCGGATCGTCAGGTCATTTGGTTATGAGGATTTCGAGGGGCGGTTGTCCTGAACGCCGCTGGCGGGTAGGAACCACCCCCATCGTCACCCCCGCGAAAGCGGGGGCGCATCTCCCGGATCGTTCTCCTGTCGCACCGGCGCGAGGTGCCGATCCCGCAGGTGCAGGGCCCCCGCTTTCGCGGGGGTGACGGTAATTGCTTTATTGGGCCTGACCATGCTGAACCTTTCCGCCATTACCGTCCGCCTGGGCGGGCGCACGATCATCGACCGGGCGAGTGCGGCGTTGCCGCCGCGCGGGCGGATCGGGCTGGTCGGGCGGAACGGCGCGGGCAAGTCGACGCTGGTCAAGGTGATCGCGGGGCAGATCGATCCGGACGAGGGCAGCGCGGAGATGCCGCGTGGCGCGCGGATCGGCTATGTCGCGCAGGAGGCACCCGCCGGAAAGACCACGCCGTTCGAGGCCGTGCTGGCCGCCGATACCGAACGCGCGGCGCTGATGGCGGAGGCCGAGGGGCTGGAAGACCCCGACCGGCTGGGCGAAATTCACGAGCGGCTGGGGGCGATCGACGCCTATTCGGCCCCGTCGCGGGCGTCGCGCATCCTGGTCGGCCTCGGCTTTGACGAGGCGGCGCAGCATCGACCGCTCGACAGTTTTTCGGGCGGGTGGCGGATGCGGGTGGCGCTGGCGGCGTTGCTGTTCAGCCAGCCGGACCTGTTGCTGCTCGACGAGCCGTCCAACCATCTCGACCTTGAGGCGGTGTTGTGGCTTGAGGATTTCCTGATTTCCTATCCCGCGACGATCGTGATCGTCAGCCATGAGCGCGATTTCCTGAACAATGTCGTCGACCACATCCTGCACCTCGAACGCGGCAAGCTGACCCTTTATCCCGGCGGCTACGACCAGTTCGAACGGCAAAAGGCCGAGCGGCAGGCGCAGCAGGCGGCGGCGCGCGACAAGCAGCTGGCCGAGCGGGCGAAGCTGCAGGATTATGTCGCGCGCAATTCGGCACGGGCATCGACCGCCAAACAGGCGCAGTCGCGGGCCAAGGCGCTTGCGCGGATGCAGCCGATTGCGGCGGTGGTCGACGATCCGACGCTGGCGTTCGGCTTTCCCGATCCCGATCAGCTGCGCCCGCCGCTGATCACGCTCGACCATGCCAGTGTCGGTTATGACGGGAAGCCGATCCTGGAGCGGCTGAACCTGCGCATCGATCCGGACGACCGCATCGCGTTGTTGGGCCGCAACGGCAACGGCAAGACGACGCTGGCGCGGCTGCTGGCCGCGCAGCTGGCGCCGATCGAGGGGGAAAAGGCGGCGTCGGGCCGGATGCGCGTCGGCTATTTCACCCAATATCAGGTCGAGGAACTGCACAGCGACGAGACGCCGTTCGACCATATGCAGCGGTTGATGGAGGGCGAGAAGCCGTCGCATGTCCGCGCGCAGCTGGGCCGGTTCGGCTTTGCCGGGGACAAGGCGCTGACCCAAGTCGGCAAGCTGTCGGGTGGAGAGCGGGCGCGGCTGGCGCTGGCGCTGATTACCCGCGATGCGCCGCATATGCTGATCCTGGACGAACCGACCAACCACCTCGATGTCGATTCGCGGGAGGCGCTGATCCAGGCGCTGACCGCCTATCAGGGCTGTGTCGTGATCGTCAGCCATGACCGGCATATGATCGAGATGACCGCCGACCGGCTGGTGCTGGTCGACAGCGGCACCGCCAGGCCGTTCGACGGCAATCTGGACGATTATATCGCCTTTGTGCTGGCGAAAGAGCCGAAGGGCGCCAGCGCCGCCGAGGCCAAGGCCAACCGCAAGGATGCGCGGCGCGAGGCGGCCGAGGCGCGCGAAAAGGGCAATGCGCTGCGCAAATCGGCGCGCGCGGCGGAGGCGGAGCTGAGCAAATTGCAGGAGCGGCTGAGCGCGATCGACCGCGCGATGTTCGATCCGGCCAGCGCGGCGCCCGAGCTGGCCAAGCTGACCATGACCGAGCTGATGAAACAGCGCGGCGCGGTGGCCAAGGCGATCGAGGCGGCGGAGGCGGCGTGGCTGGCGGCGAGCGAGGCGCTGGAGGCTTTGGCGGCTTGACCCAGTGGACGATCCCCGTCGTCCATCACCCGCTTTACGTCGCCCCCGCGCCCGCGCGCAGCCCCTATCAATGGAACAAGAACGGGCTGGTCCGCGATTTGCTGCGCGACAGCGCGGCGCCGCTCGACTGGCACGCGCCCGAGGCGATGCCGCGCGCGTGGATCGAGGCGATGCATTGCCCGGATTATGTCGAACAGGTGATCGCCGCTCGCGTGCCGCGCGACAAGGAGCGGCGGATCGGCTTTCCGGTGACGCCTGCGGTCGCGACGCGCGCGCAGATCGTCCCGGGGGGCACTTATCTCGCGGCGAAGATCGCGCAGGCGCGCGGCTTTGCGGCGAACATCGCGGGCGGCAGCCACCATGCCTTGTACGACACGGGCGCAGGCTTTTGCATCTTCAACGATCTCGCCATCGCCGCCAACCGGCTGGCGGCGGAGGGCGAACGGGTGCTGATCGTCGATTGCGACGTGCATCAGGGCGACGGCACCGCCGCGCTGACCGCGGGGCGCACCGATATCGCGACCTATTCGATCCATGCCGAAAAGAATTTTCCGGTGCGCAAGGCGCGCTCGACGCTGGACGTCGCGCTGCCCGACCGGGCGGACGACGCGACCTATATGGCGGCGCTGTCGGCGAGCCTGCCTGGGCTGGTCGACGCCTTTGCACCGACCATCCTGCTCTATCAGGCGGGGGTCGACCCGTGGGCGGGCGACCGGCTGGGACGACTGGCGCTGACCCATGACGGCCTGATCGCGCGGGAACGATGGATCGCCGCCCTGGCGCTGCATCATCGCCTGCCGCTCGCCAGCACGCTGGGCGGCGGCTATGGCACCGATGCGATGGAGGTTTCGGCGCGCCATGTCGCATCGCTGCTCGCGCTGGGCGAGGCTTTGGCGGGAAACGGGCGGGAAAGAAGCGGTTGCAACCGCCCGCCATCATTCTAACTTCCCCGGTCACAGCCCCGCGCGTAGAGGGCGCAGACCAAATTTGCAGGAAGAAGTTGAATGGCCAGTGCGGTCCATAAGGTGACGCCCGACGAGGCGGCCGCCAATCCGGCACCCGAAGCGGTCGTGGTGCGCTTTGCCGGCGACAGCGGCGACGGGATGCAGCTGACGGGTGGACAGTTCACGCTGTCGGCGGCGCTGGCGGGCAACGATCTGGCGACCTTTCCCGATTTTCCGGCGGAAATCCGCGCGCCGCAGGGGACGTTGTTCGGCGTTTCGGCGTTCCAGATCAATTTCGGTTCGACCGCGATCGAAACGGCGGGCGACGCCCCCGATGTGCTGGTGGCGATGAACCCCGCGGCGCTCAAGACCAATGTCGGCGACCTGAAGCCCGGCGGGCTGATCATCGCGGACGAGGGCGAGTTCAACAAGCGCAACCTCGACAAGGCGAAATATGCGGAAAATCCGCTTGAGGACGACAGCCTTGCCAAGTGGCAGCTGCTCAAGCTCAACATCTCGCAACTGACGCTGGAAGCGGTGAAGCCGTTCGGCCTTGGCAACAAGGAGGCGCTGCGCTGCAAGAATATGTGGACGCTGGGCCTCGCGCTGTGGATGTTCGACCGCGACCGCGCGCCGCTGGTGCAGTGGCTGAAGGACAAGTTCGCCAAGGCGCCGGAGCTGGCCGAAGCGAATATCGCCGCGCTCAATGCGGGGCACGCCTATGGCGAGACCGCCGAACTGGGCGCGCAGGGCATCGCGCAGCTGCATGTGCCCGCCGCGCCGGTCGAGCCGGGGCTGTATCGCACGGTGACGGGGGCGGATTCGATCAGCATGGGGCTGGTCGCGGGGGCGCAGCTGGCCAACCTCAAGCTGTTCTATGGCGGCTATCCGATCACCCCGGCGAGCGCGATCCTGCACCATCTTTCGCGCCTCAAGGAGTTCGGCGTCACCACCTTTCAGGCGGAGGACGAGATTGCGGCGGTCGCCTCGGCACTCGGCGCGTCCTATGCCGGGTCGCTGGGCGTCACCTGTTCGTCCGGTCCCGGCATCGCGTTGAAGGGCGAGGCGATCGGCCTTGCGATCATGACCGAATTGCCGCTGGTGATCGTCAATGCGCAGCGCGGGGGGCCATCGACCGGCCTGCCGACCAAGACCGAACAGTCGGATCTGTATCAGGCGATCTATGGCCGCAACGGCGCTGCGCCGATGCCGGTGATCGCCAGCCGGTCGGCGGCGGACTGTTTCGATTGCGCGATCGAGGCGGTGCGGATCGCGACGCAATATATGACGCCGGTGATGCTGCTGACCGACGGGTACCTCCAGAATGCCGCCGAGCCGTGGAAGGTGCCGGACATGTCCGCCTATGCGCCGTTCCCGGTCGAATTCCATGACGAATTGCCGCCCGAGGGCGAGAAGTTCCTGCCCTATGCCCGCAACGACCGGCTTGCCCGCCCCTGGGTGAAGCCCGGCACCCCCGGCCTGCTCCACCGCATCGGCGGGATACAGAAGCAGCAGGGCACCGTCAACCTCGATTATTCGCCCAGGCGATGACCGAAATCCGCCGCGACAAGGTGGCGGGGATCGACGTGCCCGATCAGGCGATCGAGCAGGGCGAGGCGGGGGGCAAGCTGGTCGTGGTCGGTTGGGGCAGCACCTATGGCCCGATCACCCAGGCGGTGCGGCGGGCGCGGCGCCGGGGGCTGGATGTGGCGCATATCCATATCCGCCATATCTGGCCGATGCCCAAAAATCTGGGTGCGTTGTTAAAGGGTTATGATAAGGTGTTGGTGCCGGAAATGAACACTGGCCAGTTGAAGACGGTGTTGCGCGATCAGTTCCTGGTCGATGCGCGGCCGCTCAACAAAGTGTCCGGCCAGCCGTTCCGCATTGCCGAGATCGAAGCCGCGATCGACGCGATGCTGGCATGACGCATCCTTCTGTCCGTCACCCTGAACTGGTTGCAGGGTCCATTTCTTATCTCGCGAAGCCGTCGCATATTGCGCGGCGGATGCTGAAAAGAGTTCAGCATGACGGCGAGTTTTCAAGGCTGAGCGCATGAACGAGCTTACCCCCATCAAGCCTTCGACCCCCAAGGACTGGGAGACCGATCAGGAGGTCCGCTGGTGCCCCGGTTGCGGCGACTATGCGATCCTGAAGGCGGTGCAGCGCACCATGCCTGAGATCGGCGCGACGCCGGAAAATACGGTGTTCGTCAGCGGCATCGGCTGCTCGTCGCGCTTTCCCTATTATATGGAAACCTATGGCTTCCACACCATCCATGGCCGTGCGCCGGCGGTGGCGACGGGGGTGAAGCTCGCCAATCCCGACCTCGACGTGTGGATCGTCACCGGTGATGGCGACGGGCTGTCGATCGGCGGCAACCACACGATGCATATCCTGCGCCGCAACCTCGATTGCCAGATCCTGTTGTTCAACAACGAGATTTACGGCCTGACCAAGGGGCAATATTCGCCGACCAGCCGGGTGGGCACGCGCAGCCCGTCGACCCCGTTCGGGTCGGTCGACCGGCCCGCGCGCCCCTGTGCCTTTGCACTGGGCAGCCGGGCGCCGTTCAGCGGACGCGGGATCGACGTGCACAAGGGCCTGCCGACCGTGCTGAAGGCCGCACATGCCCATCGGGGTGCGGCGTTCGTCGAGATTTTCCAGAATTGCATCGTCTATAATGCCGATGTGTTCGCGCCCTTTACCGAAAAGGCCAATGCCGGGCATCAGCTGTGGCTGGAACATGGCGAGCCGATGCTGTTCGCGGGCGGCACCAGGGGGCTGGCGCTCGATCGCGATGCGCTGGCGCTCAAGGTGGTTGAGATCGTCGATGGCGACGTGAGCGGGGTGCTGGTGCATGACCAGACCAACCGGTCGATCGCGCATATGCTGATCGAAATGCCGTTCGGCGAATTTCCGATGGCGCTGGGCGTGCTGTATGACGATCCGGCGCCGACCTTCGAAAACGCGGTGGTGGCGCAAAATGCCGCGGCGAGCGAGGGCAAGGTCGCCGATCTGCAGAAACTGGTCGCCAAGGGCCAGACCTGGATGGTCGACAAGGAACCGCGCGAGGCCTGAAGCGTAGGCGCGGGGCATGGACAATCTGACCCACAGCCTGATCGGTGCGGCGATCGGCCAGACGGGCCTGAAGAAACTGTCCGGCCTCGCCATGCCGACGCTGATCGTCGCGGCGAATATTCCGGACATCGACGCCGCCTGCACGCTCTATGGCATGCAGTCGCTGGAAATGCGGCGCGGGTTGACCCATGGGCCGATCGCGATGCTGGTGCTGCCGGTCATGTTGACCGGGGCGATGGTCGCGTTCGACCGCTGGCAGGCGCGGCGGGGCAGGCGGCCCGAACGCCGCGCGGCGGTGCGCCCATGGCATCTGCTGCTGCTCGCTTATCTCGGCACGCTCAGCCACCCGGCGTTCGACTGGCTCAATAATTACGGCATCCGCCTGCTCGAACCCTTTTCGAGCCGCTGGTTCTATGGCGACAGCATCTTCATCATCGACCTGTGGATGTGGGCGTTGCTGATCGGCGGTTATCTGTGGTCGCGGCGCGCGGAGAAGCGCGGCGGCGACTGGATGCGGCGCGGGCGGGTCGTGGCGGCGGCGCTGTGCGCCTATATCCTCGGCAATGGCGTGTTGACGGGGGTTGCCAAGGCGCGGACGGCGGCGTGGGTGCGCGCGACGCATGGCATCGACCCGGATCTGGTGGTCGCCAGCCCGGTGCCGGTGGCGTTCTGGCAACGCGAGATGCTGTGGCGCGGGGGCGGGGTGCATGGCAGCCGGGTGGTCAATCTGGCCGATGGCCTGTTGCCCGCCATGTTCGACACCGCCACGACCGCGCCCCAGCCGATCGGCATGGACGATCCGCGCATCGCCGCCGCCGCGCGCGAACGGGTCGATGTCCGCGCCTTTCTGTTCTGGGCGCGGATGCCCTTTGCGCGCCATGATGCCGATGGCACCATCGTGCTGCGCGATCAGCGGTTCGGCAATCCGCTGGCCGGGGATCGGTTCAGCGTGCGCATTCCGGCGGAGGCGGCGCCGCAATGACCAGCATCCTGTGGTTTCGCCGCGACCTGCGCCTGTCGGATCAGGCGGCGCTGATCGCCGCGGCGGGAGAGGGGCCGGTGGTCCCGGTCTATATCCTCGACGACGAGACGCCGAAGCATCGCGCGATGGGCGGGGCGACGCGCTGGTGGCTGCACTACAGCCTTGCCAGCCTGGACGCGGCGTTGCGCGGCAAGGGGTCGCGGCTGATCCTGCGCCGGGGGGCTTCGGACGCGGTGCTGGCGGCGCTGGCGGCGGAGGTCGGGACCTCGCGGGTGCATTGCATCCGCCATTACGAACCGTGGTGGCGCAATGCAGAGCGCGCGGTGGCGAGAAAGCTCGACCTGGTCTGTCATGACGGCAATTATCTGGCCCCGGCGGGATCGGTGACGACCGGATCGGGCGATCCCTACAAAATCTATACCCCCTTCTGGCGGGCATTGCGCACGCGGATGCCGCCGGGCGATCCCGCCAACCGGCCGCGCGACATTCCCGCGCCGTCGAACTGGCCGAAATCCGACCGGCTGGCCGACTGGGCGCTGCTGCCGACCAGGCCCGACTGGGCGAAGGGGTTCGGGGACGAATGGACCCCGGGCGAGGCGGGCGCACGCAGGCGGGTCGATGCGTTCGTCGATGCGGCAGGCGATTATGACGAAACGCGCAACCTGCCGTCGATCGAGGGGAGTTCGCGGCTGAGCCCGCATCTCCATTTCGGAGAGGTTTCGCCCGCCTATGTCTGGCATCGCGTTGCCGATGCGGGCGGGTCGGTCGAGGTGTTTCTGGGCGAGATCGGCTGGCGCGACTATGCGCAGAATGTGATCCTGCAATTTCCCGACTATGGCTCACGCAACGCGCGCGACCGGTTCGATGCGCTCGACTGGCGGCGCTCGGACAAGGATCTGGCGGCGTGGCAGCGCGGACGCACCGGCTATCCGATCGTCGATGCGGGGATGCGCCAGCTCTGGGCGACCGGGTGGATGCACAATCGCGTGCGGATGATCGCGGCGAGCTTCCTCATCAAGCATCTGCTGATCGACTGGCGCAAGGGCGAGCAGTGGTTCTGGGATACGCTGGTCGATGCCGATTATGCGAGCAACGCGGTCAATTGGCAGTGGGTGGCCGGGACCGGGATCGACAGCAATATGTTCAGCCGGATCATGGCGCCGCTGAGCCAATCGGAGAAGTTCGATGCGGCGGGCTATATCCGCCGATGGGTGCCCGAACTCGCCGACCTGCCCGACGACGCGATCCACGATCCCGACGCGGCGGGGTGCCGCCCCGATGCCTATCCCGCCAAGATCATCGGCCATCGCGAGGGGCGTGAACGGGCGCTGGCGGCGATGCGCGACATCGGCTGACATCTCCGCTTGCCCGACTCGGCAGGCGCGTGGTTTGTGCGCGCGATGCACGCACCGGCACGCAACAGGGGCCGACGGGACGGCAGGCGCGAGGGCGGGGGACAGCAGGGGCGGGGATTTTCCGGCGCGCTGTTGACGCCGTTGCTGCGCCGCCTGCTCGACCGGATCGACAAGGGGCTGGTCGAAGGGGCGATCGCGCTGACACTGCCCGATGGGACGACGCGGCGGCTGGGCGGTCGCGCGCCGGGGCCGGAGGCGATCGTCGAGCTGAACAGTGCGCGGGCGCTGTGGCGGCTTGCGACGGGTGGATCGGTCGGCTGGTTCGAGGCATGGCAGGCGGGCGAATGGGCCAGCCCCGATCCGGTGCCGCTGTTCGACCTGTTCGTGCGCAACCGTGCGAGCCTGGGCGATGCGGGGCGGGCGTCGGGCCTGGGGCGGCTGGTCCGGCGCGGCTGGCACTGGCTGCGCCGCAACGATCGCGGCGGGGCGCGGCGCAACATCGCCTATCATTACGATCTGGGGAATGATTTCTATGCGCCCTGGCTGGATGCCGGGATGAACTATTCGAGCGCGATGTTCCCGCGCGCGGATATGACGCTGGAGGATGCGCAGCTTGCCAAGCTCGACGCGGTGCTGGCGCGGCTGGGCGATCGGGCGACGGGCGACATCTTGGAGATCGGCTGTGGCTGGGGCGGGTTCATGGAACGCGCGCGCCAGCGGGGCGCGCGCGTCACCGGGATCACGCTGTCACAGGCGCAGAAGGATTATGCCGATGCGCGGCTGGGTACGGCGCATGATGGTGGCGTGCGGGTCGAGCTGACCGATTATCGCGACGTTTCCGGCCGTTATGACGCGGTGGTCAGCATCGAGATGGTGGAGGCGGTCGGCCAGGCCTATTGGCCCGATTATCTCGCCACCATCGCGCGGGTGCTGAAACCCGGTGGGCGGGCGGCGATCCAGTATATCGCGATCGATGACGCGATTTTCGACGCCTATGCCCATAATGTCGATTTCATCCAGACCTATGTCTTCCCCGGCGGGCTGCTGATTTCGGAACGCCGGTTCGAGCGCATCGCCGCGCAGCATGGGCTGGCGTGGCAGGACCGGGTGGCGTTCGGTGCGGATTATGCGGAAACGCTGCGGCGCTGGCGGGTGGCGTTCGACACGGCGGTGGCCGATGGGCGGATGCCCGATGCGTTCGACGCGGCGTTCCTGAATCTGTGGCGCTATTACCTGATGTATTGCGAAGGCGGGTTTCGCGGCGGCGGCATCTGGGTGGCGCAGGTGACGCTGGTGAAGCCCGCATAGGCGGCACCGGTCATTCGGCGATCGGAACCCAGATTTCGGCCGGGCCGGACGCCAGCACCGGTTCGAACTCGGCGCTGAAACGTTCGAACCGGGGGCCGGGCGCCAGCCGGTCGGGTGCGATCCATTCGCCCAGGATTCGCGGCCATAGCGCCCGCATTTCGCGGACATTGCCGTCATATCCGAACACGGCATAGGTCGAGGGGAGCAGGTCGATGGCGTCGATTGACGGGGGCAATGGCTGATCGGCGGGGACGATGACGCCGGTCAGGTAATCGAACCGGGGCAGGCCGGGATGGCCCTCCACATCGCAATAGACGCCATAGCCGATCTGTGACGATTGCCCGGCCACAGGACTGATCCCGACCAGTTCGAACCATTGCCGGCGCGTGGTTTCGGGATGGTTTCCGGCAAGATGCGTGCGCCGCAGCCCGGCGATGCGCAGCGCGGGTGCGCGCTCAAGCCGTGGCGTCACGCGCGCAGCCGCTCGATCGCCTGGGCCAGCGCGACATAGAGCTTGCCCATGTCGGACGAGAGCAGCGTGACGCCGAGCGGCGATCCGTCGCGCAGCGCCAGCACTTGCCGCAGCATCGCTTCGAAATCGTGGATGTAGCGGTTGACCTGTTCACGAAAGCCCGGGTCGCCGTCGTAGAGCGCGGCGATCTCCCGCGCCTCGCCGCTGTCGAGCAGGCGGACGGCGCGGCGGGTGAACACGCCGCGATCGCCCTTGAGGTAAGCCGACCAGGCGCTGTCGGTCACTTCATGGGCAAACGCCTTGGTGATGTCGATCGAGGCGGAATTGAGCGCTTCGACCAGCAGCGAGACGCGGCGGGCGAAACCGTCGCGATCGGCTTCCTCGCGCTCGGTTCGTGCATCCTCGATCCGGCGTTCGACCGCGGCGGAGGCTTCGCCGATCGACAGCATCTGTTGCGTCAGCCGTTCCGACGCGCGCGCGGCGGTGGTGACGGCGGCTTCGGCAACTTCGCCCAGTTCAAGCAGCTGGCGGCGCACGCCCGCATCGACCGCCTGACGCATCGCGGCGGTGCCCGCATCCTCCAGCTGGCGCGTCGCTTCGGGGACGAGCGCGGCGAGCGTGGCGCGCGCCTGATCGGCGGCGCTGTTGGCGGTTTCGCGGATGCGGAGCAGCGCATCGACCAGTTGCGGTGCGGCGTCCTCGGCAAAGCGACGGGCATTTTCGATCGCGCGGTCGACGATATCCTCAAGCTGATCGGTCTTTTCGTGACCGGCATCGAGCGTTTCGATCAGCGACGCCTGAGTCTTGGCCAGCGTATCGCGCTGTTTGGTCACGACATCGGCGATCGCCTCGATCGCGTCATGGGTGCTTTCCGCCGCCGTCACCAGTGCGAGCAGTTCGGGCTTGGCGCCGCCGATCACGTTGCGGGTCGCGGCGATGCGATCCTCCAGCCGCGCCAGCGCGTCGGGCATGGTTTCGTCGATTTCGCGCGCCGAGGCGTCGAGCGCGGTCAGCAGATCCTCAGCGGTGCCGATCACGCGGCGTGCGGTTTCATCGCCGACCTTGAGCGTTTCGGTCATCGCCACCGCGCTGCCGTCGAGCGCGCTGATCGAGGCGGCGAGCGCCTGGGTGCGCTCCATCCCCTGGGCGTGGAGCGCGGCCATCTGGCCGTCGGCCTGCGCGATGCCGCCGGTGACGGAGGCGAGCATGATGTCGATCCGCGTCTGTTCCTCGCCCAGCCGTTCGGCGATCCGCCCGACGGTCTCCTCGACCCCGGCGATGCGCGTGCCGACCGCGTCGATACTGTCCTGCCCCGCCTTGTCGAGCGCGGCCTGGTTGGCGGCGAGCATCGCCAGCATCGCCTCGCCCTGGGTGGCGATGCCCTTGCGCGCCTCGTCCACCGCGGCGGCGGCGCGGTCGAGCATGGCGTCGACCGTCTGCGACATGTCGCCCGCCACGCCTTCGAGGCGGGCGCCCGCGGTCTCGCTGGTCGCTTCCATCTTGGCGATATGCGCGGCGAGGCGCTGGGCGGCGCCGCCCGCGACCTCGTCCGCCAGCCGACCGCGCTCGGCGAGCGCCGCCAGTTGCGCGTCGAGCGCGGCGGCGTGCTCACCCGCCTTCAGCCCCGCGGCATCGAGCGTTCCGGCCATGCCGGTCATTTCCGCATGCGCTTTGGGCAGCGAGGCGAGCACGATGTCGAGGCTTCTTTCGGCGGCGGCGGCACTGTCCACCACGGTTTTGGCGCTGGAATCGAGCTGTTTCGATTCGGCTGCCATGGTGGTGGCGACGGCGGCCAGCCGCTCGGCCGCGCCATCGCCCATCGCGATCAGCGCGGTGGTCTGTTCGGCGAGCGCGGCGCGATTGTCCTCGATCTTGCGCGACAGGGTGGCGATGGTGCGTTCCAGGCTGGCGGCTTCGGCGCGCATCGCCCGCGCGGTGTTGCCGAAACGCCGCGCTTCGGCCCGGCTCGACCGGCGGGCGAGCAGCAACAGAATGCAGATCAGCGCGGGCGGCACGCACAGCGCGGCGATCAGCTGGACGAGGTCGCTGGCGGGCATCGGCGCGGCGAAGGTGGCGCGCAACAGCCAGCCCATCGCGCCGAACCAGCCGAGGATCGCCAGCGCGGCAAGGGTCGGGAGCAGCCATTCGCGCGGCGCGCGATTGGGTTCGGTTTCGTCGGCCGAATCGGCGACGACAGGCTGGTCGGTTTGCGGCGTATCGCTCGACCCCGCCTGTGCCGGCGCATCATCCTCGACGAGCAGCAACAGCTCGTCTTCGACCTGTGACCGGTCGATCGCGTTTTTTCCCCCGTTCATCGTCCCGGTTTAGCACGGTTTTCACCGATTGGCATAGCGCCGCGAAACCTGTCGTTAAGCACGCAATCCCTAAAGTTGCGGCATGGCATATGATCCCGGTGCAATCGATGCGACTCTGGCGGCGGCGGTGGGCGACGAGCCCGGGCTGATCGCCGAATTGCGCGAAGCCTTTCTCGACAGCGCCAAACGCAGCCTGACCGCGCTGTCGGCATCGCACGATCCCGAAAGCTGGCGCGCGGGCGCGCTGCGGCTCAAGGGGCTGGCGGCGAGTTTCGGCGCGGTGCGGCTGATGGCGCTGGCGCAGGAAGCCGCCAATGCACCGGCGGGCGACCGTGCGGTGATCCG
>CADEEK010000043.1 GCA_902826325.1 uncultured Sphingomonadales bacterium
CACGGTCGAAAGCTGCCTGATCTGGAAGCTGACCGCCGGGGACGATCGCGGCGGGCTGCACATCACCGATGCCACCAATGCCTCCCGCACCCTGCTGATGGGCCTTGGCAGTGGCGGGTGGAGCGACGGGCTGGTCGAACTGTTCGACGCGCCGCGCGCCGCCCTGCCGCAGATCGTCGATTGTGCGGGACGTTTTGCCGAAACGACGCTGTTCGGCGGGCGTATCCCGATCTGTGGCATGGCCGGGGATCAACAGGCAGCGATGATCGGTCAGGCGTGCCTGTCGCCCGGCGATACCAAGGCGACCTATGGCACCGGCGCGTTCATCCTGACCAATACCGGCACCCGCCAGCCGGGTTCGAAACACCGGCTGCTTTCCACCGTGCTCTATCAGCTGGATGGGCGGCGCAGCTATGCGATCGAGGGATCGGTGTTCGTCGCGGGCAGCCTGATCCAGTGGCTGCGCGATTCGCTGGGCCTGATCGCCGATGCGGGGGAGACGGCGGCGCTGGCAGGGTCCGTCGCCGACAATGGCGGCGTCTATCTGGTGCCCGCGCTGTCGGGGCTGGGCGCGCCATGGTGGGAGCCGGATGCGCGGGCAGCGATCCGGGGGCTGAGCTTTGCCAGCGGCAAGGCGCATCTGGTCCGCGCGGCGCTGGAGGCGATGGCGCACCAGACGCATGACCTGAAGACCGCGTTCGCCGCCGATGGCGCGGATTGGGCGCAGCTGCGTGTCGATGGCGGCATGGTCAATAACGACTGGATGGCGCAGGATCTGGCCGACATGCTGGCGCTGCCGGTCGAGCGGCCCGCCTTTACCGAAACCACCGCGCTGGGCGCGGCGATGCTGGCGGGCGTCGGCTGCGGCATGTTCGCGAGCCTGGACGATGCGGCGGCGGCAATGCGCGGGACGGTGCGCACCTTTGACCCCGCGATCGACCCGGCGGCGCGGGAGGCGCGGCTGACCGGATGGAAAGACGCGGTCGCGAGCGTGATCGACGGTGGCGCGGGCTGAGGCGACGATGCCCGCGCGCCGGGTCAGGCGACGCCTGCCCCCGCTCCCTCACCAGCGAACAGCGTTTTCAGCTCGGTCTTGAGGAGCTTCCCGTTGGCGTTGCGTGGCAGCGTCTGTTCGACAAAGCGGATCGCCACCGGCACCTTGAACGCGGCGATGCGTTCGCCGACCCATGCCTGCAACTCGGCCTCGCTCGCATGGCTGCCCGGCGCCAGATGGACGACGGCGGCGGGTTCCTCGCCCAGCGAGCGGTGGGGGATGCCGATCAGCGCCGCGTCGGTGACGGCGGGATGGGCGTAGAGCACGTCCTCGACCTCCGACGAATAGATATTCTCGCCGCCGCGGATGACGATGTCCTTGGCGCGATCGACGATGTAGAGAAAGCCTTCCTCGTCCAGCTTCGCCAGATCGCCGGTGCGGACCCAGCCGTCGCGGAAACATTGCGCGGTCGCCTCCGGCTTGTTCCAATAGCCTTTCACGATCATCGGCCCGCGCGCCCATAATTCGCCGACCTGGCCGATCGGCAGTTCGTGGTTGCCGTCGATATCCATGATCCGCAGGTCGGCGACCGCGACCGGCGGGCCCGCACTGGTCGGGCGGTTGAGATAATCCTCACTCGAATGGCCGGTGACGGTCGCCATGGTTTCGGTCATCCCCCAGCCATTGCCGGGCAGCGCGCCGAATTCGCTGAAAATTCGCCGGACCAGTTCGGGCGCGGAGGGGGCGCCGCCATAGGCGATCGATTCAAGGCTGGAGAGATCATATTTGCCGCGATCGGGATGTTCCAGGATCTGCCACGCGATCGTCGGGACGCCGCCGGTCAGGTTGACCTTTTCCCGCTCGATCAGCTTCATCGCCTCGACCGGGTCCCATTTGCGCATGAACACCAGCGTATTGCCCGCCGCGATGCTGCCCATCAGGCTGGCGGAACAGGCGGTGACATGGAACAGCGGCACGACCAGCAGCCCCGTCTTGGGCTGCGGCTCAGGCGGCATTTCGCCCCGGCGCAGCGACGCGCGCGCCGCCGAAAAGGCCGAGGAGAGGATGTTGGTGCACAGATTGCGGTGCGTGCCCAACGCTCCCTTGGGATTGCCGGTGGTGCCGCTGGTGTAGAAGATCGTCGCATCGTCGTCGGGTTGCAGCGTGGGATCGGCGGGCAGATCGATTTCCGCCAGTTCGGCCCAGTGCGTGGGCGGGCCGATCAGGCTTTCGAGAGTCGTGACGCCATCGGGCAGGTCGCCGCACGCGCGCGACACCACCACCCGCGCCAGATCGGGCAGGTCGCCCAGCCGATCGGCGATCCGGGTATAACGTTCGCCGTCGAAAAAGGCGATCTTCGCGCCCGAATCGGCGATGCCATAGCTCAGCTCGCCGCCGGTCCACCACGCATTGAGCGGCACCAGGATCGCGCCGATGCTGGTCGCAGCAAAGAAGATCACCGGCCATTCGGGCAGGTTGCGCATCGTCAGCGCGACCCGGTCGCCCTTTGCCACCCCCATTTCGCGCAGCCGCGTCGCCAGATGCGCGACGGCGCGGAAATTGGCGTCATAGCTGACCCGTTCACCCTCATGCACCGTGAACAGCCGGTCGCCGTGCATGCGCGACAGCTGGATCAGAAAGGCGAGCGTCGGCGGGGCGTTCTTCCACACCCGGGTCGGCACGCCGCCGATCACCAGTTCGGCCATTTCGAACCGCGTATCGGGCGCGGTCAGCGCGGCGGTCGCATCGGCCAGCGACATGCGCGGCCAGGCGGGGTCGAGCGGGATGATCGGTTCGGCTGCCACGGGCGCATCTCTCCACGATTTTATCTTTAGAGTTGAATGTCCGGTCTGGCGGTGCCGGCATCCGTGATTTCAGGTTATTCTTGATTCATGCGGGCCATAAAGCAATAGAGAAGCGACAGGCCGCGACACCAACCGGATCGCGCCGCAACAAGGATTCGAATATAGGGTATGGACGCCGCCAGTTTTGCTCCCGCCGCCGAACTCGGCTTTGACCCCGCCCGGTTGCGGGCGATCGATGCCTTTGTGAAGGCGCAATATCTCGATTCCGGCAAGTTGCCGCATGCGCAATTGCTGATCGCCCGCCACGGGCGCGTCGCGCATTTCAGTCATCAGGGTCCGGCGCGCGAGGGCGGCGGCGACGTCAACGAAGGGTCGATCTTTCGCATCGCATCGATGACCAAGCCGGTGACGTCGATCGCGTTCATGCAGCTGGTCGAGGAAGGTTGCGTCGCGCTCGACACGCCGGTGCATCGCGTGCTGCCCGAATTCAAGGGCGGCGGCGTCTATCAGGGCGGCGGCGGCGGCATGCCGTTCGCCACAAGGCCGACCGCCGAACCGATGCGGATGGTGGATCTGCTGCGCCACACGTCCGGCCTGACCTATGGCTTTCAGCACCGCGGCAATGTCGATGCGGCGTATCGCGACGGGCGGATCGAAAACTGGCACGGCAACCATGACCTTGACGGGTTCGTCGCGGCGCTGGCCAAGCTGCCGCTGGAGTTTTCGCCGGGCGAGGCGTGGAATTATTCGGTGGCGACCGATGTGCTGGGCGCGGTGGTGCAGCGGCTGTCGGGGATGACGCTGGACCGTTATTTCGAGGAGCGCATCTTCGCGCCGCTCGGCATGGCGGATACCGGCTTTACCGTGCCCGCCGACAAGACCGACCGGCTGACCGATTGCTGGGCCTATGCCCGGGGCGGGCGGGTGATGTATGACGAGGGGGCGAAATCGGCGTGGAGCACGCCCCCCAAATTGCTGTCGGGCGGCGGCGGGCTGACCTCGACCGCGCTCGATTATCACCGGTTCTGCACGATGCTGCTGAACGGCGGGACGCTGGACGGCGCGCGCGTCATCGGGCGCAAGACGCTGGAACTGATGACGCAGAACCACCTGCCCGGCGGGCGCGACCTGACGCAATTGTCGCGATCGATGTTCAGCGAGGCGGCCAATGCCGGCATGGGCTTTGGCCTGGGCTTTGCGATCAACATGGATCCGGCGCGGTCGCTGATCCCGGGATCGGCGGGCGAATATTATTGGGGCGGCATGTTCTCGACCGCCTTTTTCGTCGATCCGGTCGAGGCGATCACGATGGTCTTCATGACCCAGCTGTCGCCGTCGAGCCTCTATCCGTTGCGTCGCGAGCTCAAGACGATGGTCTATGCGGCATTGACCGCATGACGCGCGGCGTCAGGCCGATCGCTGCAGCGGCGTCAGCGAACGAGATTGTGCAGGAGAGCGTAGCATGACTTCCCCGATCACGACCGAAAAACAGGGTGATGTCCTGGTCATCACGTCCGACAACCCGCCGGTCAACGCGCTGGGCGCGGCGGTGCGGCAGGGGCTGGACGCGGCGATTGCCGAACTGGCCGCGGACGATACGCTGAAGGCGGCGGTGATCCGGTGCGCAGGGCGCACCTTCTTCGCCGGAGCCGACATTACCGAGTTCGGCAAGACGATGGCCGAACCGCGATTGCCGGTGCTGGTCGACATCATCGCGGCGAGCGAAAAGCCGGTCGTGGCGGCGATCCACGGCACCGCGCTGGGCGGCGGGTGCGAACTGGCGCTGGCCTGTCATTATCGCATCGCCGTGCCTTCGACGAAATTCGGCATGCCGGAAGTGAAGCTCGGCATCCTGCCCGGCGCGGGCGGGACGCAGCGGCTGATGCGCGTGGCGGGCGTCGGCGTGGCGCTGGAGCTGGTGGCCAAGGGCGATCCGATTTCGGCCAAGGCGGCACAGGCGGCGGGGCTGATCGACCGGCTGGCGGGCGAGGACAGGCTGGTCGAGGATGCGATCGCCTTTGCCCGCGAAATTGCCGAGGCGCGCCCGCTGCCGCGCGCCAGCGACCGGCCCGCGGTCGCCGAGCCCGAGGTGGTCGCCGCCTTCCGCAAGGCCAATGCCCGCAAGATGCGCGGGTTCGACGCGCCGGCCGAGATCATCGCAGTGATCGAGGAAACCGCCGGCATGCCCTATGCCGAGGGCGTCAAGCGCGAGCGCGCCGCGTTCCTGAAACTGGTCGCGGGCACGCAAAGCGCGGCGATGCGCCATATCTTTTTCGCCGAGCGCAAGGCGAGCCGGATCGACGATGTGCCCGAGGATACGCAGTTGCGCGAGATCAAGCGTGTCGGCGTGATCGGCGCAGGCACGATGGGCGGCGGGATCAGCATGAACTTCCTGTCGGCGGGTATTCCCGTCACGATCGTCGAAATGGCGCAGGACGCGCTCGACCGGGGCGCGGCGCTGATCCGCAAGAATTACGAGGCGACCGCCGCCAAGGGGCGGATGACGACCGATCAGGTCGAGGCTGCGATGGCGCTGTTGACCCCGACGCTCGATTTCGACGCGCTGGGCGCGTGCGACCTCGTCATCGAGGCGGTATATGAGAATATGGAGGTCAAGAAGGAGATTTTCGGGCGGCTGGACAAGATCGCCAAGACGGGCGCGATCCTTGCCTCCAACACCAGTTTTCTCAGCATCGACGAAATGGCCGCCGTCACCAATCGTCCGGGCGATGTCGTGGGGATGCACTTCTTTTCCCCCGCCAATGTCATGAAGCTGTTGGAGGTGGTGCGCGGCGCGCAGACCGACAAGGACGTGCTGGCGACCGTCATGGAACTGGCCAAGAAGATCCGGAAGGTCGCGGTCGTCGCGGGCGTCTGTTACGGCTTTATCGGCAACCGGATGCTGATCCCGCGTCAGGGCGAATCGATGAAGCTGTTGATGGAGGGCGCGACCCCGCAACAGATCGACAAGGTGCATGTCGATTTCGGCATGCCGATGGGCCCGTTTCAGATGAGCGACCTGGCCGGGGTCGATATCGGCTGGCACCGCGACCCGAACCGGATCGAGAGCATCCGCGATGCGCTGGCCGCCGAAAATCGCTGGGGCCAGAAGACCAGGGCGGGCTGGTACGACTATGACGACAAGCGCACCCCCAGCCCCAGCCCGCGCGTCGCCGAGATCATCGAGCAGTTCCGCGCCAACAGCGGCGCGACCCCGCATGAGGTGAGCGATGACGAGATCGTCGTGCGCACGCTTTATACCATGGTCAATGAAGGCGCGGCGATCCTGCAGGAAGGGATGGCGCAGCGGGCAAGCGATATCGACGTGGTCTGGATCTATGGCTTTGGCTGGCCGATCTATCGCGGCGGGCCGATGTTCTGGGCGGACACGATCGGCCTCAAGACCATTGTCGAGGGCCTGGAAAAACACGGGTTCGAGGTTGCCAGGTTGCTGAAGGACAAGGCGGACAAGGGCGAGCGGTTCAACGACTGACGCCCGCCCGCCTGCCCGATCTGCATCCCGGCCATGCGCCGGGGGGACGAAGTTGGAAGGAATGCGTAGTGACTGAGGATCTTGACCGGTTCCGCGCCGAAACCCGCGAATGGCTGGCGGCCAACTGCCCCGCCGCGATGCGCGAACCGGTGCGCAGCGAAAGCGACACCGTATGGGGCGGGCGCGACCAGTCGGCGATGACGCCCGACCAGAAATTGTGGATGGACCGGATGGCCGCGCGCGGCTGGACGGTGCCCGACTGGCCGACCGCCTATGGCGGGGGCGGCCTGTCCCCGGCGCAGACCAAGATCCTGCGCGAAGAGATGCGCGCGCTGAACTGTCGCATTCCGCTGAGCAGTTTCGGCATTTCGATGCTCGGCCCCGCGCTGCTCAAATATGGCAGCGAGGAACAGAAGCTGGCGCATCTGCCGCCGATCGCGCGCGGCGAAATCCGCTGGTGCCAGGGCTATAGCGAGCCCAATGCCGGGTCGGACCTCGCCAGCCTCGCCACCTGGGCGCAGGATGCGGGCGACCATTATGTCGTCAACGGGCAGAAGGTGTGGACCAGCTATGCCGACAAGGCGGACTGGATCTTCTGCCTCGTCCGCACGTCGAAGGACAGCAAACAGGGCGGGATCAGCTTCGTCCTGTTCGACATGGCCAGCCCCGGCGTGTCGACCAAGCCGATCCTGTTGATCAGCGGCTATTCGCCCTTTTGCGAGACGTTTTTCGACAATGTGAAGGTGCCCAAGGCCAACCGCGTCCATGACGAGAACAAGGGGTGGGACGTCGCCAAATATCTGCTGGGCCATGAACGCGAGATGATTTCGGGCATGGGCCTGGGCCTGGCGAGCGGCGGGACGCTGGTCGAAAACGCGGTGGCGCGCATCGGCCTTGACCCCGACGGGCGGCTGGCCGATCCGATGCTGCGCAGCCAGATCGCGCTGCATCAGGTGCGGGCATGGGCGTTCGCGGCGGCGTCCGAACGTTTCATCGACGAATTGAAGGCGGGTCAGGCGCATCCCGCCCAGCCGTCGATGATGAAATATTACGGCACCGAACTGAACAAGGCGCGTCACGAGCTGGAAATGGCGGCGGGCGGATCGGACACGCTGGAATGGGACAGCGATGCCTCCCGCAAGGGCGCGGCGCCGCGCGCGTGGCTGCGCACCAAGGCGAATTCGATCGAAGGCGGCACCAGCGAGGTGCAGCTGAACATCATCGCCAAGCGCATCCTTGAACTGCCGTCCTGAACGTCATCCCCGCAATGGCGGGGATCCAAACTGGCCGCGGGGAGCAGCGCTGCCCGCCATTACGGAAATGACGACATGCCCCTGTACCTGAACGAAGAACAGACGATGCTGCGCGACACGGCGAAGGATTTCGTCGCCGCCAGTGCCCCGGTGTCGCACATGCGCGCGCTGCGCGACGCCGATGACACGACCGGCTTTTCGCGCGACCTGTGGAAGCAGTTTGCGGAAATGGGCTTTACCGGCATCCTGATTCCGGAGGGCGACGGCGGCCTCGGCCTCGGCCATGTCGAGGCGGGCGTGGTGCTGGAGGAGATTGGCCGCAACCTGTCGCCCTCCCCGTTCCTTACCACTGCGGTCGCGGCGGTCGCGGCGCTGAAGGGCAGCGCGATGCGCGAACGCTGGTTCCCCGGCATCCTGGCCGGCGACACGGTCGCCGCGCTGGCGATCGACGAGCGGGCGAAGCATGACGCGGCGGTGGCGATGCGCGCCGAACGGTCGGGCAACGGCTTCAGGCTGACCGGCGCGAAACAGTTCGTGACGCATGGCCATGTCGCCGACCTGTTGATCGTTGCCGCGCGCACCGCCGGATCGGCGGCGGATCGCGACGGCGTGACGCTGTTCGCGGTGCCGCGCGATGCGGCGGGGCTGACCGCCGAGTCGCAACGGCTGGCCGATGCCAGCCTTGCCGCGCGGATGGCCTTTGACGGGGTCGAGGTCGATGCCGATGCGGTGATCGGCGATGTCGATGGCGGGCACGCGGTGCTGACCGCGCTGCTCAATGCCGGACGCGCCGGGGCGGCGGCCGAAGCGCTGGGTGTCGGCGGCGGGGCGATGGACATGACGCTCGCCTATATCAAGGAGCGCAAGCAGTTCGGCGCGGTGATCGGCAGCTTCCAGGCGCTGCAGCACCGCGCGGCGCATCTTTATGCCGAAATGGAGGTCGCCCGCGCCGCCGTGCTGAAGGCGCAGCAGCTGCTGGACGGCAATGATCCCCGCGCGGCGGCGGCGGTATCGGTCGCCAAGGCGAGCAGCACGCTGACCGCGACGCTGGCGGTGCAGGAGGGGGTTCAGATGCATGGCGGCATCGGCATGACCGACGAATATGATATCGGCTTCTACATGAAGCGCGGCCGGGTGCTGGCGGAAATGTTCGGCGACGCCAATTTCCATGCCGATGCGCTGGCGCGGGCCGAGGGCTATTAGCGCCATCGCGCACCAGCCGGGGTTTAGGCGGTGCAAGGCAAATCGCTGGTGACACTGCGCCGCGCCTGTCGCAAAGGCGCCACTCCAGCAGCACGGAGGCACAATGACCGAGAAACGCGCCGAGACGGCCGAAGCCCAGCTTGAGCAGCTGGTCGCCCTGCTCGATGTCGAGACGATCGACGTCGATCTCTATCGCGGCGCGCGCCAGCCGGGCGGGGTCGGCCGGGTGTTCGGCGGCCAGGTGATCGCCCAGGCGCTGCAGGCGGCACAACGATCGGTCGAGGACAAGGACGCGCATTCGCTCCACGCCTATTTCATGCGGCCGGGGGACGAGAATTACCCGATCATCTGTCGCGTCGTGCGCGATTTCGATGGCGGCAGCTTTGCCAATCGCCGCGTGATCGCGATGCAGCGCGGCGTGCCGATCCTCAACATGATCGCGTCGTTCCAGCGGCGCGAGGACGGGTTGGCGCACCAGACCGACATGCCGGACGTGCCGCAGCCCGAGGATTTGCGCACCGAAACCGAATTGCGCGACGAAATCAGCGCGCAGGTGCCGGAAAAATTCCGCCCCTTCTTCCTGCGGCCCCGCCCGATCGAGGTGCGACCCTGTTCGCCGCGCAACTGGTTCCGCCCCGAACCGGTCGAGCCGGTGCAGCACAGCTGGTTCCGCGCCGCGGCGGCGCTGCCCGACGACCCCGCGCTGCACCGCGCCGTGCTCGCCTATGCCAGCGACATGATGCTGCTTGGCACCTCGATGCTGCCGCATGGAGTCAGCTGGATGACCAGCAAGCTGCAGACCGCGAGCCTCGACCATGCGCTGTGGATGCATGAACCGGTGCGCGCGGACGAATGGCTGCTCTATACCACCGACAGCCCGTGGACCGGCCATGCCCGCGGTTTCAATCGCGGGCGCATCTATACCCGCGACGGACGGCTGGTCGCCAGCGTCGCGCAGGAAGGGTTGATGCGGCTGCGCAAGGAATAAGTGCAGCAGCGGCGCATGTGGGGTTTCGGGACCAGCCCGCTCCCCGCACATCAACAACCCAGCAACACTGCTCAAACCGCCGTCTTGCCCATTTCCTGTCGCGTTACGGGGTGGCTGGAGGACAGGCCGCCATCGACGGCGAGCGCCTGACCGTTGACATAGCTGGCCGCGTCGGAGGCGAGGAACAGTGCCACCTGCGCGATCTCGTCGGGCACGCCATAGCGGGTCAGCGGGTTGAGCCGACCGACCCTGGCGATCACCCCGGCCGATCGCGCATAGTCGAACACCGGTTGCGTCATCCCCGTTTCGATCAGGCCGGGGCAGATCGCGTTGACGCGGACATTGGTGCCGCGCAGCTGCTGCGCGGCGGTCTGCACCAGGTTGATGACCCCGGCCTTTGACGCCGAATAGGCGGGGCCGCCCGCGCCCGAACGCAGGCCCGCGACGCTGGCGGTGCAGACGATGGCGCCGCCGCCGCGCCGGATGATTTCCGGCGCGCCATGTTTGATCGCAAGGAACGGGCCGATCAGATTGACGCGCAGAACATCGGCCCACAGCGCGGCGCTGGAATCGAAAATGCCGTCGATCCCGCCTGAAATTCCGGCATTGGCGTAGATGACGTCGAGCCCGCCATGGCGGTCGACGGCGAGCGCGATCGTCGCGATCACGTCCGCTTCATCCCCCGCATCCATGCGGATCGCGGTGGCGGTGCCGCCCGCATCGGCGATCAGCCGCGCGGTTTCGTCGGCGCCCTCGCTGATGTCGGCGACGATCACCCGCCCGCCCTCGCCCGCAAAGGCCAGCGCCGCGGCGCGGCCGATGCCGCTGCCCGCGCCGGTGACGATGATCGATTTGCCGTCGAACCGCATCATTGCGCACCCGCCTTGCGCGCGAACGCCCAGGCGCCCGCCGCCAGCCCCGGCACGCGCGCGGCGGTTTCGCGGGCATTGGCGCTGCTGGCATTGCCGTCGAGCATGCGTTTCTTGATCCCCTGAACGATGCTCATCAACCGGAACTGGCCGAACGCGAAATACCAGTTGAGATCGGGGATGCCGTCACGCCCGGTCGCCGCGCAATAACGCTCGACCATCTGGTCCAGCGTCGGGATACCGCTGTCCGCGCCCGCCAGCCCCTCGATCCCCGAACCGCCGGTGACGGGGGTGAACCAGTTCATCATCAGATAGGAGAAATCGGCCATCGGATCGCCCAGCGTCGACAATTCCCAATCCAGCACCGCCCTGACCCGCGGCGCATCGGCATCGAAGATCATGTTGTCGATGCGATAGTCGCCATGGACGATCGAGGTGCGCGTTTGCGGCGGCAGGGTGCGGGGCAGCCAGTCGATCAGCCGTTCGACATCGGGCAGATCGTCGGTCTGCGCCAGCCGATATTGCTTGGTCCAGCGGCCCACCTGCCGTTCGAAATAGCTGCCCGGGCGGCCATAATCGCCAAGCCCCGCCGCCGTGAAATCGATCGCGTGCAGCGCCGCCAGCCGGTCGCACATCTCGAAATAGATGGCGGTGCGCTGGGCCGGGGTCTTGTCGGGCAGCGCGCCGTCCCAATGGGTCACGCCCGCAACCCGTTCCATGACGTAAAAGGCCGAACCGATGACGCCATCATCCTCGCACAACCCATAGGGGCGCGGCACCGGAAAGCCGGTCGGGTGCAGCCCCGCGATCAGCCGGTATTCGCGATCGACCGCATGGGCGGACGGGAGCAGCGGCCCGAACGGCTTGCGGCGCAGCACATAGCAGCCGCTGGCGGCGTCGATGCGATAGGTCGGGTTGCTCTGCCCGCCGGGGAATTTGGCATAGGTCAGCGGCCCTTCGAACCCGGCGACATTGGCGGCCATCCATGCCGTCAGCCGGTCGGTATCGAGGTCGTCGACCGCCTCCAGCTCAGCCGGCGCCGCGCTCATGCGAAATCGATCACGGATCGCACCGTGTCCCCCTGTCGCAATTTGTCGAACGCCTGGTTGATGTCGGCCAGCGCGATCCGTTCGGCGACCATCGTGTCGAGATCGAGCACGCCGTCGAGATACATGCGCACCAGGCGCGGCAGATCGATCGGGAATTGCATCGATCCGGCGAGCGAGCCCTGCAGCTTCTTCCCCGTCAGGAAGCTGGGGCCTGGAATATTGACCGACTGGCCGGGCGCGATCATGCCGAGGATCGTCGCGGTGCCGCCGCGCCGCAGGACGTTCCAGGCCAGTTCGGCGGTATTGGGGCGTCCCACCGCCTCGATCGCATAATCGACGCCGCCATCGCTGAGCTTGAGCACCTGTTTGACCAGATCGTCGGCGGTCGCGTCGAGATCGTGGGTCGCACCCATCTTGCGGGCGAGCGCACGCTTTTCGGGCACCGGATCGATCGCGACGATCGTGCCCGCGCCCGCGATCTTTGCTGCGTTGACCGCGGCCAGACCGATGCCGCCACAGCCGATCACCGCGACGCTTTCGCCGGGGCTGACCCTGCTGTCGCGAAAGATCGCGCCGGCGCCGGTCATCACCGCGCAGCCGAGCAGCGCGGCGCGGTCGAGCGGCATCGCCCGGTCGATCGCGACACAGGCCTGTTCATGGACCAGCATCTGTTCGGCAAAGGCCGACAGGTTGAGGAAATGCGCGACCGGCGTGCCGTCCGCGAGCGACAGGCGCGGCGGCGCATCCTTTGGCCGCCGGGTCGAGCTGTCGATGCACAGCGACGGACGGCCCGACACGCAATATTCGCAGGCGCCGCAAAAGACGGTGAAAAAGGTGATGACATGATCGCCGGGTTTCAGCCGCGTCACCTCGCTTCCCACCGCCTCGACCACGCCCGCCGCCTCGTGCCCCGGAACGGTCGGCATGACATGGGGATAGGCGCCGTCGACGAAATGCAGGTCGGACCGACAGACGCCGCAGGCGGCGGTGCGGATCAGCACCTCGCGCGGGCCGGGCCGGTCGATCCGGACATCGTGGATTTCGAGCGGCCGTTTCGCCTCGAACAACACTGCTGCTTTCACATCGTCTCCCTTCTTGGCTCCTTCCCTTCAAAGGAGGGGTTGGGGTGGGGCATTTCAGTCTCATCGAGACCGGGGTCTGTGTGGACAGGCCCCACCCCCAACCCCTCCCCTGAAGGGGAGGGGCTTATCGGGCTAGCGCGTTGCCGCCAGGTCGGCGCTCGACGGCCGATCTGCCCTGAACGATCCATATTTGCCGAATTCGGCGCGGGCGATGGCGCGGTTGTGCACCTCGTCCGGGCCGTCGGCAAAGCGCAGCGTGCGCATGCTCGCCCAGGCACCCGCCAGCGGCGTGTCGCCCGAAACGCCCGCGCCGCCGAACGCCTGGATCGCATCGTCCAGAATCTGCAGCGTCATGCGCGGCCCCATCGCCTTGATCATCGCGATTTCGCCCTGCGCTGACTTGTTGCCCGCCTTGTCCATCATGTCCGCCGCCTTGAGGCACAGCAGCCGCATCATTTCGAGGTTGGACCGCGCCTCGCCGACCCGCTGTTCCCAGATCGAATGGTCGGCGATGCGCTTGCCGAACGCCACGCGGCTGAGCAGCCGCTTGCACATCAGTTCGAGCGCATGTTCGGCCACACCGATGCTGCGCATGCAATGGTGGATGCGTCCCGGCCCCAGCCGCCCCTGCGCGATTTCGAACCCGCGCCCTTCGCCCAGCAGCAGATTGTCGACCGGCACCCGGACATTGTCGAGCACCACTTCGCCATGGCCATGCGGCGCATGATCGTAACCGAACACCGACAGCATCCGTTCGATCCGCACGCCCGGCGTATCGAGCGGCACCAGGATCTGGCTTTGCTGGGCATGGCGCGAGGCGTCGGGATTGGTCTTGCCCATCACGATCGCGACGGCGCAGCGCGGGTCGCCGACGCCCGAGGACCACCATTTGCGGCCGTTGATGACATAATCGTCGCCGTCGCGGACCATCGACGTCTGCACATTGGTCGCATCGGACGAGGCGACATCGGGTTCGGTCATCAGAAAGGCCGAACGGATTTCGCCATCCATCAGCGGCTTGAGCCAGCGGTCCTTCTGCGCGCGGGTGCCATAGCGGTGCAGCACCTCCATATTCCCGGTATCGGGCGCCGAACAGTTGAACACCTCGCTCGCCCAGCCCGCGCGGCCCATTTCCTCGGCACACAGCGCATATTCGAGGTTGGTCAGCTGCGTCCCTTCGAATTCGAAACTGTCGTCGACATGGCGCTGGCCCGAATGGGGCGGCATGAAGAAGTTCCACAAACCCTGGGCGCGGGCGAGCGGCTTCAATTCCTCGATCACCGGCAGCACCTTCCAGCGCTCGCCGGTGCGCAGCTGCGCCGCATAATCGGCGTTGCGCGGGGTGACATGTTGGTCGATAAAGCCCTTTACCCTGTCCCGGAAAAAGGTTTCACGCTCGGTCAGGGTGAAGTCCATCGCTCGCTCTCCAATCCATGTTTTT
>CADEEK010000044.1 GCA_902826325.1 uncultured Sphingomonadales bacterium
CGGCGCGGTGCGGTGCAGCTGGATCGCATCGAGCCGCGCGGCGCGAACCGCCTGGTCGATCAACGCATCTTCCGGATCGACGAACACGCCGACCCGCTGCACCCGATCCGGCACGCGATCGGCCAGCGCCCCGGCGCGTTCGAACGTGACATGGCGGGGAGAGGGCGGAAAGAACACGAAACCGATATGGCTCGCGCCGCCCGCCACCGCCGCATCGAGTGCGTCGGGCGTGGACAGCCCGCAAATCTTGGCGGTGATCGGCATCGGCTCGCTCAATCGGGTGCCGCCCGCCTTTTGGCAAGCGGAACTTTGGGCATGGGTCAGTCGGCCAGCACCGGCGTATCGCCATAGCCGGGACGATGCTTGCGCCCCGTCACCCAAGCGATGAAACGCGGCACCGGCGCGTTGCGCTCCATCCACTCGCTATATTCGCGATAGGCGGGGTCCATGCCCAGATGCCGTTCCTCGGTCTTGGCGCGGATATAATAGACGCCGCTGACCAGGGCCAGCAGCACGCTGGCGCGCACCGCATCATAGATGCTGCCGGTGGTGACGAGCAGCGGACAGGTGCTGATCCACCAGAACAGGTTCTTGGATAGATAGGCCGGGTGGCGGGTAATCGCATAGGGACCATGGGTGATGATCCCGCGATGCGTCAGGTTCGAAAAGCGAAAGCCAAAGGCCAGCGTCGCCCAGGCATAGACGGCGGTCAGCGCCACCAGCACCGCGCCGACGATCCACAATGCGACGTCATACCCCGCCAGCCAGTGCGAATAGTCCGACGTGCCGGGATGGTAATCCAGCGGCCCGCCATTGCCCATCAACAGGAACGGCGGATAACAGATCAGCGCGAACGCCCATCCCGCCGCGAACGGGTTGGCGGTGCGGATATGGCTGTCGAGCGGGCGGAAGGTCAGGACATAGCCGACGGTCGCAAAGGCGACGTCGATCATGAACATGCCGGTGATCAGCCAGTTGGCGAAGGCGACCGGGTTGGTCAGGATGTTGGTCGCATCGGCCCGGATGAACGCGCCGAACCCCGGCGGCACGATCGCCAGCATGAAGGCGAGGAAGAACGCCTTGACCGCCCAGCTGCGCAGATGATTGTGGATCGCGTCGCGGTCCAGCGGCTCGCGGCTGCCCATCATCCACGCGCCCAGCATCCACGCGCCGTCCTTGGGCTTTTCAAGATGGCGGTCGATCCACAGGATATAGGGGATCGACAGCAGGAACACCGCCGGCGCCGCCATCTGGAAACACCACATGGCAAAGGCGAAATTGCCCTGCCAGTAAAAGCGACAGATCGAATAGATCGCGGCGATCGCGCCCCAGGTCAGCCACAGTCCGGCGATCTTGGTGATCGAAATATCCAGCGTTTCCTTCAGCGGACGCGGGTTCGACCAGTTGATGCCGGTGCTGGCGTTGCGATGCACCTTGTCGACGAACACCGACCACAACACCATCGGGATGCCACAGGCGGCCAGGTTGACCAGCGCCGAAAACGGCCCGTCCATGCCATAATGCCGCGCCACCGCCAGCCAGCAGATCATGCCGACCAGCCCCGCCAGCCCGACGCCGGTGCTGACCGCCGATTTGGGGCGCGGATCGGCCTTGGCCTGATTGGCGAGCGCGGTATCGTGATACATGCCCGCCCGCTTAGCGTGCAAATGGTAAGCAAGCCGTGAAGGTAAACCCGCCCCAAGGGCTTTACCGCGCGCCAAAGCCACGTCAGAAGTAACAGAAATTACGACTTTCCCAGGAGATTTGTCGATGTCCCGCGTTTTCGCGCACGCTCCCCTGTTGCTTGCTCCCTTGCTGGTCGCCGCCGCTGCCGCGCAGAATTCCGCGCCCCAGCCGCTGCCGTTCGACGAGCGGATACCGGCGGCGCGCGACATCGAATTTCCCGGCACGATGACGGTCAACGTCGATGCCACCGACATTCAGCGGGCGATCTATCGCGTCAAACAGACGATCCCGGTGGCGCAGGCGGGGCCGATGGTGCTGCTGTCGCCTGCCTGGCTGCCCGGCAACCATGCCGCGCGCGGGCAGATCGAAAAGGTGACGGGGCTGAAGATCAGCGCGAACGGCCGGCCCGTGCCGTGGACCCGCGACGATGTCGATGTGTGGGCATTCCATATCGACGTGCCGCAGGGCGTCCGTCAGCTCGACATCGAATTCCAGTTCGCCTCCGCCACCGACGAGGATCAGGGGCGCGTCGTCATCGCCCCCAACATGCTCAACCTGCAATGGGAACAGGTCAGCCTGTATCCGGCGGGCTGGTTCACCCGCCGCATCCCGGTCAAGGCGCGCGTCACCTATCCCGAAGGCTGGACGGCGGTATCCGGCCTGCCCGCCACAAAGGTCGGGCGCGACTATGTCTATGACGAAGCCAGCTACGAAACGCTGATCGATTCGCCCGTATTCGCGGGCCGCTATTATCGCGAATGGCAGCTGACGCCCCAGGTCGACCTCAACGTCTTCGCCGACGAGCCGGAGGAGCTGGCGGCCACGCCCGACCAGATCGCCGCGCACCGCCGGCTGGTGGAACAGGCGGTCAGGCTGTTCGGCGCGCAGCATTATGACCGCTACGAATTCCTGCTGGCGATCACCGACGAAATGGGCGGCATCGGCCTTGAACATCATCGCAGTTCGGAAAACGGCGTCGCACCCGGCTATTTCACCAAATGGAGCGAAGGGCCGGGGCCGCGCAACCTGTTGCCGCACGAACTGGTGCACAGCTGGAACGGCAAGTTCCGGCGCGGCGCCGACGCCTGGACGCCCGATTTCCGCACGCCGATGCGCGATTCGCTGCTGTGGGTATATGAGGGGCAGACGCAATTCTGGGGCTATATCCTGCAGGCGCGCTCGGGGATCGTCGGCAAGCAGGATACGCTCGACATGCTGGCCAACATGGCCGCGAGCCTGGACAACCGCCCCGCGCGCACCTGGCGCCCGCTGATCGATACCACCAACGATCCGATCATCACCGCGCGGCGGCCAAAGGGGTGGGTCAGCTGGCAGCGGTCGGAAGATTATTACAATGAAGGGCTGCTGATCTGGCTGGAGGTCGACGCGCTGCTGCGCGAACAGACCGGCGGCCGCAAATCGACGGACGATTTCGCGCGCGCCTTTTTCGGGATGCGCGACGGCGACTGGGGCGTGCTGACCTATCGCTTCGAGGATGTCGTGGCGACGCTGAACGCCCTCCACCCGCATGACTGGGCGACGTTCCTGCGCACGCGGCTGGAGGGGTTGAGCGACCGTGCCCCGCTCGCCGGGTTCGAGAAAAACGGCTATCGCCTGATCTATACCGACCAGCCGACCGCCGCGTTCCGCAACAATGAAAAGCGCCGCAACCAGAGCGACCAGAGCTATTCGATCGGCCTGGTGATGGGCAAGAATGGCGGGATTTCAGCCGTGGTGTGGGATTCGCCCGCGTTCGAGGCTGGGCTGGACGTCGGCGACACGATCGTTGCGGTAAACGACCGCGAATATTCCGACGACCGGCTGAAGGCGGCGATCGCCGCGGCCAGGGGCGGCACCGACCCGATCCGCCTGCTGGTGAAAAACGACACACGCTATCGTCAACTTGCCATCGACTATCATGGCGGCCTGCGCTATCCGCGCCTCGAAAAAATCGGCACCGGAGAGGGTGGACTGGATCGGTTGCTAGCCCCGCGCTGACGGGGAACCGGACCAAAGAGGAGTTTAGATGCGCATCGACCTGATCCCTGTCGGCGACAATCCGCCGCACAGCCTGAACGTTATCATCGAGGTGCCGACGGGCGGCGAGCCGGTGAAATATGAGTTCGACAAGGCGTCGGGCGCGCTGTTCGTCGATCGCATCCTGCACACGCCGATGCGCTATCCGGCCAATTACGGCTTCGTGCCCCACACGCTGTCGCCCGATGGCGATCCGCTCGACGCGCTGGTGATCGCCCGCTCGCCGTTCATTCCGGGCTGCGTCGTGCGCGCACGGCCGATCGCGGTGCTCAAGCTTGAGGATGAAGCGGGCGGCGATGAAAAGCTGGTCTGCGTGCCGATCGACAGCACCTTTCCCTATTACACCGATGTCGGTGAACGCGGCGACCTGCCCTCGATCGTGCTTCAGCAGATCGAGCATTTCTTCAAGCATTACAAAGATCTGGAAACCGAAAAATGGGTCCGGATCGGTGAATGGGGCGATGCCGAGGAAGCGCGCCGGATCGTGGTCGAGGCGATCGAGGCCGCGAAAAAGGCCAAGGCCGCCTGATCCCTTCGCGCGCCTGGCGCTGGTGTTTCTTCGCCGGGCTGGCGACGCTGGCCATCGCCATCGCGTTCGGGCGGATTCCCGATCTCGTCCCCTGCGGCCCATCGGGCGGGGCAGGGGCGGTGATCGCGTTCGAACTGGCGCGCAATGCCGGTGACGTCGTCGCCCTGTTCGGCACCGACCCGTGTCGCGCCGCGCTGATCGCGGCCCAGCGCAGCGCCCTGTGGCTCGACCTGCTCGGCTTCATCCCCGCCTATGCGCTGTTCCTGCTCGGCGCGGTGGTGGCGTTGCGGCGCGCCAACCTCGGCCTCGCGCTGGTCGCGTTCAACCTGGTGATGATCGCCGCGACGTTCGATCTGATCGAAGGGCTGATCCTGTTCCGCATCCTGGGCGAGCTGCCCGGAACCGAACGGTCGTTCACCGGCCTGTTCTGGATGGTGCGCGGCAAGTTCGCGCTGCTGGCACTGGCGGAGGTGATGCTGGCGGTGATGTTGTGGCGCGGCTGGGGCCTCGCCAAGGTCGCGGCGGGCGCGATGGCGGCCGGCGGCGTCGTCGCGCTGGTGACGCTGTTCACCGATCCGCACGATCCGATGATGATGCGCGGCCATATGGTCGCATGGAGCGCGCTGCTGGCGGCGGCGGCATGGGGCACGCTGCGACGGCCAACCGCGATCGAACAGGCATAATCGCCGGTCAGTCCGCCGCCCGCGCCTTGCGTTGCTTCTTTGGCGGCGCGCGCAATCCGGCGGCGATGGCGATCCGCGCCCATTCGCGCAGGGCATCGGCATCGTCATAGACATCGTCCGGCGCGCGGCGGTAGTTCATGCTGGCGGTGCGGCCCTTCATTTCGACGGTAAACCGCTCGCACCCCGCCGCGTCCCACATCGCATCGCTCTGCGCATCGGCCTTGAACCACAGCGCGTCGAACGCGACGATGGCAAAGGTGGTGCCGTCGCAATAGAGCGTCGCACCGCCGAACAGCCGCTTGTGCGCGATGGTGCCGAGCGGCGCGACAGCCTCCTTGACCCATTCGATCAGCGCGGGGTCGGCGGCCATCAGCGCGCGTCCGTCATGGCAGCTGCGCCTCGGTATCGGCGACCGGTGCCGCATCGCGCCGTCTGGCGGCGATGACGCACCCGCCGACGATCAGCGCCGCGCCCGCCACGGTAAAAAAGGAAACCTGCTCGCCGAACACCAGCCATCCCCAAAATGCCGCCCACAGAAAGCCGGTATATTCGGTCGGCGCAAGATAATTGGCCTGCGCGCGGCCATAGGCCCAGGACAACAGGAACAGCGACACGGTGGCGAGCAGCGCAGCCAGGATCAGCTCGGGCGCCAGCTCGATCGGCGGCAGGTCGAGCAGCAACGGCGCGGGGACAAGATAAAGGATCGCGACCAGCAGCGACTGGAAAAACGCCACCTCCGCCGGTCCCGCGATCAGCGATTGCTGGCGCATCAGGATCAGGTTCCAGGCATAGAAAAGCGCCGAAGTCAGGATCGCGAGCGCCCCCCACAGGGCATCCGGCCCCAGATCCGCGCGCGACTGGCCGAACAGGATCACCAGCACCCCGCCAAACGCCATGAAGCTGGCGATCAGCGTCGCGCGGGTGATCCGTTCCTTCAGGATCAGCGCGGCAAGGAACAGGGCGATGATCGGCGCGATGAACGACAGGCCGATCGCCTGCGCCATCGGCACGCGGCCAAGGCCCCAGAAAAACAGGAACGCCATGATCGCCGCAACCACCGCACGCATCGCATGCAGCCGCATCGCCGCGCCGCCGGGGCGGGCAGGGCGGGACAACGCATAGGGAATCGCGCTGACCACCACGCCTGCAACCATCCGCCAGGTCAGCGCGCCATAAGCGCCGAGCGCCAGCACCAGCCCCTTCATCACCGCGTCCATCGACGAAAACACGGCAATGCCCAATGCCGCGACGGCAAAGGCGATCAGGGGGGAGGGGGCGGCAGCGCGGGTCACAGCGACGCCGCCTAGTGCAGCATCGAACGAAAGGCGAGCGTCAGCGACTCGGACCGGTGATCCCGACGATCACGCCGCCGCCACCGCCGCGCTGTTGCCCGCCGCCTCGATCTCCGCCGCCTTGGCTTCGACCAGCTTGACGATATGGTCGAGCATGTCGGCGCTGCTCACCGTATGGTCGGTCACGCCAGACAGATAGACCATATGCTTGCCGTTGCCGCCGCCGGTCAGGCCGATATCGGTCTCGCGCGCTTCGCCGGGGCCGTTGACGACACAGCCGAGCACCGACAGCGACATCGGCGTGCGGATATGCTGCAGCCGTTCCTCGAGCGCCTGGACGGTGCGGATGACATCGAATCCCTGACGTGCGCAGCTGGGGCAGGAAACGACGCGAACGCCGCGATTGCGGATGCCGAGCGCTTTCAGGATCTCGAACCCGACGCGCACTTCCTCTTCGGGTTCGGCGGACAGGCTGACGCGGATCGTGTCGCCGATGCCATACCATAGCAGATTGCCGATCCCGATCGCCGACTTGACCGTGCCGCCGACGAACCCGCCCGCCTCGGTAATGCCCAGGTGCAGCGGGCAATCCACCGCCTCGGCCAGTTGCTGATAGGCGGCGACCGCCAGGAACACGTCGGACGCCTTCACCGCGACCTTGAATTCGTGGAAATCGCGGTCCTGCAACAGCTTGATATGGTCGAGCGCGCTTTCGACCAGCGCCTCCGGGCACGGCTCGCCATATTTTTCCAGCAGATCCTTTTCCAGGCTGCCGGCGTTGACGCCGATCCGAATCGCACAGCCATTGGCCTTGGCGGCATTGACCACCTCGTTCACCCGTTCGGCGCTGCCGATATTGCCGGGGTTGATGCGCAGGCACGCCGCGCCCGCATCGGCCGCTTCCAGCGCGCGCTTGTAGTGGAAATGGATGTCGGCAACGATCGGCACGCGCGCGGCGCGCACGATCTGGCGCAGCGCGGTGGTCGATTCGACATCGGGACAGGACACGCGGACGATGTCGGCGCCCGCCTCCTCGCACCTGCGGATCTGGTCGATCGTCGCCGCCGCATCCGATGTTTCGGTGTTCGTCATGGTCTGCACCGTCACCGGCGCGTCGCCGCCGACGGGCACGTTGCCGACCATGATCTGACGGCTGTTGCGGCGCATGATATCGCGCCAGGGGCGGACGGACATTGGACGTTCCTTGGAAAAAGCTGTGCGACCTATAGCCAAAGTCGATGACGCGAAAAAGGCGGCGTCGCGCTAACCAATTGGTGAGGCGTTGGCCGTTATATTCCGCGCGTGGAACAAGTCGACGGGCCAGCGGCAGGGATGGGACGCCATTACGGCCTCGATTGGCTGCGCATTGCCGCGTTCGCGCTGCTGATCCTCTATCATATCGGCATGGTGTTCGCGCCGTGGGACTGGGTGATCAACACCCCCCATCGTCATCCCGCGCTGATCGCGCCGATGGCGGCGCTGACGCCGTGGCGGCTTGCCCTGTTGTTCGCGGTGTCGGGCTTTGCCTCCTGGCATCTGTTCGCCAAATCGGGCGACGCGCGCCGCTTCCTGCGCGCGCGCAACCTGCGGCTGCTGGTGCCGCTGATGTTCGGCATGGTGGCGCTGGTGCCGGTCGAAATGTGGGTGCGCGTGCTCGAATCGGGCTATCCCCACGGCTATGCCCATTTCTGGCTGCGCGATTACTGGCGCACCGGCGATTTCTGGGGGCGCCAGTTCCCCAGTTGGGAACATCTGTGGTTCGTTGCCTATCTGTGGGCCTATACGCTGTTGCTGGCGGGCGCGCTGATGCTGTGGCGCCGCGCGGTGGCGGCGGGCATCGCACGGATCGCCGATTGGCTGGCGGTCGAACGGCGTATCCTGTGGGCGCCGGTCCTGGCCTTCATGACGGTAAAGCTCGCGCTGATGTTCGTGGTGCGTGAAGAACACGGTCTGTTCAGCGACTGGATGGGCCATGCCCAATATCTTCCGATGTTCCTGTTCGGCTTTGCGCTGGGCGCCGCGCCGCACCTGTGGCCCGCATTGCGCCGCGTCTGGCCGATGGCGCTGCTGCTGTCGGCGGCGGCGGGCGCGGTCGTCGTCACGGTCGAGATTGCCTATCCCGGCGAAACCGTGGCGCCGCACATCGTGATGGCGGGCGACCGCGCGGCGCGGATGGCGATGGGCTGGGCGATGACCATCGCGCTGTTCACCCTGGCCGATCGCTGGTGGAATCGCGACCATCGCTGGCGTCGGACATTGGCCGAGGCGGTGTTTCCGGTCTATCTGCTGCACCAACCGGCGATCGTGCTGATCGCCTGGTATTCGCTCCCGCTGATGCTCGACCCCTGGGTCGAATTTGCCCTGCTGCTGACCGGCACGATGGTCAGCGGCGCGGCATTCTACCTGATCGGGCGCGAACTGCCCTGGCTGCGGCCGCTGATCGGCCTCGGCCCGCGTATCGCCCGCCGCCGATCACAGGGCGCGCTGCAACCCGCCTGATCGCAAGGGGAGGGCGCGCCGAACCCGGCGCGGGTTTCGCGCGGCGGCTTCACCGGCTAAGGCGGCCGGGTGGAACGGCATTACGGGATGGACTGGCTGCGGATCGGCGCCTTCGGCTTGCTGATCCTCTACCATATCGGCATGGTGTTCGTGCCCTGGCCGTTTCACATCAAGACGGCCGCGCCCGCCGATTGGGTGACGGTGGCGATGCTGTTCCCCAGCCCGTGGCGGCTGACGCTGCTGTTCCTCGTCTCGGGCTATGCCAGCCGCGCACTGTGGCTCAAATCGCGGGGCACCGGCGGCTTTATCGCCAATCGCAGCTGGCGGCTGATCGTGCCGCTATTGTTCGGCATCGCGGTGATGGTCCCGCCCCAGGCCTTTGTCGAACTCGTCACCCAGCATCAATATCCGCGCGCTTTCCCGGCCTTCTGGACCCAGGATTACTGGCGGTTCGCGCCGCTGCACGGCCTGTTCCTGCCCAATTGGAACCATTTGTGGTTCGTCGGCTATCTGTGGCTCTACACGCTGGGGCTGGCCGTCATCGCGATGTTGCCGGGTGGGGCGGTGGCGCAACGGATGTTCGACCGCGTCTTTGCGGGCACGCGCGTGCTGTGGCTGCCCGTCACCTGGCTGCTGCTGACCCAGGTGGTGATCTTTCAACGCTGGACGGACAGCCAGGACGTCATCCATGACGGCATCGCGCACCTCGCCTATGTTCCCGCCTTTCTGTTCGGCTTCGCGCTGGCGCGATCCCCGGCGGTGATGGCGTGGCTGACGCGACTATGGAAACCGGCGCTGGTCATCGGGCTGGCCGGCTATGCGACGACGGCGGCGATCGACATCGCCTATGCCGGCATCTACGGCGTGCAGCCGCCCTGGGCGGTCGGGCGGGTGATGCTGGCGGCACGCTATATCCAGTGCTGGATGACCATCGCCGCGTTGATCGGGATCGCGGAAGTGTTCCTCAACCGCGATCACAAATGGCGCGCGACGCTGACCGAGGCGGTGTTTCCCTTCTACCTGGTCCATCAGACGATCATCGTCGTGACGATGTTCTGGTTGTTGCCGCTCGCGCTGCCTGCCGGGATCGAATTCGCGGTCCTGGTGCCGGTGACGGCGGCGGGATGCTGGATCTTCTATCGGCTGGGGCGCGAGGTGCGGTGGCTGCGGCCGTTGATCGGCCTGCGCCTGTCGTCCGCGCGCCGAACCGGGCCAACGCCGGTTCGGCGCGAAACGCCGGCCTAGACCTTGCCCACCAGCCACACGGTCATCCCGCCGCAATCGGGATCGGCGATGCGGTGCGCCAGTTCCGCCAGCCCGCTCTTGGCAAAGATCGCGCGATATTCGCCGGGCGACAGGCTGGCGTGGAACAGTTCCTCGCCGCCCAGCTCGCCCAGCGACACGCCGTTTTCCGGTCCGGTATTGAACAACGCGACGCCGCCGCGCTTCAGCCAGATCGCCATGCGCTGGATCAGCTTGTCCTGATATTCATGCTCCAGGTGGAACAGGCTGCTCCACGCGACGATCCCGTCATAGGCCGATGATTCCGCGCCGAACCTGGCGATATCGGCCTCGATCCAGTTGTGTCGGAAAAAGCGCGTGCGGGCGAGCTTGATCATCGCGGGCGCGATATCGACGCCGGTCAGGCGGTAGCCGCGATCGATCAGGAACCGGTCGACCGGCTCGCCCCCGCCGCAACCCAGGTCGAGTATCTGCCCCCCGCGCGGGATGGTGCGAACGAATTTTTCGAGCCAGGCGCGTTCGGGAAAGGACCGCCGCCGCGCCGCGTCAAAGGCGTGGGCATGGCGCTGGTACAGATCGCCTATCCGGTGCGGCATATCGTCATCCGGCGCGGCGCGTGGTGATGCTGGCTCCCAAATCCGCCATCGGCCGGCATCCCGTTCCCGCCATTGCCCAATTTGACGCATCATGCGCGCGTTTGTCGCCGAGATCAAAGCCAAGCTGACGGCGGCGGCGATCCGGTCGCACGGCCCGATCGGATCATGGTTGACGCGCCCTAACCCTCTTTTTGGCCAAATCGGCCCCGATTTCCCCGGAAACCGCCCTTTTTCAGGGGCGAACCGACTCGACTCGTCCCGGCGGATATGCATTATCGAAGCCCGACCGCGATGTCCGGTTACAGCCCGTCATCCGGGGCGATCGACGCCAATGAACGCTTTCGCCGACCAGCCCATTCTGCCCTTCGCGCAAGGCGACTGGCGCATCGAACCGCGCGGCAGCGTCGGCGCCGCGCTGGCCGAGGCGCGGCGGCGCTGCGACCTGACCATCGAACAGGTGGCGCAATCGACCCGCGTGCCCGTCCGCTATCTCGCCGCGATCGAGGCGGAACGGTTCGACATGATCCCGGCACGCATCTATGCGCGCGGCTTCGCCCAGGCCTTCGCCCGCGCGGTCGGCCTGTGCGAACGCTGGACGGGCGATGCGATCTGCGCCGCGCTGTCCGACAGGAAATTCGCCGCCGCCGCCTGATCGGCGCGTCACGCGCCCCGCATCGCCGCAATCGTCGTCGCGGGCGAGATCACCTCGACATCGGTCTTCAGATGCAGCACCCGCACGCCGGGTTGCGCCAGCGCCCGGTCGAATGCCGGGGCAAAGTCGGCGGTCCGCTCGACCATCTGCGCCTGCGCGCCAAAGGCACGGGCGAGCGCCGCGAAATCGGGGTTGGCGAGTGCGGTGCCCGACAGGCGGCGGGGAAACTCGCGCTCCTGATGCATGCGGATCGTGCCATAGGCGCCGTTGTCGATGATGATCAGGATGAAGCTGGCGCCATGCTGCACGGCGGTCGCCAGCTCCTGTCCGTTCATCAGGAAATCGCCATCCCCGGCCAGCGCGACGATATGCTTGTCGGGCGCGCGCAGCGCGGCGGCGACCGCGGCGGGGGTGCCGAACCCCATCGCGCCGTTGGTCGGGGCCAGCTGCGCCGGCTGCGACCCATATCGCCAATAGCGGTGCCACCAGCTCGAAAAATTGCCCGCGCCGTTGCAGATGATCGTCTCGTCCGGCCCGATCCGCTCGCGCATCGCCGCAACGCACTGGCCAAGATCCAGCGTCACCCCGTCGCGCGCACGCGGCGTCGACCAGTCGAGCCAGTCGGCATGCGCCGACGCCATCTCGCCGCCCGAAATCGGCATCGTCCCGGCCACCGCATCGGCGAACGACTCCATATCGGCACAGATCGCGAGATCGGGGTGATAGACGCGGCCCAGCTCATCGGGATCGGGATGGATGTGGATCAGCGTCTGCCCCGGATGATCGGGGGTGATCAGCGTATAGCCATCGGTCGTCGCCTCGCCCAGCCGCGCGCCCGCCACGATCAACAGATCGGCCCGCCTGATCCGCTCGACCAGTCTGGGGTTGGGGCCATAGCCCAGATTGCCCGCCCAGCAGGGCCGGTCGTTGGCGATCGCATCCTGACGGCGAAAGGCGCAGGCGACCGGGATCTGACTGTCCTCTGCCCAATCGGCGAAGCGCGCGCCCGCCGCCGCCGTCCAGCCCGCACCGCCGACAATGGCGATTGGCCGCGCCGCCGCCGACACCATCGCCTCGATCGGGCCAAGGTCGCACGGCTGTATCAGCCGTTCGACCGCGGGCCGGTCCTGCGCCTCGACCATGTCATGCAACATATCTTCGGGCAGGGCGATGACGACAGGTCCCGGCCGCCCGTTGATCGCGACGTTCCATGCGCGCGCCAGATATTCGGGGATGCGCCGCGCATCCTCGATCCGCGTCGCCCATTTGGCGATCGGCGCGAACATCGCCGGGAAGTCGATTTCCTGAAACCCCTCGCGATCGCGCATCGATCGCGCGACATCGCCGATGAACAGGATCATCGGGATCGAATCCTGCATCGCGACATGCACGCCGATCGCGGCATTGGTCGCCCCCGGCCCGCGCGTGACGAAGCAGATGCCGGGGCGCCCGGTCATGCTGCCATCGGCGCCGGCCATGAACGCCGCGCCGCCCTCCTGGCGACAGGTGACAAGGTCGATCTGCGGCGTGTCGTGCAGCGCGTCGAGCACCGCCAGAAAACTTTCGCCCGGCACCTGAAAGATGCGGTCGCACCCCTGCGCCACCAGATTGTCGACCAGAATCCGCCCGCCGCTGCGCATGGTCGTCATCGCGATGTCCTCACGTCCATCACGCCGCGCCATAACGGGTCTTGAGCATCGCCCACACGGCGCGCAATCCCATCGCATCGCCCCCCTTGGGCCGTCCGGGCCGTGCCGCCGGGCGCCACGCGAACAGGTCGAGATGCGCCCAGGCAATGTCCTTGGGCACGAAGCGGCGCAGGAACAGCGCAGCGGTGATCGACCCGGCAAAGCCCCCCTCGGCGGCATTGACCAGATCGGCGATGTCGGATTTCAGCATCTCGTCATAGCCATCCCATAGCGGCAGGCGCCACAGCGGATCGTTCGCGGCGGTTCCGGCATCGATCAGCGCGGCGGCCAGCGCATCGTCATTGGCGAACAGCGCGGGCAGGTCGGGGCCAAGCGCCACCCGCGCCGCCCCGGTCAGCGTCGCGAAATCGAGGATCAGGTCCGGCCCCGCCTCCACCGCCCGCGTCAGCGCATCGCCCAGCACCAGCCGCCCTTCGGCATCGGTGTTGCTATTCTCGACGGTCAGCCCCTTGCGCGTCTTCAGCACATCGCCGGGGCGAAAGGCATTGCCCGCCACCGCATTCTCGACCGCCGCGACCAGCAGATGCAGCCGCACCGGCAGGCGCAGCCGCATCACCAGATCGGCGAGCGCCAGTGCATGCGCCGCGCCGCCCATATCCTTCTTCATCAACCGCATCGCCGCGCTCGGCTTGATGTCCAGCCCGCCGGTGTCGAAACAAACCCCCTTGCCGACC
>CADEEK010000045.1 GCA_902826325.1 uncultured Sphingomonadales bacterium
AGCACAACCTTGCCAAGGTTGGGGTCGAGGGTTCGAATCCCTTCGCCCGCTCCAGATTTCCTGCGTTTGACGCTGGTTTCTTCTGACCTTCGGGCTGACCGAACCCTCGCTGTTTGTCTGCCCTTTGCGCTTCAGCGCGACGGGCGCGGTTCGAATCCCTTCGCCCGTTCCAGCGCGATGCGCGTTCCCTGCATATTTGGCGGCTTGCGAGCGATATTCGGGATGCGCTTGCGCTGACGCGCGATTAGACCTTTGGGATGGCAAGCGAGCTTATACCCGCGCCGATCCGCATCGGCATTGGCGGCTGGACCTTCGAACCGTGGCGCGGGACCTTTTATCCCGACGGGCTGACGCAAAAGCGCGAGCTGGAATATGCCAGCCGCCAGCTGACCGCGATCGAGGTCAACGGCACCTATTATTCCGGGTTCAAGCCCGCGACGTTTGCCGGATGGGCGGCAAGCGTGCCGGACGGGTTCGTGTTCACGGTAAAGGCATCGCGTTTCTGCACCAACCGCAAGGTGCTGGCCGATGCGGGCGAATCGATCGCGAAATTCGTCGGCCAGGGGATCGTCGAACTGGGCGACCGGCTGGGACCGATATTGTGGCAGTTCATGGCGACCAAGCAGTTCGATCCGGACGATTTCGGCGCGTTCCTGAAGCTGTTGCCTGCGTCGCATGACGGTGTGGCGCTGCGCCATGCGGTGCAGGTGCGGCACGAAAGTTTCGCGGTGCCGCAATTCGTCGCGATGTGCCGCGCGGCGGGAGTCGCGATCGTCTTTGCCGATTCGCCGCAATATCCGGCGATCGCCGATGTCACCGGCGATTTCGTCTATGCGCGGCTGGAGCGGGGCGAGGACGACAATCCGCGTTGCTATCCCGATGGTGCGATCGGCGATTGGGCGCAGGCCGCGCGGCGCTGGGCGGCCGGGGAGCAACCCGCCGGGCTGCCCTATGTCGAGGCCGCGCCGCCGCCGGTGGTGCCGCGCGAAACCTTCGTCTTCTTCATCCATGGCGGCAAGGTGCGCGCGCCCGCCGGGGCGCAGGCGCTGATCGCGGCGGTGGGCTAGCATCTGTTCGGCTGCGCCGAGTGCGGTACCGGCCCGCTCCCCCACCCGGCCACCCATTCCAGAATATCCTGCCGATGGGTGGCCGGGTGGGGGAGCGGGCCGGTGCCGCACTCGGGTTCAGCTTGCTGAACCCGAACGCCGCAGATCGACTCAGTCGAACAGCGAGGACACCGAGCTTTCGTCGGCGATCCGGCGCATCGCTTCGGCGAGCAGGGGGGCGATGGTCAGGTGCCGGGTTTTCTGCGCCTGTTCGACGACCGCGTGGTTGCCGATCGAATCGGTGATGATCAGTTCCTTGAGCGCCGATCCGTCGACGCGCGCCACCGCCCCGCCCGACAGCACGCCATGGGTGCAATAGGCGACGACATCCTCCGCCCCCGCTTCCTTGAGCGCGGCGGCGGCGTTGCACAACGTGCCCGCCGAATCGACGATATCGTCGATCAGGATGCAGAAACGGCCCGCGACATCGCCGATGATGTTCATCACCTCCGATTCGCCGGCGCGTTCGCGGCGTTTGTCGACGATGGCGAGCGGGGCATTGTCGAGTCGCTTGGCCAGCGCACGGGCGCGCACCACGCCGCCGACATCGGGCGAAACCACCATCAGGTTCCGGTCCGAAAAGCGCGCCTTGATATCCTCGCTCATCACCGGGGCGGCGAACAGATTGTCGGTCGGGATGTCGAAAAACCCCTGAATCTGCCCCGCATGAAGGTCGACCGACAGCACGCGGTCGGCGCCCGCGGTGGTGATCAGATTGGCGACCAGCTTGGCCGAGATCGGCGTGCGCGGCCCCGGCTTTCGATCCTGCCGCGCATAGCCGAAATAGGGCAGGACGGCGGTGATCCGCTTGGCCGAAGCGCGTTTGAGCGCATCGACCATGATCAGCAATTCCATCAGATTGTCGTTGACCGGATAGCTGGTCGATTGCAGCACGAACACGTCTTCGCCGCGCACATTTTCCAGGATTTCGACGAAGATTTCCTCATCGGCAAAGCGCCGCACATTGGCGTTTGTCATCGGGATTTCGAGATATCCCGCGATCGCCTGTGCCAGCGGCAGGTTCGAATTGCCGGCCATCAATTTCATCTGTGTGCCGCTCCCCAGCGCTACGGTCCGCAAACCGATCCCTTAGGAGCCAGATGCGCTCGCGAAAAGGGGGCGATTGGTTTATGCCTCGGCATGCACGCCGTTCCGCGCCGGGACAGGTCGTTTCAGGTCAGTGATGCTGACCTATCTGGACAAGGCGCTTGAAAGATAATAACAAGGGGGTGAAATACTATTCCGCGCCGTGAAACCCGCGGCGCGGTGCCGGACGCCACATCGGAGAGAGCATGACTGCGAACGATCGCGCCAATCTGCCCCCCCTGTCGCTGCATGTGCCCGAGCCGCGCTTTCGGCCCGGCGATACGGTCGATTTCGCCGAGGTCGATGTGCCGCCCGCGGGCGCGCAGCCCCGGCCCGACACCGCCGCCGATCCGGCGAGCTTTCATGACCTGTCCTATACGCTGATCCGCGTGCTCGACGATGCGGGCCAGGCGGTCGGCCCGTGGAACCCCCGCCTGTCGCCCGATACGCTGCGCACGATGCTGCGCGACATGGCGCTGGTGCGCGCGTTCGACGAACGGATGTTCCGCGCCCAGCGGCAGGGCAAAACCAGTTTCTACATGAAGTGCAAGGGCGAGGAGGCGGTGGCGGTCGCCGCCGCCCATGCGCTCGCCGCCGACGATATGTGCTTCCCCAGCTATCGTCAGCAGGGGCTGTTGACGGTGCGCGGCTACAGCCTGGTCCAGATGATGAACCAGATCTATTCGAACAGCGGCGACGATCTGGCGGGCAAGCAATTGCCGATCATGTATTCGTCGAAGGAAAAGGGGTTCTTCTCGATCTCCGGCAACCTCACCACCCAATATCCGCAGGCGGTCGGCTGGGCGATGGCGAGCGCGGCGAAGGGCGACAGCCGCATCGCCGCAACCTGGTGCGGCGAAGGGGCGACGGCGGAGGGCGACTTTCACTCCGCGCTGACATTTGCCACCGTCTACAAGGCGCCGGTGATCCTCAACGTCGTCAACAACCAATGGGCGATTTCGAGCTTTTCGGGCTTTGCCGGGGCGGAGGCGACGACCTTTGCCGCGCGCGCGGTCGGCTATGGCATCGCCGGGCTGCGCGTCGACGGCAATGACGCGCTGGCCGTCTATGCCGCGACCGCCTGGGCGGCGGAGCGGGCGCGGACCAACCGGGGGCCGACGCTGATCGAATTGTTCACCTATCGCGCCGAGGGCCATTCGACCTCCGACGATCCCAGCCAGTATCGCAGCGCGGGCGAACCGACCGCCTGGCCGCTGGGCGATCCGGTCGACCGGCTCAAACAGCATCTGATCGCGCTGGGCGAATGGGACGAGGAACGGCACGCGGCGATGGACAGGGACCTCGCCGAACAGGTCAAGGCGGCGCAGAAAGAGGCCGAAAAGAACGGCATATTGGGCCATGGCCTGCACCAGCCGCTCGACACGATGTTCGATGGCGTATTCGAAACGATGCCATGGCATCTGCAGGAACAGCAGGCGCAGATGATGGCCGAGGAAGAGGCGAGCGGCCGCCCCTGGGCGCGCAAGTCGTGACCCGGATCGGTTGCCGGGTCGCGATCCCGTATCGGCGCCGCGGTTCGGCCTGCCATGGCGGGAATGAGGCGACGGGACACCGGGTCGAGGCCGGGGTGATGGAGGCGTTGGCGTGAGCGAGGTTCTGGAACAGGCGGCGGCTGGCGAGGCGGGCGACATCGCGCGCATGAACATGATCCAGGCGATCAATTCGGCGCTGGAAGTGATGATGGCGCGCGACGACGATGTCGTCGTGATGGGGGAGGATGTCGGCTATTTCGGCGGCGTGTTCCGCACCACTGCGGGGTTGCAGGCGAAGTTCGGCAAGACCCGCGTGTTCGACACGCCGATCACCGAGTGCGGCATTATCGGCGTCGCCATCGGCATGGGCGCCTATGGCATGCGGCCGGTGCCGGAGATTCAGTTCGCCGACTATATCTATCCCGCGCTCGACCAGCTGGTGTCGGAAGCGGCGCGGCTGCGTTATCGCTCGGCGGGGCAGTTCACCGCGCCGCTGACCGTCCGCTCCCCCTTTGGCGGCGGGATTTTCGGGGGACAGACGCACAGCCAGTCGCCCGAGGGGATCTTCACCCATGTATCGGGCATCAAGACGGTGATCCCCTCGACCCCCTATGACGCCAAGGGGCTGTTGATCGCGTCGATCGAGGACAATGACCCGGTCATCTTCTTCGAACCCAAGCGCATCTATAACGGCCCGTTCAACGGCCATTGGGACCGCCCCGCGGAAAACTGGTCGAAACATGCGGGCGGCGCGGTGCCGGAAGGCTATTATCGGATCGAACTCGGCAAGGCGGCGGTGGTGCGGCCGGGCAATGCGCTGACCATCCTGGCCTATGGCACGATGGTCCATGTGGTGCAGGCGACGGTCGAGGAAATGGGCGTCGATGCGGAGATCATCGACCTGCGCACGCTGGTCCCGCTCGACATCGACACGATCGAACAGTCGGTGGCGAAGACCGGCCGCTGCATGATCGTGCACGAGGCGACGCGCACCAGCGGGTTCGGCGCCGAACTGTCGGCACTGGTGCAGGAACGCTGTTTCTATCACCTCGAAGCGCCGATCGAGCGCGTCACGGGGTTCGACACGCCCTATCCCCATTCGCTCGAATGGGCCTATTTCCCCGGGCCGGTCCGTATCGGACAGGCGCTGAAAAAGATCCTGAAGGACTGAGGAACCCGCTGATGGCACGCTTTACGTTTCGTCTTCCGGACATTGGCGAAGGCATCGCCGAGGCCGAAATCGTCGCCTGGCATGTGGCCGTGGGCGACCGGGTCGAGGAGGACCAGCAGGTCGCCGACATGATGACCGACAAGGCGACGGTCGAGATGGAATCGCCGGTCGCGGGCGTCGTCGTCGAACTGGCGGGCGAAGTCGGCGACCAGGTGGCGATCGGATCGGCGCTGATGGTGGTCGAGACCGAAGAGGCGGAAGGCGCGGAGCTTGTGGAAGCGGCGCCGGTGGCTGAGCCTGTCGAGGAACAGGTCGAGGCGGAAACGCCGGGGGTGCCGGACGTGGTCGAAGCACCCGCACCGCGACCCGCTCCAGTTAGCGCTCCTGCGCAGGCAGGAGCCCAGGATGGGGAAGGTCATGGCGACCCTGGGCTCCTGCCTGCGCAGGAGCACGATGTCGTTGCCGCGCAAGCGATCCTCGCCTCGCCTGCCGTGCGCGCGCGCGCCAAGGATCTGGGCGTCGATCTGGCGCAGGTGAAGCATGACGGGCAGCATGTCCGCCACGCCGATCTCGATGCGTTTCTGCGTTACGGTTCCGCGCAGGGCTATCAGGCCCCGCATGCCAGCCGCGCGCGCGACGATGAAGCGATCAAGGTGATCGGGATGCGCCGCCGCATCGCCGAGAATATGGCGGCGTCAAAGCGCGCGATTCCGCATTTCACCTATGTCGACGAAATCGACGTCACCGCGCTGGAAGACATGCGCGCGGCGCTCAACGCCAATCGCGGGGCGCGGCCCAAGCTGACGATGCTGCCGTTCATGATCGTCGCCATCTGTCGCACGCTGCCCGATTTTCCGATGCTCAATGCGCGTTACGACGATGAGGGCGGCGTGGTGACGCGCCATGGCCGCGTGCATATGGGCATGGCGACGCAGACCGATGCGGGCCTCACCGTCCCCGTCATCCGCGACGCGCAGGACATGAATGTGTGGCAGCTGGCAAGCGAGATCGGTCGCCTGGCCGAGGCCGCGCGCACCGGCAAGATCAAGTCGGACGAGCTGCAGGGCGGGACCATCACGATCACGTCGCTGGGGCCGCTTGGCGGGATCGCGACCACGCCGGTCATCAACCGACCGGAAGTCGCGATCATCGGTCCCAACAAGATCGTCGAGCGCCCGGTCTTTGCCAAAAATGTTCTTGGGGGCGACGACATCGTCCGCGCCAAGCTGATGAACCTGTCGATCAGTTGCGACCATCGCGTCGTCGATGGCTGGGACGCGGCAAGCTATGTCCAGGCGGTCAAGAAGCTGCTGGAAACGCCGGTGCTGTTGTTCGCGGATTGAACGGGACGCGGCGCTGCCGCTGGCGAAAGGCCAAGATGGCGTCGCGTGCAGTTCAGCTGAGCATGTCGCGCACCAGATCGCGGCCTGCTTCACCCTGCGCCTTCATCGCGTCGCGGATGCGCTTGCGTTCGCCCTCGATCGCCAGACGGCGCTGGGTGATCGCGTCAAAGGTGGCGCGGTCCGCACTGCCGGCAAAGCCGAAATAGCCGCCATCGTTCGACCAGCTGCGCCGCGCGAGCAGGTTGCACAGCGCCTGGGTCGCGGCGAGCATCGCGCGTTCCTGGGTCAGCAACGCGGTCGTGGCGCCGGCCTGCGCCTCGACGATCGCGGCGACGCCGCCCTTGATCTGCGGCGAGAGGCTGGCGGCCTCGATCGTTTCGCCAAGCGTGGTCAGCCGCGTGGTCTGGCGTTCGGCAGTCGCTGCGGCCTGCGCCTCCAGCGCGCCGATCGATCCGCAATCGGCGAGCAGCCCGGGCGCCTGCGCCAGCAGATGGGGGCTGTTGAGCACGCCGACCCCCAATTGGCTGAGCCGCGCGGCATAGGCCTTGCCGTCGCGCTCGCCCGCACGCACCGCCTCGGCAAAGGCGGCGGAAGCCTGCCCGCGCGCAGGGTTGCTGGGCAGCAGCACATCGCCATTGGGCGCGAATTCCAGTTCGGCAAAGCTGCTCGCATCGGCGGCATTGTCGGCATTGGCGATGCGAAACGCGCCAAAGCCCGCCAGCGCGCCGCCGCCGACCAGCAGCGCCAGCGATATGATGATCCACCATAACGGCCCGCTGCGCAGCCCCGCGATCAGTGCCGCGATCCACAAGGCAACGCCCGTCAGCGCGCCGCCGATCGCCAGCGTCGTCAGCGGCGGCGCGATGAAATAGGGGGTCGCCACCGCGCCGATCGCCAGCACGGCGCCGCCGACCAGCACGGCGATCAGCGGCAACGGGCGGCCCCGCCCGGCGCTGTCGTCAGTTTCCCCCGCATCGATCATCGCCGTCCCCCTAGCCCGCTTCGGCGATCCAGGTCGCGGCGGTTTCGCCGTCCCATTCCATGTCGCCGGACACGCGCCACACCTCTTTCCCCTGCGCGTCGTACAGGATGGTGGTCGGCAGATTGACGCCATAGCCGGTGGACAGGCCGACATCGGGGTCGAGATAGGGTTGCAGCGCGCGGAACTTCGCCTTTTCGAAGAACGGCGTCACCTTGGCCGCGCCTTCGAGATCCTGACTGACCACCAGCACCTGCAGCTTGCCCGATTCGCGCACTGCCAGCGCGTCGAGCGTCGGCATTTCGCGCACGCATGGCGCACACCAGGTGGCCCACAGGTTGAGCAGCAGCGGCTTGCCCCGGAAATCGGCGAGCGTCACGCGCTTGCCGTCGGGCGCGGTGAAGGCGGTGGTCGGTGCGGCCTGCCCCTGCTGGCTGCGGTCGATCGTGCCGACACGCTCGGGCTCGCTGCCTTCGGCGTCCGACGGAGCGGCGCTATCTTCGGGCACAGTTGCGGTTGCTTGCTCGTCGGCGGGCTTGCGCCTATCGCAACCTGTGGTGCCAAGGGTGACGGCCAGCAGGGCCAGGACAGGGAGAAGCGCGATCGTCGGGCGCAAGACAGACTCCAACAGCATGTGGGGCGGGCGCTTTGCGGAGGGCCCGTCGGCGGTGATGCGCGAGATTAACGCATCTATCCCGTTCGACAAGCGGATGTGGCGCCAGGATATTGCCGGGTCCAGGGCACATGTCGCGATGCTGGGCAAGCAGGGCATTGTGAGCGCGGCGGACGCGGCGACGATTTCGGACGGGCTGGACGCGGTGGCGACGGATTACGAAGCCAATGGCGTGCCGGAGGATCTGGCGCTTGAGGATATTCACATGCTGACCGAATCGCGGCTGGCCGACAGGATCGGGCCGGTGGCGGGGCGGCTGCACACCGCGCGCAGCCGCAACGATCAGGTCGCGACCGATTTCCGCCTGTGGGTGCGCGACGCGATCGATCAGGTGCTGGCGGCGCTCGCCGCGCTGCAGGACGCGCTGCTCGCCCGTGCGGCCGAACATGCCGACAGCGTGATGCCGGGATTCACCCATTTGCAGAGCGCGCAGCCGGTGACGCTGGGCCATCACCTGATGGCCTATTACGAGATGGTCGCGCGCGACGTGTCGCGCTTTGCCGATGCGCGGTCGCGGATGAACCTGTGCCCGCTCGGCTCGGCGGCGCTGGCCGGGACCGGCTTTCCGCTCGATCGCGACGCGACGGCCGCGGCGCTCGGCTTCGACGCGCCGACGCGCAATTCGCTCGATGCGGTCAGCGACCGCGATTTCGCGCTCGATTATCTGATGGCGGCGGCGCAGTGCAGTCTGCATCTGAGCCGTCTGGCGGAGGAATTCGTGATCTGGGCGAGCCAGCCCTTCGGCTTCGTCAAACTGTCCGACCAATGGTCGACCGGCAGCTCGATCATGCCGCAGAAGCGCAATCCCGACGCCGCCGAACTGGTGCGCGGGCATAGCGGGCGCATCGTCGGCTGCCTGACCGCGCTGATGATCACGATGAAGGGGCTGCCGCTCGCCTATTCCAAGGACATGCAGGACGACAAGCCGCCGGTGTTCGAGGCGCACGACCTGATCGGCCTGTCGATCGCGGCGATGACCGGGATGGTCGAAAGCGCGTCGTTCCGCACCGACCGGATGCGCGCCCTGGCCGAATCGGGCTTTGCCACCGCGACCGACCTTGCCGACTGGCTGGTGCGCGAAGGGGGCATCCCGTTCCGCGACGCGCACCATATCACCGGGCGCGCGGTGGCGGCGGCGGAGGCGAAGGGCGTGCGGCTCGATCAGCTCGACCTTGCCGACCTCAAGGCGATCGACGAACGTATCGACGCGCGCGCGTTCGACGTGCTCTCCGTCGATGCGTCGGTGGCGAGCCGGACCAGCTTCGGCGGCACCGCGCCGGTGCGCGTGCGCGAGGCGATTGCAGCGGCGCGCGCCGCGCGGGGAGAGTGACGATGCGCAGGCTGATGGTGGGATGTGCGCTGGTGCTGGCGGCATGCGGCAACAAGGGCGAGCTCAAACCCGCGGTCGGGGATTCGCTGCCGCCCAAACCCTATGGGGCGGTCGCAACGCCGACACCCGACCGGCTGGTGGAGGCACCGTCCCAGACCCGACCGACGCGCAGCGACGAAGTGCTGCGCAGCTCTGAAAAGCGCCGCAGCGACGAGTTCGACCTGCCGCCGCAGAATTGAGAAGCACGACCGAAAATGGACCATTTCAACTATCGGAACGGCGTGCTGCACGCCGAGGACGTCGCCATTCCCGCCATCGCGGCGGACGTGGGCACGCCCGTCTATATCTATTCCACCGCAACGCTGGAGCGCCACGCGCAGGTGCTGAAAGCCGCGCTCGCCGATCTGCCGCGTGTCCACATCGCCTTTGCGATCAAGGCCAATCCCAACCTGGCCGTGCTCGGCGTGCTGGCGCGCAACGGCTATGGCGCCGATGTCGTGTCGGGCGGCGAGCTGAAGCGCGCGCTGGCGGCGGGGATGCGGGCGGAAGACATCGTTTTTTCAGGCGTCGGCAAGACCCGGGCCGAACTGCAACTGGGGCTGGACGAGGGTATCGGCCAGTTCAACATCGAGCTGGAGGAAGAGGGCGCGGTGCTGGCGCAGCTCGCCGCTGCGCAGGGCAAGCGGGCGCCCGCCGTGCTGCGCGTCAATCCCGATGTCGATGCCGGCACCCATGCCAAGATTTCGACCGGCAAGGCGGAAAACAAGTTCGGCGTGGCGATCGACGCGGCGCCGGGGATTTTCGACCGGCTGGCGAAGCTGCCCGGCCTCACCCTGCGTGGCGTGGCCATCCATACCGGGAGCCAGCTGACGACGCTCGACCCGCTGGAGGCCGCCTATCGCCGCGTCGGCGAGCTGGTGGCGCAGTTGCGTGCGGCGGGGCATGCCATCACCCATGTCGACCTGGGCGGCGGCCTTGGCGTCCCCTATCGCCCCGGCGAAACCGTTTCCGCGCCCGAGGCGTTCGGGGCGATGGTCAAGCGCGTGACGCAGGATTGGGACGTGACGCTGATGTTCGAACCCGGCCGCTTCATCTGCGGCAATGCGGGCGTGCTGGTGACGGAGGTGATCTGGGTGAAGCCCGCGGTCGGCCACCCCTATGTCATCGTCGATGCGGCGATGAACGATCTGGCGCGACCGGCGCTGTATGACGCCTATCATGATTTCGAGGCGGTCGAGCCGACCGGCGAGAAGTTCGTCGCCAATATCGCGGGGCCGGTGTGCGAAACCGGCGATACCTTTGCGATGGGGCGGGAGATCGACTGGGTCGAATCGGGCGATCTGGCGGTGTTCCGCACCGCGGGCGCCTATGGCGCGACGATGGCGTCGACCTACAACAGCCGCCCGCTGGTGCCCGAAGTGCTGGTCAGCGGCGATCGCTATGCCGTGGTCGCCGACCGTATCCAGGCCGAAACGATCATGGGGGCCGAGCGCGTGCCCGAGTGGGCGCGGTGAAGCGATCCGGGCTGCCGATCTTCGTCCGGCTGGACGGGCGGCCCGTGATGCTGATCGGCGAGGGTGAGGCGGCGGACGCCAAGCGGCGCCTGCTCGAACGCGCGGGCGCCCATATCGTCGATGAAACGGGCGATGCGCGGCTGGCGATCATCGCGCGCGACGATCCGGAGGAGGTGGCGGCGCGGCTGATGGCGCGCGGTATGCTGGTCAATGTCGCCGACCGGCCCGATCTGTGCGATTTCACCCTGCCCGCCATCGTCGATCGCGATCCCGTCGTCGTGGCGATCGGGACCGGCGGGGCGTCGGCGGGACTGGCGGCGGCTTTGCGGCAGCGGCTCGAACGCCTGCTTCCGGCATCGCTCGGGCAATTGGCGGATGCGCTGGCGGGCGCGCGCGATGCGATCCGTGCGCGCTGGCCCGAGGGCGCGGCGCGGCGGCGCGCAATCGGATCGGCGCTGTCCGGGCCGCTCGATCCGCTGGTTGCGCAGGATGACGAGGCGGTTGTGCGCTGGCTGGCCGATCCCGATGCCGTGACGGGCGGCGTGGTGCATATCGCGCTGCGCTCCGACGATCCCGACGAACTGACCGTGGGGCAGGCGCGGCTGCTGGCGCAGGCCGATCAGGTGACGCATCGCGCGATCGTGCCCGCCGCCATCCTGACACGCGCGCGCGCCGATGCGCAGCGGATCGAATGCGATGCGCCGCCGCCCGACCTGCCGGGCCTGACCGTCGATCTGGGCATGGCGGGATGAGTGGTTTCGCCTGGATCGTCGCGCGCGCGGGCGCTCGCCGCGCGACGCCGGAAGAAGCGATTCGCGTCCGGCGCGGCTTTGTGTGGGTCCATCTGACCTCCCGCGATGACGAGGTTCAGCAATGGCTGCGCGACACCGCGTCGCTCGACCGCTTTGCCATCGACGCGCTGACGGCGCTGGAGACCCGCCCGCGCTGCGATCAGGTCGATGGCGGCGTGGTGCTCAACCTGCGCGGCATGACGCGCGCGACGACGCCCCGTTCCGATCCGCTCGCCTCGATCCGGTTGTTCGCCGATGGCGCGCGGGTGATTTCGGTGACGCGATTGCCGCTCGATGCGGTCGATGTTGCGAGCGTCGCGATGCAGGCGGGTGCGATTCGTGATGCGGGGGACCTGATCGCCGCGCTGGCCGGGGCGATCACCGAACAGCTCGATCCGCAGGTCGCCGAACTTGGCGATTCGCTCGACGATTGCGAGGCACGGCTCGACGCGCGCGACGCCTTTTCGTTGCGGCGGCAGGTCAATGTCGCCCGTCGTTCGGCGATCGGCTATCGCCGTTTCCTGGCGCCGCAGCGGATTGCGCTGGAACGGCTGGCGGCGCTGCCGGTGCGCTGGCTGTCGGACGAGGATCGGCTGCATATCGGCGCGGCGGCGGATCGCGCGGCGCGCATGGCCGAGGAGCTGGAGAGCATTCGCGAGCGGGCCGCGCTGATCCATGAAACGCTGACCGACCTGCGCGCCGAACTGATCGACCAGCGCGCGTTGCTGATCGCGGTGGTGGCGATGGTGTTCCTGCCGCTCACCTTCATCACCGGGCTGTTCGGGATGAATGTCGACGGCATCCCCTATCAGCATCATGCCGGGTCGTTCTGGGCGATCACCGGGTTCAGCCTGATCGTCGCGCTGGCGGTCGGCGCCTGGTTCGTCAGGCGGCACTGGTTCCGGAACTGAGCCGTTCGACCTGTTCGTTGAGCAGCTGGATCGAAGTGACGAGCCGTGCCCGATCGGCGCGGGTGACGGCAAGTTCGGTGCGCGCTTCGCCCAGTTCGATCGCGCGCGCGGCGATGCGCGCGTCGAGCGAGGTGACGACGCGCTTCAGTTCCGCGATCCGTCCCGCGCGGGCCAATGTGCGTTCGATCCGCGCGCCCAGCACGTCGAAATCGAACGGCTTGGCGACATAATCGTCGGCGCCCGCCGCCAGCGCCTGAACCGCGCCATCCGAATCGCTGCGCGCTGTGACCATCACGATCGGCAGGTCGGCGGTGTCGGGCGCGGCGCGGGTTTCGAGCAGCACCTCGATCCCCGAAATATCGGGCATCATCATGTCGAGCACGACCAGGTCGAAACCGCGCGCCGAAATCAGGTCGATCGCTTCGCGGCCATTGTCGCACAGCACCACCAGATAGCCCATTTCGCCCAATCGTTGCCCGATGACGTGCAGATTGGTGCGGCTGTCGTCGACCACCAGCACGGTGCGGGTGACGGCGCGGCGCGGCGTGGCGCTGATGACGGGCGAATGGCTCATAGGGCGCAAGCCTGGCATGGCGGCGTCACGATATGGTTAACGTCGCGGCCACCCCAACGCATGGGTTGCCGATCGCGCGCCGCTTGTCGAAGATGCGCGGGAAAGGGAGCAAGCCATGGCCGTCGCACCGCTGACCGGGGTTCGCATCGTCGAGGTGGACGCGATCGGCGCGGTGCCGTTCGCCGCGATGCTGCTCGCGGACCTGGGGTGCGAGGTGGTGCGCGTCGTGCCGCCCGGATCGGCGACGAGCGAGATCGTCCCGGCGCTGTATCGCGGGCGGATCGACGTGCCGCTCGATTTCCGGCACCCGGCGGCGATCGGCGAACTGCTCGATCTGGCGAGCCATGCCGACGGGCTGATCGAGGGGATGCGCCCGGGGTCGATGGAGGCGCTGGGGCTGGGGCCGGATGCCTGTTTCGCCCGCAACCCCCGGCTGGTCTATGGCC
>CADEEK010000046.1 GCA_902826325.1 uncultured Sphingomonadales bacterium
GATAGTGGCGGGCGATGCAGCTGAACCGCGCATGCCAGTCGTCGGCGACCGCCTCGCACGCCAGGATCGCCACCGGCACGGCGCGCAGATGGGCGTTGAGCGCCTCCATCAGCCGAAACGCGCCGATATCCTTGGCAATGTCGGTATGCGCGCGCATCGCCAGCGCGTGCACCCCGGCATCGGTGCGACCGGCGGCATGGACCAGCGCATCCTCACCCGTGATGCCGAACAGCGCATCCTCGATCGCCTGCTGCACACTGGGGCCATGGTCCTGATGCTGCCAGCCCATGAACGGGCGGCCATCATATTCGATGGTGAGCGCGAACCGCGTCACAGCCGGATGCCCGCCGGGATCGGAAAGCCGTTGAGCAATTCGCGGGTGGTGACGATACCACGCCCCGCGCGCTGGACGCGGGTCGGGCGGATCGCATCGTCGGCACAGGCGATGGCGAGGCCGTCATCGATGACTGTCCCGGCATCCGATCCCGCGCCCGCATGAGTTTCGGCGGACAGGACACGGACGCGCTCGCCCGCATGTTCGAACCAGACACCAGGCGGGTTGAAGGCGTTGATCTGACGCAGCACCGCTGCCACCGACTGGGTGAAATCGAGCCGGGTTTCGGCCTTGTCGATCTTGTGCGCATAGGTGACGCCCGCCTCCGCCTGCGGCACCGGCGGATGCGCGTCCGGGGCCGCCAGCACCGTTACCATCAGCCGCGCGCCCATCTGCGCCAGCTCGTCGGTCAGGTCGCCTGCCGTCTTGCCGTCGACGAAGGTGCGTCCCTCCAGCCGCACCGGGCCGGTATCCAGCCCCGCCGCCATCTGCATGATGCCGACGCCGGTTTCCGCGTCCCCGGCCAGGATCGCCCGCTGGATCGGCGCCGCCCCGCGCCAGCGCGGGAGCAGCGAGGCGTGGACGTTGAGGCAACCGAGGCGCGGGGCGTCCAGCACACTGGTCGGCAGAATCAGGCCATAGGCGGCGACCACCGCGACATCGGCGTCGAGCGCGGCGAACGCAGCGACCGCATCGGCATCGCGCTTGAACGACAGCGGGGTGCGCACCGCGATGCCCAGTTGCTCGGCGCGCCGATGGACGGGGGAGGGGGTCAGCGCCTTGCCGCGTCGCCCGCCCGCGCGTGGCGGCTGGCTGTAGACCGCGACGACATCGTGCCCCGCCGCGACCAGCGCGTCGAGGGTCGGCACCGCGAAGTCCGGCGTTCCCATGAAGATGATCCGCATCCACGCCCCATCGCCGCTTGGCAGGCGCGGTGGCAAGCCCCTATGTCATCGCCATGGCATCGAGCGAGATCGAAAATCTGACCCAGGCCCTGTCGCGCCTGCCGGGGCTGGGCCCGCGTTCGGCGCGGCGCGCGGTGCTGCATCTACTGAAAAAGCGCGAAACCGCGCTCGATCCGCTGCTCGCGGCGCTGAGCCGGGTCAGCGAGCGGCTGGCGACCTGTTCCACCTGTGGCAATGTCGATACGTCGGATCCGTGCGCGATCTGCGCCGATCCGCGCCGCGACACCCGGCAATTGTGCGTGGTGGAGGAGGTGGCGGACCTTTGGGCGCTGGAGCGATCGCGGCTGTTTCCGGGGCGGTTTCATGTGCTGGGCGGCAAATTGTCCGCGCTCGACGGGGTGCGGCCCGAGGATCTGGCGATCGACGGGCTGGTCCGGCGGATCGCCGATGGCGGGATCGACGAGGTGGTGCTGGCGATGAACGCGACGCTGGAGGGGCAGACCACGGCGCATTACATCGCCGAGCGGATCGAAACCTATCCGGTGCGCGTGACGCAGCTCGCCCATGGCCTGCCGGTCGGCGGCGAGCTGGACTATCTGGACGAAGGCACGCTGGCCCAGGCGTTGCGCGCACGGCGCCCGGTGGCCTGAAGTCGGGTGGCCAAAAGTCGGATGGCTTGAAGCGGGGCGGGCGCGGCGCTAAATTGCCGCCATGGCCATTCTTCCGATCCTTGAAGTTCCCGACCCCCGGCTGAAAACCGTTTCGACGCCGGTCGATACGGTCGATGACGAACTGCGCACGCTGATCGCCGACATGTTCGAGACGATGTATGCCGCCCCCGGCATCGGCCTTGCCGCGATCCAGGTCGGCGTGGCCAAGCGCGTGCTGGTCATGGACCTGCAGGAAGAGGAGGATGAGGACGGCAAGCCGATCAAGAAGCCGCTCGTCTTCATCAACCCCGAAATTCTCGAGCCGTCGGCAGAGCTGAACACCTATACCGAGGGGTGCCTGTCGGTGCCCGAACAGTTCGCCGATGTCGATCGCCCCGCCACCTGCCGCGTCAAATGGCTGGATGCCGACGGCACGGCGCATGACGAACAGTTCACCGGCCTGCTCGCCACCTGTATCCAGCATGAGATGGATCATCTCGAAGGCATCGTGTTCCTCGATCACCTTTCGCGCCTCAAGCGCCAGATGATCATGAAGAAGCTGGACAAGGCGCGCCGTCTGGCGGCGTAAATCGCCATTGTCCTGACGCGATCGTTCAGGCTATGTTCCGGCGATGACGATCGAACTGGCGGTTGCCGCCCTGATTGCCCTGATGATCGGCCTTGGCGCCGGCTGGTGGTTTGCCAGTCGCCGCGTGGCCGATTTGCGCACCGAACGCGACCAGAGGGAGGCGGCGTTCAAGGCGGCGATCGCCGACCTTGCCGCGGCGGAGGCGCGCGCGGGCGAGGTGCCCGAGCTTCGCGGGCAACTCGACACGATTCGCGACGAACGCGACGCGGTCCGGCTGCAACTCGCCGAATTGCGGGCCAAGGCGGAGGGGTTCGAGGAGCGGCTCGCCGAATTCAAGGGCGCGCGCGAGGTGATGGCGGGGCAGTTCGCCGATGTCGCGGGGCGCCTGCTCGGCGATGCGCAGAAAGTGTTTCTGGAACAGGCCAATCAGCGCTTTTCGCAGGCGGGCGAATCGAACGAAGCCAGGCTCAAGGCACTGATCGCGCCGATGGAGGCAACGCTCAAACGCTATGAGGAAGGGCTGACCCGGATCGAGAAGGAGCGTCAGGGCAGCTATGGCGAACTGAAGGAAGCGGTGTCGCAGCTGGCCCAAGGCAATGCCGGGGTGGTCAAGGAAACCCAGCGGCTCGCCAATGTCATGCGCGCCAGCCCCAAGGCGCGCGGCCGCTGGGGCGAGGAACAGCTGCGCACGATCCTCGAATCGGCGGGCTTGTCCGAGAATATCGACTTTTCGCTGCAAACCTCGGTCAGCGACGGCGAACGCAATTTGCGGCCCGACTGTATCGTCAACCTGCCCGGCGGGCGGTGCATCGTCATCGACGTCAAGAATGTGTGGGTGTCGTTCGAAGCCGCGTTCGAGGAAGAAGATGAGGCGCGGCGCACCGATCTGTTGCGCCAGCATGCCGATGCGATGCGCGCGACCGCGAACGATCTGGGCCGCAAGGGCTATTGGCGGCAATTCGACCGCTCGCCCGATTTCGTCATCATGTTCGTGCCGGGGGAACATATCCTGGCCGCCGCCGCCGAACGCGCGCCGGACCTGATCGAAACCGCGTTCCGCAACGGCGTGATCATCGCCTCGACCATCAATACGCTGGCGCTCGCCAAGATCATGGCGGGCATGTGGCGCCAGGAAAAGCTGGCCGAGGAGGCGCAGGCGATCGGCGCGATGGGCAAGGAACTGTATTCGCGCCTTGCGACGATGGGCGATCATGTGTCGCGGCTGGGCCGCAATCTGGCGCAGGCGACGGGCGCCTATAACAGCTTTGTCGGCAGCCTGGAGAGCCAGGTGCTGACACAGGCACGGCGGTTCGAACAGCTCAACGTCGAAACGGCGGGCAAGAATATCGAATCGCCGCCGATGATCGAAACCGCGATCCGCCCGCTGACCAAGCTGAACGCGGCGACGGAATCCGACGCCGAGGCGGCGCAGGACGGGTGAACGACATGGCTTTCGTGAAGTGGAGGCCCGAGCCGGAATCGAACCGGCGTGCAAGGATTTGCAGTCCTCTGCGTAACCACTCCGCCATCGGGCCGTCTGGAGCGAGGGGGCGCAGATGCGGCGGGCGCGGGGCCATGTCAACCGCCATCGCGAAAATAGCTGTTACGCGCGCTTGGCGTGCAGCGCAGCACAGGATAGAAGCACGTCATTCCCGTTAGTGTATTGCACACATAAAACAGTTCTGCGAAGAAGGCGGAGTGACCATGACCGCAACTGCCCCCGTTTCCGGCCCGCATGCAACGCACGAGGCGGCGCGTCACGCGATGGTCGTCAGCCAGCTGCGCACCAGCGGGGTCAGCGATCCGCGGGTCGTCGCAGCGATGACGGCGGTGCCGCGCGAGGATTTCCTGCCCGAATCGCAACGCGCGCTGGCCTATCGCGATCGCGCGCTGCCGCTCGGCAATGGCCGGTCGCAGAACCCGCCGCTGGCCACCGGGCTGTTGCTGACGCAGGCGGCGATCGAACCGACCGACAAGGTGCTGGTGATCGGCGCGGCGGGCGGATATGCCGCCGCGCTTGCCGCCCGCCTCGCCGCATCGGTGGTCGCGGTAGAGGTCGATGGCGCGCTCGCCGCCGCCGCCCGCGACACGCTGGGCGATGCGGTCACGATGGTCGAAGGGCCGCTGGCGGCGGGCCATGCCGATGCCGCGCCCTATGACGTGCTGGTGATCGACGGCGCGATCGAACAACTGCCCGCGACATTGGCCGATCAGGTGAAGTCGGGCGGGCGGATCGCCACGGGTCTGGTCGATCGCGGCGTCACCCGCATCGCATCGGGCGTGCGCACCGATCGCGGCGTCGGCCTCAACACCCATGTCGATGTCGAATGCGCGATCCTGCCCGGGTTCGCAGCCCCGCGCGGCTTCCAGTTCTAACAAGAGTTGCACCTATGCGATTGAGCCATTTCCTCGCCGGAATCAGCGCCCTTGCCCTGACGGCGCCCGCGTTGGGGCAGAGCGGCACGCAACCGGCCGTCCAGACCGCCGCCGAAACGCTGCGCGAGGCGATGGTCAGGGCGTATAATACCAACCCTGAAATCGCGGCGGAGCGCGCCAATCTGCGCGCCACCGACGAATCGGTGCCGATCGCGCGGGCAGCCGGGCTTCCCGGCGTGTCTTCGACGGGCAATTACACCGAAAATCTCTATGACACCGACACCAGCGCCTTTGGCGTGCCGCGCCAGGGCAGCGTCGGCGTCGATCTGCGCGTGCCGGTGTTTTCGGGCGGTGCGGTGCGCAATTCGGTTCGCGCCGCCGAAACCCGCGTCGAAGCGGGTCGGGCAGGGCTACGCAGTGCCGAGGCGCAATTGTTCACCGATGTCGTCAGCGCCTATATGGACGTGATCCGTGACGAGGCGATCGTCAGCCTGAACCAGAAGAATGCGCGCGTCCTGGACGTCAATCTGCAGGCGACGCGCGACCGGTTCGAGGTCGGCGACCTGACCCGCACCGATGTCGCCCAGTCCGAAGCACGGCTGGCACTGGCGGAAAGCCAGTTGCGCGGGGCCGAGGCGCGGCTGATCTCGAGCCGCGAAAACTATATCCGCGTCGTCGGCGCCGCGCCGGGCAATCTGGCGCCGCCGCCGCCGCTGCCCAGCCTGCCGGTCAATGTCGATGCGGCGGTGCAGGCGGCGCTGGCCGACAATCCGCTGCTGATCGAATCGCAAAAGGCGCGCGATGCCGCCGAATATGACGTCGATGTCGCGCGCGCCGCGCGGCTGCCGCAGGTAAGCGTCGGGGTCGGCGGCGATTATTACAACCGCTTCGGCTCGGTCAGTCCCGCGGCGACGCTGGGCGGGGTTCGCAATGACGGCTTTGCGAGCTCGGCGGGCGTCAGCGTGAGCCTGCCGCTGTTCCAGGCCGGACGTCCGGCGGCCCAAGTGCGTCAGGCGCAGGCGCGCCAGTCGGCGGCGATCGAGTTCGCCACCGCGACCGAACGCGGCGTGATCGCCCAGGCCCGCTCCGCCTATGCCGTGTGGCAATCGGCGCAGCGGGTGATCGAAAGCAGTCGTCTGGCGGTGCAGGCCAACCAGCTGAGCCTGGAAGGGGTGCGCGCCGAAAACAGCGTCGGCACGCGCACCATCCTCGACATCCTGAATGCCGAACAGGAATTGCTGAGCGTGCAGGTGCAGCTCGTCACCGCCGAACGCGACGCCTATGTCGCCGGGTTCGCGGTGCTGGCGGCAATGGGCCGCGCCGATGCATCCGATCTGGGGCTGGACGGCGGGCCGCTTTACGATCCGCTCGCCAATTACAACCGGGTGCGCGGCAGCCTGTCCGATTGGCGCGACAATCCCGATCCGCAGCCACAGGGGACGCGGACGGTCGACACGCCCGCGCAGACGCCGGTCGTTGCGGGTCCGGTCGATCCGACGGCAAATCGCTGATTTTCGCGACGGGCGGTTGACACGCGCCGCCAAAATCCGACAGGTGGCGCATCTTTATCCCTGACGGGGAATGGTTAATGGGGGACGTCAGCAACGAACCGTCGATGGAGGACATCCTGTCCTCGATCAAACGGATCATCGCCGAGGAAGGCGAAAGTGCGAGCGCCAGCCGCGCGCGCCGTCCCGCGCGTTCCGCGCCCCCGCCGCCGGTCGAAGAGGATGAAATCCTCGAACTGAGCGAACCGGTGCCGACGCAGGCCGTTCAGCCCACCGCCAAACCCGCCCCGGCGCCCGAGCCGCAGGCGGCAGAGCCCGCCGCGCCATCCGCACCGGAGGCGATCCTGTCGGCCAGCGCCGCCGAAGCGATGCGCGGGCCGCTCGAACAGCTTTCGCGCATCGTCGTGAAGCCCGAGGTTGCGGGCAGTGACACGCTGGAGGGCATGGTCCGCGACATGCTCCGCCCGATGCTGCGCGACTGGCTCGACGCCAATCTGCCGCGCATGGTCGAGGAAATGGTGCAGCGCGAGATCGCGCGGATCACCAGCCGCAACGGCTGACCTTGCCTATCGTGCCCCGACCGTTAAGGGCGGGGCATGAGCGAACTTCCCAAGACCTTCGACCCCGCCGAAATCGAATCCCGCTGGTATGCCCATTGGGAGGCGAACGGGCTGTTCCGGCCCGATCGTCCGGGCGCGCAGCCCTGGACGATCGTCAACCCGCCGCCCAACGTTACCGGGTCGCTGCATATCGGCCATGCGCTCGACAATACGCTGCAGGACATATTGGTCCGCCATGCGCGGTTGCAGGGCAAGGACGCGCGCTGGGTGGTCGGCATGGACCATGCCGGGATCGCGACGCAGATGGTGGTCGAGCGCCAGCTGAACGAGCGCCAGCAAAAGCGCACCGATTTCAGCCGCGAGGAATTCGTGGCGAAGGTGTGGGAATGGAAGGCCGAAAGCGGCGGCGCGATCACCGGCCAGTTGCGGCGGCTGGGCTGTTCGATGGACTGGTCGGACGAACGCTTCACGATGGACGAGGGGTTTTCGAACGCCGTGCGCAAGGTGTTCGTCGATCTCTACAACCGCAAATTGCTCTATCGCGACAAAAGGCTGGTCAATTGGGACCCGGGCCTGGGCACGGCGATTTCCGACCTTGAGGTCGAAACGCGCGAGGTCAATGGCGGCTTCTGGCAATTGCGCTATCCGCTCGACGACGGTTCGGGCTTTATCCCGGTCGCGACGACGCGCCCCGAAACCATGCTCGCCGACATGGCGGTCGCGGTGCATCCCGACGATGCGCGGTACAAGGCACTGGTCGGCCGGAGCGTGCGGCTGCCGATCACTGGCCGATTGATCCCGATCGTTGCCGACGAACACGCTGATCCGGAACTGGGGAGCGGCGCTGTGAAGGTGACGCCGGGACATGATTTCAACGATTTCGAAGTCGGCAAGCGCGCCGGGATCGAGGCGCGCGACATGCTCAACATGCTCGACGCGAAGGCGGCGATCTGTCAGACCGCCGATGGCCTGATTCCCAACGAACTGATCGGCCTCGACCGGTTCGACGCGCGCGCCAAGGTGGTTGGGCGGTTGAAGGCCGAAGGCTTCCTCGTCCCCTGGACCGACAAGGACGGCAACGAGCATGACGCCGAACCGCGCAAGATCCAGACGCCGTTCGGCGACCGGTCGGGCGTGGTCATCGAACCCTGGCTGACCGACCAATGGTATGTCGATGCCGCGACGCTGGCGAAACCGGCGATCGAGGCGGTGCGGTCGGGCGCGACCCGCATCGTGCCAAAGGCCTGGGAAAAAACCTATTTCAACTGGATGGAGAATATCCAGCCCTGGTGCGTCAGCCGCCAGCTGTGGTGGGGGCACCGCATTCCGGCATGGTTCGCCGGAGATGGCAGCGTATTCGTCGCCGAGACCGAGGAAGAGGCGCAGGCTCAGGCGGGGCAGGGCGTGGCGCTCAAGCGCGACGACGACGTCCTCGACACCTGGTTCTCCTCGGCGCTGTGGCCGTTCGCGACGCTCGGCTGGCCGGAAAGCGGCGACCCGACGCTGGGCGGGCGCTATCCCAATGACGTGCTGATCTCCGGCTTCGACATCCTGTTCTTCTGGGATGCGCGGATGATGATGCAGGGCATTCATTTCATGGGCGAACAGGGCCAGCGGCCGCTGCCCGACGCCGTGCCGTTCAGGACGCTGTATCTTCACGGCCTGGTCCGCGCCGCCGATGGCGCGAAAATGTCCAAGTCGAAGGGGAATGTCGTCGATCCGCTCGGCCTGATCGACAAATATGGCGCCGATGCGCTGCGCTTCTTCATGGCGGCGATGGAAAGCCAGGGCCGCGACGTGAAGATGGATGAAAAGCGGGTCGAAGGGTATCGCAACTTCGCGACGAAGCTGTGGAACGCGGCGCGCTTCGCCCAGTCGAACGGCATCGTCGCGAGCCAGCATATCGAGCCGCCGGAGGCGAGCCTGGCGGTCAACAAATGGATCATCGCCGAAACAGTGGCGAGTGTGCAGGCGATCGACCTCGCCTTTGCCGACTATCGCTTCGACGAGGCGGCGAACGCCATCTATCAGTTCGTGTGGAGCCGGTTCTGCGACTGGTATCTCGAACTCATCAAGCCGGTGCTGCAGACCGAGGGGGCGCAGGGCGCGGACGAGACGCGGCGGGTCGCGGGCTGGGTGCTCGATCAGATCCTGGTGCTGCTCCACCCGTTCATGCCGTTCATCACCGAAGAACTGTGGTCGAAAATGGGCGATCGGCCCGATTATCCGCTGATCACCGCGCAATGGCCGATGGCGGATGCGCGCGCGCTCGACCCGGCGGCGGTGCAGGAGATTGACTGGCTGATCCGGCTGGTCGGCGAATTGCGCGCGGCGCGGACGGAACTGAACGTGCCGCCCGCTGCGCGGCTGACGCTTTATGTCCGCGACGCGCATGCCGATACGCTGGAACGGCTGGCGCGGCAGGACGCGGCGCTCGGCCGCCTCGCCCGTGTCGAGCGTGCCGGGGGCGAGGCGCCGACCGGCGGCGCGCTGCAGATCGTGGTCGATGAGGCGACCTATGTGCTGCCGCTCGAAGGCGTCATCGACCTCGACGCCGAACGCGCGCGATTGGCCAAGGCGATCGTGGCGGCGGAAAAGGAGCGCGACAGCCTGAACGCGCGCCTGTCCAACCCCGCCTTCGCCGAAAGGGCCAAGCCGGAAGCGGTGGAAAAGGCGCGCGCCGATCATGCGGAAAAGTCGGCGGAAGCGGCACGGTTGCAGGCAGCGCTTGGGCGGCTGGGGTAAGCCGAGCCACTGGACCCACTCGTGCTCCTGCGCAGGCAGGAGCCCTGGGAAATGAAGGTCTGCACAACCCTGGGCTCCTGCCTGCGCAGGAGCACGGCCAGGTTTCGCATGTTCGGCCTGCTTGCGGCGGCGGCGGTGTTGCCGCAATAGGCACCCCATGTCGCATTATCCCGCGCTTCGCCTTCGCCGCACCCGCGCCGCCGCGTGGAGCCGCCGGCTTCATGCCGAAACGGTGCTGACCCCCGCCGATCTGATCTGGCCGCTGTTCATCGCGCCGGGGGCGGGGGTGGAGGAACCGATCGCCTCGCTGACCGGCGTGTCGCGCTGGTCGGTCGACCTGATCGTCGCGCGGGCGCGGGAGGCGGCTGATCTTGGCATCCCGTGCCTGGCGCTGTTCCCCAATACGCCGCACGATCTGCGCACCGATGACGGGCGCGAGGCGCTCAATCCCGACAATCTGATGTGCCGCGCGATCCGCGCGATCAAGGATGCGGTGCCGCATATCGGCCTGCTCACCGATGTCGCGCTCGACCCCTATACCGCGCATGGCCATGACGGGCTGGTCGACGATGCGGGCTATGTCCTCAACGACGACACCGCCGAAATGCTGGTGGGACAGGCGCTCAATCAGGCGCGCGCCGGGGCGGACATCATCGCGCCCAGCGACATGATGGACGGGCGCGTCGGCCGCATCCGCGCCGCGCTGGAGGATGAAGGCCATGTCAATGTGCAGATCATGGCCTATGCCGCCAAATATGCCTCGGCATTCTACGGCCCGTTCCGCGATGCGGTAGGCAGCCGCGGGCTGCTGAAGGGCGACAAGAAAACCTATCAGATGGACCCCGCCAATGCGCTGGAGGCATTGCGTGAGGTGGCGCTCGATCTGGACGAGGGCGCGGACAGCGTGATGGTCAAGCCGGGCCTGGCCTATCTCGACATCGTGCAGCGGGTGAAGGAGCGGTTCGAAGTGCCGGTCTTCGCCTATCAGGTCAGCGGCGAATATGCGATGATCGAGGCGGCGGCAGCGGCCGGGGCGGGGGATCGCGACGCGCTGGTGCTCGAAACGCTGATGGCGTTCAAGCGCGCCGGGTGCAGCGGCGTGCTGACCTATCACGCCGCCCATGCCGCGCGGCTGCTGGCGGCGTGAAATCGCCCGCCCCCTTGCGCATCGCCGCGACCTCCCGCATCACCTGACATCATGTATCGCGTAGCTGGGGGAGGGCGATGAGCGCCGACGCAATCGCCGAACCGACCCCGCCCGAAACGCGCGCCGCCGGGGGCCTGACCGGCCCGCTGTTCGTCGCCACCATCCTGCTCGGCAGCTTCCTGTTGTTTCTGGTCCAGCCGATGATCGCGCGGATGGCGCTGCCCCGGCTGGGCGGCGCCCCGGCGGTGTGGAACAGTGCGATGCTGGTCTATCAGGCACTGCTGCTCGGCGGCTATGCCTATGCCCATCTGCTCGGGCGGGTGCCGGTGCGGCGACAGGCGGCGATCCATCTGGCGGTGCTGGCGGTGGCGGCGCTGTGGCTGCCGCTCGGCCTGATGGCGATGCAATTGCCCGCCGATGCGGAACCCGCGATCTGGGTCCCCTGGCTGCTCGGCGCGTCGATCGGGCCGCTGTTCTTCGCCATTTCGGCGCAGGCACCATTGTTGCAGCGCTGGTTCGCCGCGGCATCGGGCGGGCGCGATCCCTATGCGCTCTATGCCGCGTCCAATGTCGGCAGTTTCGGCGGGCTGATCGCCTATCCGCTGCTGGTCGAACCGGGGCTGGCGCTCAACGGGCAAAGCTGGCTGTGGACGATCGGCTATGCGCTGGTCTTTGCCGCAGTCGCCGCCTGCGCGCTGCTGCTGCCACGCCGGGCGCAGGACGAACCGCATGTCGCGGCGACCAGCACGCCGCCGACGCGGTTGCGGCTGGCGCATTGGGTGGCGCTCGCCTTTGTGCCGTCGGGGTTGATGCTGGCGACGACCAGCTTCCTGACCACCGATATCGTTGCCGTGCCGATGCTGTGGGTGGTGCCGCTCGGCCTCTATCTGCTCAGCTTCACCATCGCCTTTGCCGCGCGCCGCGCCGTCGCGCAGACATTGACCCGCTTCGCGCCGGTTACGGTGCTGATGTTCGGTGGCCTGATGATCGCGGGCAATCACGACAGTCCGGAATTGAACGCGCTGATGGCGCTGGGCCTGTTGTTCATGGTCGCGGTCGCGCTGCACACGCATATGTACGATCTGCGCCCCGCGCCCGACCGGCTGACCGGTTTCTATCTCGCCATGTCGGTCGGCGGGGCGCTGGGCGGGGTGTTCGCCGGATTGATCGCGCCGATCCTGTTCGACTGGACCTGGGAATATCCCATGCTGATCCTGGCCGCGGGGCTGCTGGTGCCACAGGGGTTCCTGTTGCCACCCGTCGCACGGCTGTGGCGGGCCGATGCGCGCGGTGTGCGCATCCGGGTGCTGGTCGTCGCGATGCTGATCGCGCTGGTGATCTGGTTCGGCCTGTTCGGCCCCGCCGCGATGCTGGGGGAAGAGCCGCTTGGCCTGCTCTATCTCGCTATCGCCGCGATCGGGCTGATGACCGTTGGCGTGCGCGTGCCGTTCATGATCGTGCTGGCGGGCGCGCTGTTCCTGTTCGGCGGCTATCGCTCGCTGGCGATGAGCTGGCAGGGGGACATCCGCACGCGCAGCTATTTCGGCGTCTATACCATCACCGATCTGTCCAGCCAGAAACGGCTGGCGCACGGCACCACGCTGCACGGCGTGCAACTGGAGGGCAGCGCAGACCGACTGCGCACGCCGACCACCTATTATGTGCCGGGATCGGGCGTGGGGCGCGCGGTCGCCGCCTTGCCCGACCTGTATGGCGGCGATGCGCGGGTCGGCGTGGTGGGGCTCGGCACCGGCACGCTCGCCTGTTATGCGCAGCCGGGGCAGGACTGGCGCTTTTTCGAGATCGATCCGACGGTGGTCGATCTGGCGAAGGGGCCGTTCAGCTTCCTGCGCAATTGCGCACCCGACGCGCGGATCGTCATCGGCGACGCGCGCCTGCGCCTCTTCGAAGCGGCTCCGGCGAGCCTCGACCTGCTGGTGCTCGACGCCTTTTCCTCCGATGCGGTGCCGATGCATCTGATGACGCTGGAGGCGTTTGCGACCTATGCTCGCGTGCTGGGGGACGACGGGCTGTTGCTGGTCCACATCTCCAACCGTTTCCTGTCGCTCGAACCGGTCGTGGCGGCGGCGGCGAAGGCCGGGGGCTGGCACGCGGCGCAGATCACCTATCACCCGACGATCATGGAAGAGGCGGAGGAGGCGGCGACCTCCGACTGGATCGCCCTGTCCAAATCGGCAGGCAGCATCGAACGGCTGAAACGCGATGGCGGGGCGTGGCGCGCGCTGGAAGGAAAACGCGACTTCACGGCATGGACTGACGATTATGCGACGATCCTGCCGGTGCTGCGCAGCCTGAACAAGGATCTGCCGTAATTCAGATCGGCAGCATGGCTTCCAGCTGCGCCTTGCGCTCGGCCTGGGCGGCGACGCGCGCGGCGACGGCTTCGACCGCG
>CADEEK010000047.1 GCA_902826325.1 uncultured Sphingomonadales bacterium
AGTAATCTCAAGAAAAGAGCGATTCATGCCCGTCAGGAGTTATGCAACAAAGCCATTTCAAGATGATGACGGTGCTGCGCGCCAATCTGGGTTTCGAAACCAATCTGGCATTCGCAGACACCGGCTTCTTCAGCGACTGGCAGCTCAAGCTCGACTATATCTACAGCCGCTATCAGAACCCCTACACGATCGTTGACCTGTCGCAGGTCGTCGATCCGCGGATCGGCCTCAGCGGCTATACGGTCGACGCGCGGCCGATCTATCGCACGATCGATCCCCTGCTGTGCGGCGCACGGTTGGTCGGCATCACGCCGACGCCGGTCTATACCGGCGTCACCAACGCCTGCTTCACCACGGCGCGCGAGGATGAGCTGATGCTCACCAATGCGGGCGCGTATGACAGCCACGTCTTCTCGGCGGTGCTGTCCAAGCAGTTTGCGGGCGGCGTGTTCACCGAGGGTGGCTCGACCCGGTTCACGCTGGGCTATACGTTCCAGGATGCGCAGGATCGCCGCAATCTCTACAACTCGACCGCGACGTCGAACTATGACCAGACCGCCGCGTTTGACCGGCAGAATCCAGCGGCATCGCGCGGCTTCTATTCGAGCCGGCACAACATCACTGCGTCGCTGAACTTCAACGAGAAGTTTTTCGACGACGATCTGTCGACCCGGCTGGGCATGACGTTCGTTGCACGGGCGGGCCGTCCTTACAGCCTGACCTTCGGCGGTAGCGGCGTGTTCAACGACAGCGCTTCGGGCAGCAACAATGCGCTGCTCTATCTGCCGACCGGTATCAGCGATCCGAACATCTCGCCGACGTCGAACATGACGGCGGTGGCCGACCTGGTCAGCTGGGCACAGACGCTGGATTGCGCGAAGGATTATCTCGGCAAATCGGTCGAGCGCAACAGCTGCAGCAACGACTGGTATTTCGATCTCGACCTGTCGCTTTCGCAGGACCTGCCGGGACCGGGCCGTTTGTTCGGCATCAAGGACAGCATCCGCGTGTTCGGGATGGTCGACAATTTCCTGAACTTGCTCGACAAGAACTGGAACATCAATCGCCGGCGCTTCTACAACGGCACGCAGGACGTGGCGAGCATCAGCGGCATCGACAGTGCCGGCCGCTACATCATCACCGGCTACAATGGCGTTGCGGATTTCAACAACGACAACTTCATCAACGTGTCCACGTCGGTGTGGCGGATCAAGGTGGGCGTCAGCTACAACTTCTGATCCGACCCGATCGGTCCTTCAAGCCGCCGCTCCCCGATCCGGGGGGCGGCGGTTTTTGTTTGCGCGGGTAAGATCAGCGGCCAGCTAGATCAACCGCCGGTGCAGCCATACCACGCGGCCGATCACCGCGATCGCGGTGGCGGGGACGATCCGGGTGGGGAAATCGGGATTGTCGCTGGCCAGCTCGATCTCCGTGCCCAGCGTGCGCAGCCGCTTGACCGCGACCAGCTCGTCTTCGCGGAACACGAAGATGCCGCCGCGTCCGCCGGGCACGCGGCGCGCGCCATCGACCAGGATCTCGTCGCCATCGGCCAGCGTCGGGTGCATCGACGCGCCTTCGACCCGGATGGTCGAGGCCATGTCGGCGCGGACCCCCAGCCGCCGTAACAGCGCCGGGTCGAGCAGCAGCGCGCTGCGGCGTTCGGTCTCCACCGCGCGGCCCGACCCTGCCGCCGCCCCCGCATCGACGCGGTTGACGGCGACCAGCCCCTCGACCGCCGGTCCGCCCAGCACCGCGTCGGCCAGGCCAAGATAGCGCGCCAGCCGCCGCCGGTCGCGCTCCGCCAACAGGCGCGGCGTGCCGCGTGCCACGAACTGCTGAAGATAGGCCGGGTTGCGGCCGATCAGCCGCGACAGTGCGGCGAGCGATTCACCCCGCGCCTGTGCCGCCGCCGCCAATGCCATGCGCTGATTGGGCTCATCCATGGTCGATCCATAGTCGCAGGATTTTTCCTAGACAAGTTGGAATTGAGAACATTTAACGAACATATTGAGTCGGTCCGGGGTGATGGGCGGGCGTTATCGGAAGGATGGGTGATGGCGATACTGGCGAGGGTGGAGGCCTATTTGCGGGCGAACGACATGCCGCGCACCAAATTCGGGCGACTGGCGGTGGGCGATCCGCGGCTGGTCGGCGACCTGCGTAACGGGCGAGAACCGCGTCCGCGCACATTGGCCCGGATCGAGGCGTTCATGACATCGCACAAGGATGCGGCGCGATGAGCCGGGGGCCGGATGCCGCCACGCAACTGGAGCGGGCACTGCTGGCGATGGGGGGCGCTGCGGGCTGTGCGCCGGTGCTGCGTGCCGCCGACTGGACGCGCTGGGCCAGCGCGACCTTTACCGGCGCGCGTCATCGCATTGTCCTGGCGCTGCCCGATTCGCCTGTGGCGCAGCGCTGGCTGGACGATCTGCCCGAAGCGGAGTTCGGTTTGAGCGGCCATCTGGTCGCCGATCTGATCTTGGCGTCGCGGCGCCGCGACGCGGACGGCATCACGGTGGAGATCGAGGTGCTGACCGTCAAGTTGCGTTAGGCGCGAACCGCCATCCGGCGCAGCGCATCCAGCGTGTCTTCAAGGCTGTGCGGTTCCGACGGATCGTCTGCCCGCCCGTCTGCCCGCCCGTCTGCCCGCCCGTCTGCCCGGTCGTCGGGCCGATGCCGCCCGGACATGCCGCGTTCGAGCCGATCGAGCAGGGCGTGGACCGACGCCGTGGTCTGCGCCGTTGCGATCGGCGCGGCGGCGGCAGGCGCCGGTTCCGGCGCGGGCTGGACCCGGGCAGGAGGGGTGATTTCGAAGGTTTCGAACCGCTCGCGCGCCTCGAAGATCGGCGGGCGCGCGGGCTGGCGGCGCAGCGGGGCGATCGGCGGCGGCGGGGTAAAGGGCGTGTCGAGCAGCGCGCCGGGATCGAAGGCCGACATCGGCTGATCCAGATCGGCGGGCATTGGTTGGACCGGGGGCTGAATTTGCGGCTGGACTGGGGGCTCGACCGGTAGCGGCACAGGCGGCGCGGGTTCGACAGCGGCCATCGCGATCACAGGTTCGGTCGCAACCTCGTTGCCAGTCAGATCGAGCGGTTCGGGCGGCGCATCGGCACGCGGCGACAGGTCAAAACCCAGATCGCGTCCCGCCATCAACGGTTCACGCGGGGGCGCGTCGGGATGCGCGTCGGCGCGACGCACCGCGGGGCGGCGCGCGCCCTCCCCCGGCATCCGTGCGTTGCGCAGCTCGACGATCGTCGACAGCGCGAACCAGCCGATCAGGCCTGCGCCACCCCCGGCAAAGACGGCAAGGCAGATGCGCGCGGTGATGCCGAGCGGCGGTTCGGCGGCGGTGACGATCGCCGCGATCCCGCTGGTAACGACCAGCTGTTCGATCGCCGCACCCGGCAACAACAGCATGACGAGCGCGACCAGCCCCGCCAGCGCGGCGGCCGCGACCAGCGCGATATTGAGCGTCAGACGTTGAACGAGGGCGATCGCAACCATTTTCCATCCCGTCCACCGGCATCGATCAGCCGGTGGTAAACCGGTTCGTAGCGCGAAATATTTGACGACCAGTTACGTTCGGTTTCGACGAAACGCCGCGCGCGTTCGCGCATCGCGTCCCATCCACCGCGATCGGCGAACATCGCCGCCACCGCCCGGGCCAGCGCCGCCGGATCGTCGGGCGCGAACAGGGTGCCGGTATCGCCATCGCGGATCAGTTCGCGGTGCCCGCCGACATCCGACGCCGCGACCAGCCGCCGCTGCGCCATCGCCTCCAGCGGCTTTAGCGGCGTAACCAGATCGGTCAGCCGCATGTGTTTGCGCGGATAGACCAGCAGGTCGATCAGCGAATAATAGCGCTCGACCTGTTCGTGCGGCACCCGCCCGACGAAATGGATGGCGTGCGCGGCGGCGCAGGCAGCCGCCTGGGCGCGCAGGCGTTCCTCCATCGGCCCGCCACCGACCATCACCAGCCGCGCCGCGGGCCGTTGCGCGACCAGGGCGGGCATCGCGGCGATCAGGTCGTCCAGCCCCTCATAATCATAGAAGCTGCCGATAAAGCCGATCGTGTCGGCACCCTCCAACCCCAGCTGCCCCGCCAGTTCGGCATCGCGCGGCACCGGTTCGCCGAACAGGTGCAGATCGACGCCATTGGGCGAGACCATGATCTTGGCGGGATCGATCCCGCGCGCGATCAGGTCGTTCTTCAACCCTTCGCAGATCACCGCCACCGCACCGGCGCGGCGCGCGGCATGAGTTTCCAGCGCGCGAGTCGCCCGATATTTGAGCGACCCTTCGCGTCCGGTGCCGTTGCCGACCGCCGCATCCTCCCAAAAGGCACGGATTTCATAGAGCAGCGGCACGCCATGCACGCGCGCGGCGCGCATCGCTGCGAGTGGATCGATCACCGGCGAATGGGCGTGCAGGATATCGGGCTGAAACCGCCGCACCACCTGATCGATCCGGCGAGCAAATGCCGCAATTTCAGCCGCTTCGCCGATCACGGGGGGCAGGCGGCGCATTTGCGGCGTGCGATGGAAATCGATCCCGTCGAGCGTTTCGAACGGCGCATCGCCAGTGTGATAACGCGGCCCCGTAACCCCCGCCACGGTCCAGCCGCGCGCCATCTGCGCCTTCAGGATCGCGCGGGTGCGAAAGGTATAGCCGCTGTGCAGCGGCAGCGAATGATCGAGGACGTGCAGAATACGCATGGCGCGCATGCTTTGCCACGACAGCACTTAACGGCCCGTCAACCCCGCTGCGTTAGGGCAAAGGCCGGATTTTCCGGTGTGGAGGGCGGGTGATGATCGACAATCTGATACTCGGCACCACCCATGGGCTGTTGCTGTTGACCGCGTGGCGCCTGATCAATCGGCGCGATCTGGATGACGAGCGCGCGACGCCCGATGCGGGCGCCGATCATCCCCGAAAACGGCGATGGGGTCGCGGCGGTGCGTGACCTTGCCTTTATCGCATTTCTGGCGGCGATCTTTGCGCTCGGCCTGCGCCGGCCGTTCATGTTCGTGCTCGTCTATGTCTATATCGACATCGTCTCGCCCCAGCGGATGAGCTATTTCCTGCTCAACGCCTTTCCGATTTCGGCGATGGCTGTGGGGTTCGCGGTGCTGACCTGGGCGGCGCTGGACGACAAGCGCGACATGCGGCTCGCCCCGCGCCAGGGGTTGATGCTGGCGCTGCTCGCCTGGTGCTGGTTCACCACCGGGCGCGCCGATTTCTATGACGACGCGCTGTTCAAATGGGATTGGGTGTGGAAGGCGCTGGCCTTTGCCATCTTCCTGCCGCTGACGCTGCGCACGCGGTTGCGGATCGAGGGGCTGTTGCTGTTCATGCTGTTGTCGGTATCGACGATCATTATCGTCGGCGGGGTCAAGACGGTGTTGTCGGGCGGCGGCTATGGCGAATTGAAACTGCTGGTGTCGAACAATTCGGGCCTGTTCGAAGGCAGCATCATTTCCGCCGTCGCCATCTGCGTCATCCCGATCGTCCTGTGGTTCATGCGGTTCGGCACAGTGTTTCCGCCCGACTGGCGGGTCAAATTGTTCGGCGCGGGGCTGATCTTCGCCTGTCTGTTGATGCCGGTGGGGACACAGGCGCGCACCGGATTGCTGTGCATCGGCCTGCTCGCCATACTGATGCTGCGCGATGCGAAGCGGCGGATGCTGTATATCGGCAGCGCGGTGGCGCTGTCCCTGATCGCCATCCCGTTCCTGCCGACCAGCTTCACCGACCGGATGGGCACGATCCGCACCTATCAATCCGACGCCTCCGCCTCGACCCGGATCGAGGTGTGGAAATGGACCTGGGCCTATGTCCAGCAGCATCCGCTGGGCGGCGGGTTCGAAGCCTATCGCCAGAACAAGATCGCCTATGACAAGATCTCGACCGAGGGTGAGGGCAACAATGTCACCATCGTCCGCACGCCGGAGGTGGACAAGGCGCGCGCCTATCACTCCGCCTATTTCGAAATGCTGGGGGAACAGGGTTGGCCGGGATTCGCGCTGTGGCTGATGATCCATCTTGGCGGCATTTTCCGCATGGAAGTGCTGCGCCGCCGCTATATGAAGGCGTCGGAGGATCAGGCCTGGATCTCCCCGCTCGCCACCGCGCTTCAGCATGCGCATCTGATCTATCTTCTGGGATCGAGCTTTGTCGGCATCGCGCTCAACCCCTTTGTCTATATGCTGGTCGGCGCGCAGATCGGGCTGGACACTTATCTCGCGCGCAAGCGATCGGAAGAAGGGCGGCGGCCGATGAACCGGCGGCGCGATTCCCCCTCGCCGGTTCCGGCTTAAGGGGGTAGGCGCGCGCATGGCCGCTCTGTTTCTCGTCCGATCCGATCCCGATCGATTCGCCGACACGGCGATGGCGGCGGCGCGGGCCAGCCTTGCCGCGCAGGGCTTTCCGGCGCCGGTCGAACATGCGTTGCCCGGATGGCGGTTGCTGCACGCGCCGCATATCATCGGCGGGCCGCAGGGACTGCTGGTCGCAGGCGACGACCTGGTCGCGGTGGCGGGCACGATCGCGGTCGACGGCCAGTTCGGGCGGGCGGCGCTGGCGGCGCTGTTGACCATCGACCCGCTGGCGCCGGACTGGTCGCGGATCGCGGGCCAGTTCGTCGCGGTCATCCGCCGCGGCGGGCGCAGCTTCGTGATCGGCGACTATTTCTCGGCATTCCAGCTGTTCGGCGATACCGGGCAGCGGCTGTTTTCGACCTCGCTGCTGGCCGCGGCGGCGGCGTTGCCCAAGGTGCATTTCGATGCGCAGGGCGTTTACGAACTCGCCTTCAACATCATGCCGATCGGCGAGGACACGGTGTTCGCCGAGCTGAAGACGCTGTCGCCGTTCGTTGCATTGGAACTGACCCCGGACGGCGTGGTGCGGCATGCGCTGGACAAGCGGCTGACGCCTGCGACCGGCCTGTCGCCGTCCGACCTGATCGAACATAATCATGCGCCGCTGGCGGCGATCATGGGCGCGCATGCCCGTGCGTTCGGCGACAATGTCCGTTGCCCGCTGTCGGGCGGGCTGGATTCGCGGCTGGTGCTGGCGGGATTGCGCGAACAGGGGGTGCGACCGCAAATCTATGTCTATGGCCATCGCGGCGAGGCGGATGTGCGGATCGCCCAGGCGATCGGCGCGGCGTGCGGCTTTGCGGTCGAATGGGTCGACAAGGATGCGGCGCAGGTGACGCCCGATGCCTTTCCCGAACTGGTGGCGCGCAACTTCAACCAGTTCGACGGCCTCCCGACCTTTGGCAATATCTTCGACAATGGCGGGCATGGCGCGGCGCAGCTGCAGCGCCATGGTGACGGCGCGCTGGCGGTTTCGGGCGGGTGCGGCGAGATTTACCGCAATTTCTTCTATCTGCCCGACTGGCGGTTTTCGGCGGGCGATGTCGCGGCGACCTTTTTCGGGCGGTTCGTCGCGAGCGATGCGGTCGCCGGGTTCGATGCGCGCGGCTTTCTGTCGCGGATCACCGACAAGATCCGCGCCGCGATCGAACCGCCCGCCGCTAATGGCAGGGTGGAGCGAAACCGGATCGAGCAGATCTATCCGCGCATCCGCTGTCGCGCATTGTTCGGCCGGGAAATCGGGCTGGAGGCGCGGTTCAGCCCCTATCTGATGCCGTTTCTCGACCATCAGGTCGTCGCTGCGGCGCTGGCGATCCCGATCGCGCAGAAAAATGCGGGGGCGTTCGAGGCGGCTTTGCTCAACGCCATCGATCCCGAACTTGCCCGCCAGCCCTCCGCCTATGGCCATGATTTCAGCGGAGCGCCGGGGCGGCACCACCGCTTTGGCGAATGGTCGACGCGCATCCGGCCGGTGTGGCTGCGGCGGCACAGCTATGCCATCCGCCGCAGGATCAAGCCGATGGGCGACGAACATGGCGGGCTGCTCTCGCCCGAATATATGAACCGGGTGATCGACCCCGATTTCCCGGTGATGCGCCGCTATTTCGCGATGGATGCGATCGCCGACAGCGGGCTGTGGCGGCGGATCGCGAACCTCGAATATCTGGCGCAGCAGCTGGGGTCGAAGCTGGCCGGATAAGCCGATTGCGCGAGCGGGCCGGTGCCGCGACCGTCAAGCATCGAACAGTCCATCCTGCGATCCGGCGGGCGGGTTCAGGCCGAGATGCTTCCAGCCCGCCGCGTTGAGGCAGCGACCGCGCGCGGTGCGGGCGATCAGACCAATCTGGATCAGATAGGGCTCGATCACCTCCTCGATCGTGTCGCGCGGTTCGGACAGGCCCGCCGCCAGCGTTTCGACGCCGACCGGCCCGCCGCGATAGATGTCGGCGATCATCATCAGATAGCGCCGGTCCATCGCATCGAGGCCAAGCGCATCGACCTCCAGCCGGGTCAGCGCGGCGTCGGCGGCGCGGGCATGGACGGTCGCTTCGCCCAGCACATTGGCGAAATCGCGCACCCGGCGCAGCAGCCGCCCGGCGATGCGCGGGGTGCCGCGCGCACGGCGGGCGATCTCCTCGGCCCCGTCGGGCGCGATGTCGAGGTCGAGCAGCGCGGCGGCGCGGGTGACGACGCGGGTCAGTTCCTCGACCGTATAGAATTGCAGGCGCACGGGAATGCCGAACCGGTCGCGCAGCGGCGTGGTCAGCAGCCCCTGCCGCGTCGTCGCGCCGACCAGGGTGAAGCGCGGCAGGTCGATTCGCACGCTGCGCGCCGACGGCCCCTCCCCGATCATCAGGTCCAGCGCGCGGTCCTCCATCGCGGGATACAGCACCTCCTCGACCGCAGGATTGAGCCGGTGGATTTCGTCGATGAACAGGACGTCGCCGTCCTCCAAATTGGTGAGCAGCGCGGCGAGGTCGCCCGATTTGGCGATGACCGGGCCGGAGGTGGCGCGAAAGCCGACGCCCATCTCGCGCGCGACGATCTGCGCCAGCGTCGTCTTGCCGAGCCCCGGCGGGCCGAAGAACAGGACATGGTCGAGCGCGTCGCCGCGTTGTTTGGCGGCATCAATGAACACGCGCAAGTTGTCGCGCGCGGCGCGCTGGCCGACAAATTCGTCGAGCGATTTGGGGCGCAGCGCGGCGTCGGCGTCCTCGGCGCGGCGGGCGGGGGTGAGCAGGCGGTCGGGGTCAGTCATGGGTACGCGGGTTCGGCGCTTCGAGTCATCGGTGAGGAGGTTGCCTGTGGCGCTGTGGATGCTGAAACGAGTTCAGCATGACGGTGGGGGTCGGGGATAGCGTCGGGCTTCACTTCGCCGCCTTTCGCAGCGCCAGCCGGACCAGTGCGTCCAGCGTTGCGCCCGCGCCCAGTTCGTCGTTCGCCGCATTGACCGCCGCGCTCGCTTCGGCCGGTTTGAAGCCGAGGTTGAGCAGCGCCGACACCGCGTCGCTCGCCGCGCCGCCAGCGGGGGCGGCCACCGCACCACCGCCCAGCGCCACGCCGCCCGCCTTGTCCTTCAATTCGTTGACGATGCGTTGCGCCAGTTTGGGGCCGACACCGTTGGCGCGCGCGATCATCGCGGCGTCGGTGCGCGCGATCGCGGTCTGCACCTCGTCGGGCGAGAGGATCGACAGGATCGCCAGCGCGACCTTGGCCCCGACCCCCTGCACGCCGGTGAGCAGGCGGAACCAGTCCCGCTCCTGTGCGCTGGCAAAGCCCATCAGGCGGATTGAATCCTCCGCCACCAGCATTTCGGTATGGACGGTGACGAACTCGCCCAGCGCGCCGAGCGCCGCCAGCGTCCGGGCCGAGGCGCCGACGAGATAGCCGACGCCGTTGACGTCGATCACCGCATGGTCGGTGCCGGTCGCGGCGAGATGGCCGTTCAGATGCGCGATCATCGGCGTGCCTTGCGATGCCGGAAGTTGTCGAAGTTGCGGCCACGTCCCCCTCGCCCTGCCCCCGCGACGGAATGGCGGCGGCAAAGGGTTGCGGTCAGGGAGGGCCGGGGCGCGCGCATAGATGGTACATAAGCGGAACAGTCGCCGGTAGGGAAGCGAAAAGGCGGGCGCCGGTCGATCTACGTCACCGCTGCCTTATGCCGGGGTGCAGCGTGCTGCACGGCTGGTCGCTCGTGGCGCATTCGATGCTGGCGGCGCCGTGGACCCCGGCACAAGGCCGGGGTGACGGATTTGGGGTCAGCGTATTGCGCGGGCGCTGGCCAGATGATGTGCGTGACAGATGGCGACGGCGAGCGCGTCGGCGGCGTCGGCGCCGTCGATCTTTGCGCCGGGCAGCAGGCGGGCGACCATCGCATGCACCTGTGCCTTTTCCGCATTGCCGGTGCCGACCACCGATTTCTTGACCAGCCGCGCGGCATATTCGCCGACCGCGAGGCCCGCGCGCGCGGCGGCGCAGATGACGACGCCGCGCGCCTGCCCGAGCTTGAGCGTGGATTGCGGGTTGGCGTTGACGAACACCTCCTCCACCGCCGCCGCATCGGGGTGGTGATCGGCGATCAGCGCGGCGAGCATGGCATCGAGATGGGCGAGGCGACTGGGCAGCGGCGCGGCGCTGTCGGTTTTGAGGCGGCCATTGGCAAGATGGCTGAGCCGGTTGCCCTCGGCGCAGATCAGGCCCCAGCCGGTCGTGCCGAGGCCGGGATCGAGGCCGAGCAGGATCATCAAAGAACTGACCTAGAACGCACGTTTTTCCGAATCAGGGTTATACCGCTGGCATCGACCCACGTAGCTGCCTGCTTTTCCGGAAATGTTTATCGTTCCAGTAATTCGATCAATCCGAACTTTTGGATTGTTAATCGGGTTAACCGAAGCGCTGCCGGTAATTTCGCGATCCGTAATCTCGACGTTCTTGAGTTTGAACCAGCCGTCCTTCCCACCCCGAAGGACCGGGAGCATAACACGCGGCAATCGGATTTCCCCGGCTTCATTCGCAACCCATAGATTTACCTGGTCGTCGAACGGTACCGACCGGGTTCCAACGGATTGTCCCCAAGCCATATTCCCGGAGCTATCCATCGCCGAGCCAGTTCGGACATCCGGACGATTTGCTGAACCGGCACCGAGACAGACCAGATCCAATCTCTCGACTGCTGCCATTTGAAAAATGGCCAAGCTGAAAACAACCGGTGTCAACAAGTCCATCGCCAACTCCCCGCAAGTTATCTCGAATAACCACGGGAGATGCCGCTGGCGCAACCGTTGATTGCTTTACCCCAGCTTTTCCATCACCGCGTCGGACACTTCGTAATTGCCCCACACGGTCTGGACGTCGTCATCGTCGTCGAGCGCGTCGATCAGCTTGAACAGCGTTGCGGCGTCGTCCTCGCCCACCTCGACCATCGTTTGCGGTTTCCAGGCGAGCTTGGCGCCCTCCGCCTCGCCCAGCGTCGCTTCGAGCGCCTTGGCGACTTCGTGCAGATCGGCGTTGGCGGTCCAGATTTCGTGGCCGTCATCGGACGAGGTGACGTCCTCCGCCCCGGCCTCCAGCGCCGCTTCGAATACCTTCTCCGCATCGCCGACACTGGCCGGATAGGTGATCAGGCCGACACGGTCGAAGGCATGGCTGACCGATCCGGACGCGCCGAGATTGCCGCCATTCTTGGACACGGCGGTGCGGACATTGGTGGCGGTGCGGTTGCGGTTGTCGGAGAGCGCCTCGATGATCAGGCTCACGCCGCCCGGGCCAAATCCCTCATAGCGGATTTCCTCGTAATTCTCGCCCTCGCCTTTGGTCGCCTTGTCGATCGCGCGCTGGATATTGTCCTTGGGCATCGATTGCGCCTTGGCGGCATTGACCGCCGCGCGCAGGCGTGGGTTCATATCGGGATCGGGCAGGCCCATCTTGGCCGCGACGGTGATTTCGCGGCTGAGCTTTGAAAACATGCCCGAACGCTTCTTATCCTGCGCGCCCTTGCGGTGCATGATGTTCTTGAACTTGGAATGGCCTGCCATGGAGTGTCTCTTGTGAGTGGGCGGCCCCGGCCCGCACCGCCACCCGGCCACCCATGGCATGCACGCTCGCTGGGTGGCCGGGTGGCGGCGCGGGCCGGGGCCGGGATAAAACGCCCAGCGTCTCTAGGCCAAGCGCGGCTTTGGGCGCAACCGACGGTTTTGTGGACGGCGTCGTGGAGGGCGCGTCCCCGCCTGTCCGTCCCCACGACCTTGGCCCGGGGCGACGATCAGGGTGCGCGCGTCAGACCCCGCTGAGCGTGACGGCGGTGCCGGAGGCGGAGACCATCAGCATCGAGCCGTTCTTGCCGATCACCTCATAGTCGAAATCGATGCCGATGACGCCGTTCGCGCCCGTCGCCCGCGCGTCCGCCGCCAGTTCGTCCAGCGCGGTCTTGCGCGCCTCCTTGAGCGGGCGTTCGTAGCTGCCCGAACGGCCGCCGACGATGTCGCGGATGCCAGCGAACAGGTCGCGGAAAATGTTGGCGCCGATAATCACCTCCGCCGTCACGATACCGTGATAGCGGGTGGCGGTATGGCCTTCGACATGGCTGGTGGTGGTGAGAATCATGGGCGGGTGATGCCTTGTTCCTGTTGCGGCACCGGCCCGCGCCCCCACGGGGCCACAGAGTTCTTGTTTGGTTCCGGCACCGGCCCGCTCCCCCACCCGGCCACCCATCGGCAGGATATTCTGAAATGGGTGGCCGGGTGGGGGAGCGGGCCGGTGCCGGAACCAAACAAAGGCGCGTGGGGGCGCGAACCGGTGCCGAGTCAGCCTAGCCGACGAAACGGATTCACGCCATGCCCAGCGCAGCGCGATAGGTGTCGAGCAGCGCGTCCTGTTCGTCGAGCTGATGCTTTTCCATTTTGCGCAGGCGGATGATCGCGCGCATCGTCTTGGTATCGAAGCCGGTCGCCTTCGCCTCGCCATAGACATCCTTGATGTCGTCGGCGATGCCCTTTTTTTCTTCTTCCAGCCGCTCGATCCGTTCGATCAAAAGACGCAGTTGCTCGGCCGAAATCGAGTCGCTCATGGTCCGCTCCAAAATTGGGATGAGCGGGCGCGTGTAACGGCTGGGCGGGCGAGCGCAAGGGGTGAGGGCGATGGCGGCTGTGGATGATCGCGGTTGGATGATAAGGGGGCGGATGATCGCGTTGCGCCGCCGGTTCGGAAGGGGAACCGCCATCCGGGCGGGATGGCGCGAGTGACGGGGCTCGAACCCGCGACCTCCGGCGTGACAGGCCGGCGCT
>CADEEK010000048.1 GCA_902826325.1 uncultured Sphingomonadales bacterium
CCGAACCCGATGCCGAACGCGATCGCGGTCGTGAACGCGATCCATGGATCGATGCCCATCTGCGAAATCATCACCGCCAGCAGCACGGCGACGAACGCCATCACCGATCCGACCGACAGGTCGATCCCGCCGGTGATGATGACCACCGTCATCCCGATCGCCAGCATGCCGAGCACCGCATTGTCGGTCAGCAGATTGCCGAGCACCCGCGTCGACAGCACGAACGGAAACTGGACGGCGCACACCGCGAACAGCGCGAGCAGCACGCCCCCGGTGATCAGCGCGGCACGATCGATCTTGATGCTCATGCCCCGGCACTCCGCAAGCGGCGTTGCTGGAACCAGCTGCGCGTGCTGGGCGCCTGAACGACGAGAAGGACGGAAATAAGGATGGCCATCACCACCAGATTGGCCTGAGGCGGGAAACCGGCGAGCAGAATGCCGGTCTTGATCGCCTGAAGCGTGATCGCGCCGACGATCGTCAGCGCATAGGAAAAGGAACCGCCAAGCAGCGAACCGCCGCCCAGCACGACGATCAGGATCGCGTCGAGTTCGAGCCACAGTCCGGCATTGTTCGCGTCCGCGCCCTGGATGTCGCCGGTGACGATCACCCCGGCCAGTGCCGCCGTGACCCCCGAAATGGCATAGACGCCGATCGTGATCGCACGGGTATTGATGCCGACCAGATAGGCGGCGCGCGGATTGGTCCCGACCGCTTCGATGAACTGGCCAAGCGCGGTGCCGCGCGCCAGCGCCATCAGCAACAGCGTGACGATCAGCGTGATGATGACCGGCGCCGGAATGCCGAACAGCGCGCCGGTGGCCAGTGCCTCGAACGCCGGGTCGTTGAACGTCGTGATCTGGCCGTCGGTGATCAGCTGGGCGATCCCGCGGCCCGCGACCATCAGCACCAGCGTCGCGACGATCGGCTGCAGCTTGAGTATCGCGACCAGCAGGCCGTTCCAGATCCCGCAGAGCAGGCCGACCAGCAACGCCAGCCCGACGGCGCCATACCAGCTGCCGCCATCGGCGATGCTGTTCGCCGCGACCGCCCCGGCGATCGCCATGATCGCGCCGACCGACAGGTCGATGCCGCGCGTCGCGATCACCCCCGCCATGCCGAGCGCCAGCAACGCCACCGGCGCACCGCGCGTCAGCACGTCGATAAAGCTGCCGGTCAGCCGCCCGTTGACGAGTTGCAGACTGAAAAAGCTGGGCGAAATCAGCTGATCGACCAGCAGCATCGCCGCCATCGCAATCAGCTGCGGCGCCGCGCGCCGGATGCCGTCGGGAAGCCGGGTCATGCCCGCACGCCCCCCGCGATTTCGGAAACGATCTGACTGACCGAGACCGGACGGCCGGTGAGCATGCCCACCTGGCGCCGGTCGCGCATGATGCTGATCCGGTCGCTATAGACCACAAGTTCCTCGAATTCCGAAGAAATGACGTAGAGCGTCATTCCAGATTCCCTCAAATCCTCGATCATGCTGACGATTTCGGCATGGGCGCCGACGTCGATCCCGCGGGTCGGCTCGTCGAGCATCAGCACGCGCGGTTCGGTCGCCAGCCAGCGGGCGAGCAGCACCTTTTGCTGGTTGCCGCCGGAAAGTTCGCCGATCTTCTTGTCCGCGCCCGATGTGCGCACCTTGAGCGAGGCGATGTATTTTTCGGCCAGCGCCTGCTGCGCCTTGGCCGGAATCTTGCGCAGCCAGCCGCGCTTGGCCTGCAACGCCATGGCGACATTGTCGCGGATCGACATGGTCGAAAACACGGCGTCGGTCTGGCGATCCTCGGGGTTGAAGGCGAGGCCCAGCCGCGCCGCTTCGCCCGGCGAGCGCACGCGCACCGGCTTGCCGTCGATCTCGATCGTGCCGGTGTCGGGCTTTTGCGCGCCGAACATCAGCAGCGCGGTCTCGCTGCGCCCGGAGCCGAGCAGGCCCGCCGCGCCGACCGCTTCGCCCGCGCGCAGTTCCAGGTCGAACGGTTCGACCATGTTCGCCCGGCCCAGCCCGCGGAACCGCGCGACGACCGGCCGGTCACTCTCCGCTTCGGCCACCGGCCGCGCGATCGCCGCCTCCAGCGTCTTGCCGATCATCAGCGATACCAGTTCGACCTCGGGCAGTTGCGCGATGTCGTAGGTGCCCTGCGACCGTCCGTTGCGCAGCACCGTGATCCGGTCGCACAGCGCATAGACCTGGTCCAGGAAATGCGTGATGAACACGATGCCGGTCCCGCGCGCGGTCAGGCCGCGCACCAGTTCGAACAGCCGTTCCACCTCCCGCGCGTCGAGGCTGGCGGTCGGCTCGTCGAGCACCAGCACCCTGGCATTGGCATGCACCGCCCGCGCGATGGCGACCAGCTGCCGGGTCGCCACCGAATAATTGCCCAATGGCTGATCGACATCGATGTCGAGGCCGAGCGAGGCCAGCGTCTTTGCCGCCTCCGCACGCATCGCCGCGCGATCGACCAGGCCCATTCGGGTCGGCTGATAACCGATCAGCAGATTTTCCGCGACGGTGAGGTTGGGCAGGACCATCACTTCCTGATGGACCGCCCATACCCCGGATCGCTGCGCCGCGCCGCTGTCGGCGAAATCGACCGGCTCGCCCGCCATTTCGATCGTGCCCGAACTGCGCAGTTCGGCGCCGGTCAGGATCTTGATCAGCGTCGACTTGCCGGCACCATTTTCGCCCATCAGCGCGTGGACTTCGCCCGCGCGCAGGGCGAAATCAACCTCATCCAACGCCACCGTACTGGGATAGCGTTTGCCGATGCCACGCGCTTCGATCAGCGGCGAACCGTCGTTCATGAACCTGTCTTTCCGGTCGGATCGATGTGTCAGTAAAGATCCTTGCGGCGATCATATTCGGCGGCGGCGGTATCGGGCAGATACAGCTTGGTCTCCGTCTGATGCCATTTCTTGGGCTGCGTGCCGTCCTTCTTATACGCCTTGACCATGTCGAGCGCGGGGGCGACCATTTCGGGGGTCAGTTCGACGGTCGCATTCGCTTCGCCATCGGCCATCGCCTTGAAGATGTCGGGCACGCCGTCGATCGACACGGTCAGCACGTCCTTGCCCGGCCGCATCCCGGCTTCCTTCATCGCCTGGATCGCGCCGATCATCATATCGTCATTATGTGCATAAACGGCGCAGATGTTCGACTTGCCGAGCGCCTTGACCGCGCTTTCCATGACTTCCTTGGCCTTGGAACGGGTGAAGTCGCCCGACTGGCTGCGCACGATCTTTAGGTTCGCTTCCTTGGCGACAACCTCGTCGAAACCCTTTTTGCGTGCGACGACCGAGCTGGAGCCAACGGTGCCCTGCAGCTCGACCACCGGGCAATCGCGGCCCTTCACTTCCTTGGCCAGCCACTCGCCCGCCATGCGGCCTTCAAGCACCTGGTCCGAGGTCACGACCGACAGGTAAAGATCCTTGTCGGCGGTCTGGATTTCGCGGTCGATCAGCACGACCGGGATGTTGGCCGCATTCGCTTCCTTCAGCACCGGGTCCCAGCCGGTCGAAACGACCGGGGCGAGCAGGATCGCATCGACGCCCTGCGCGATAAAGGCGCGGACCGCCTTGATCTGGTTTTCCTGGCGCTGCTGCGCATCCGATACGCGCAGGTCGACGTTGCGCGCCGCTGCGGCCGCGCGGGCCGCCTTGGTCTCGGCCGAGCGCCAACCCGATTCAGAGCCGATCTGCGAAAAACCGATGACGAGCTGATCGCCCTCGCCGCTACCGCCGCTCTCGCCGCCACAGCCCGAAACCGCCAATGCCGCGATCGCCACGCCGGTCATCGGCAGCACGCGCAATCCGTTGCGGAGTTTCCCAAACAGCCCCATCAGATCTTCCTTTCCAAAGCCCATCATTGTTATCTTTGGCCGTTTTCGACCAACGGCGGATCGCGCCATAGCACCAATTGGTCGACCGCGCTGCTGCCCGGTCGACATGGCCGTGCGATAGAATATTTATAATATTGCTGTCAATGACGGCACCCGCCCCCTCGCCGCACCCAACGCGCGTGGTCGAACCGGGTCGAAACGCCCGACCGCAATGCTCGCCATGCCGCTTCGCCATTTGCCGGTACGGCGGCTGGCGATTATAGATAATCCGGTGTTCAAATGAGTGTGAGCGTAATGATGCAAACGATCGACCGGCCCGGAATGCGGTTCGTACAGGGCGGCACCTATCAAATGGGGTCGGACGCCTTTTATGCCGAAGAGCGCCCGCGCCGCCGGGTGCAGGTCGACCCGTTCTGGATCGACGCGGCGCCCGTCACCAACGGCGAATTCGCCCGGTTCGTCGCCGAAACCGGCCATCGCACCTATGCCGAAATCCCACCGAACCCGGCCGATTATCCGGGCATGGACCCGGCGCTGGCGATCCCCGGATCGCTGGTGTTCGTGCGCAGCGCGGGTCCTGTCCCGCTCGATGATTCGTCGAACTGGTGGGCGTTCGTGTTCGGTGCGGACTGGCGCCATCCGACCGGTCCCGACAGCGACATTGCGGGAATGGACGACCATCCCGTCGTCCATATCGCCTATAGCGATGCGACAGCCTATGCCGATTGGGCGGGGAAGTCGTTGCCGACCGAAGCGGAATGGGAATGGGCGGCGCGCGGCGGGCTGGAAGACAGGGAATATGCCTGGGGCGACGAGCTTGCCCCTGATGGCGCGATCCTGGCGAATTACTGGCGCGGCCTGTTCCCCTTTGCCAATCAGCGCGAGGATGGCGGCTATCGCACCACCCCGGTCGGCAGCTTCCCGCCCAACGGCTATGGCCTCAGCGACATGATCGGCAATGTCTGGGAATGGACCGCCGACTGGTATGCCGATGCCGGCGCGCTGACCGCCAAACGCCCCTGTTGCGCGGTCAGCAATCCGCGCGGCGCCACGCTCGCCGCCAGTCTGGATCCCGCGCAGCCGGGCATCCGCATCGGCCGTCGCGTGCTGAAGGGCGGATCGCATCTGTGCGCCGCCAATTATTGCCAGCGTTATCGTCCGGCCGCGCGCCACCCGCAGATGATCGACAGTTCGACCAGCCATATCGGTTTCCGCTGCATCATGCGCTGACAAAAAAAGGGGGCGCCCGCAAATGGCGGGCGCCCCTCAGGCGGTCGAGTCGGGGGGACTTACAGCCGGACGCGAACGCCCAGCGTGTAAGTGGTATCGTCCCAGCGGATGTCGCGGTTGAAACCCGGCTGGTCGAAATAGCTGCGATATTTGTTCCGAAGGATGTTGGTGCCGCCAACATCGACCCGGATCATGTCGTTCACCTCATAGGCGAGGCCGAAGTCGAGCCGCCCGGCCGGACGGACATAACCGAAGTTGAGCGGCGTCACGCCAGCGGCCAGCTGCTCGTTCGTCACCGGCCGCACCAGGTTCAGGCCGGTCGTATCCTGGTCGTAATAGGATGAACGGTAATTGTAGATCAGCCGCCCGGACAGCCCGTATTTCTCATACAGCAGCCCGACATTGTAGTTGTATTTGCTGACCCCCTGAAGCGGGAAGCCGGCCAGCGAATCCGCGCCGCCGATTTCGGAGTCGGCATAGGTGAAGTTCGCCTGGATGCCGAGGCCCGACAGGGCGCCGGGCAGGAAGTCGAAGAACGCCTGACCGCCCGCTTCGACGCCCTTCAGCGTCGCCTGACCGACGTTGCGCGGACGGGTGATGTTATAGCCGATGCCGTCGATCGTTTCGAGCGAAGCCGAACTGATCACACGATCGGTGATGTCGCGATAATAGACGCCGACCGCGATGAAACCGCGGCGGAAGAAATATTCCAGCGTGGCGTCATAGCTTTCCGACTTTTGCGGCCACAGGTTCGGCTCGCCCGCGCTGCCGTTGTTCTGCACATTGGGGTTGGTCGCGACGATATAGCTGATGCCGGGATTGAGCGAATCGAACGGCGGCCGCCGGATCGCCTTCGAATAGACGAAACGCGCCTGCAGATTGTCGGTGAAGCGCACCCGCGCCGATGCGTTGGGCAACCATTCGGTATCCGACGTCTTGGCGATTTGCGGCGTCACCACCCCGCTGATCACGCCCGCACCCTCGATCCGGCGTTCGGTGTAGCTCGGTCGCACGCCGACCGCACCATCGACGCGCAGCCCGCCCAGGTCGAATTCGTAGAGGAACTGGAGATAACCGGCCAGCGTCTTCTCACGCGCGATAAAGCGCCGTTCGGGCTGATACACCGGATCGCCCAGCGGCGCCCCGGCATATTGGCGCAGGAAATCGCGCCCCGCCGCCGACCGCAGATAATCCGGGTTCGGCGTCAGGAACGGCTGGCCGCCATTGAGGTTGGGGATGCCCGGTGCCAGCACCAAGAAATCGGAAGGCAGCCCGGTGACGGAGCTGACAAGCACGCCCGAGTCGCCGTTCGGGCCGCCGATGTCGCCGCCCGGCACGTTGGCGTTCAGCAGCGCCTGCTGGAACTCCGCGCCCCGGCTGGCATAGCGAATGCCATATTGCAGCTTGGAGAGGAAGCCGCCGACCTCGAACTCGCCGTCCAGGCGAGCCTGGAACAGCTCGCCATCGGAGCGGTTGAAATTCTGGTTGATGCCGCCGCGGAAGATCATGCCGGTCGGATCGGCCAGCGGATTGCCGGTGAAGGTGTAGCGTGCGCCGATCCCGGCGTTGCTCTCCACCAGCACCTCGGGAATGCGCTTGCCGACATCGACGATGAAAACCTCGCCGATGAACGTCGATTGCTGATAGGCGATGTCGAACTTGACCTTGCCCGGCCCCTCTTCGAACACGAAGCCGCCGCCGACCATATAGTTGTTAGCCGTCTGGTCGCGCGCCTGGCTGCTCGAAAAGGCAGTGGCGTTGCGATAGGTCGCGCTATCGATCTCGCACAGATTCTGGAGAGTGTATCCCCCGGTCGGGTTTTGCGGCGTCCGCTCTCCGGCGTTGATCTGCGCGACGGTCGGGTTGAACCCGGCGCCGTTCACCCGTGCCTGGAAACACCGATCGTTATTGGTGACGATGTTGGTGATCTGCGTGCCGGCATTGAACAGCTGTGCCTCGACAAAGTTCGACGCCTGTTGCGAGCGATAACCGGCATAGATGCCGTCGGCATAGACCTGCAGCGACGGCGATGCCTGCCATTGCAGCGATGCCTGGGCCTGGGGCCGCTCGACAATGCCATATTCGTTCACACCGCCCGCCACATTCTGCGAGGCATAGCCGGGCAGGTTGAACGGTCCCGCCGCGGTCGAACGCCGCACCGGGGCATAGAGATAGGGACGGTGAAAATCGTTGCGCGAATAGGACACGTTGATCAGCGCACCGATCTCGCCGATCCCGGTATCCCAGCGATCGGTCAGCAGGATCGACCCTTGCGGATTCACGTTTTCGCGGTTGAGCGAGTAGTTACCGCGCGCGTTGACGATGATTGTCGGATCACGAAAGTTGAACGGCTTGTTGATCGACAGGTCGATGATTCCGGCGATACCCCCCTCGATCAGATTGGCGGTCGAGGTCTTGTAGACATTGACCCGCGACAGGGCGGAGGCGGGCAGGTCCTGCAGGTCGAAGCTGCGGCCGATGCCCGAAATGATCTCACGACCGTCGAGCGTGGTGATCAGGTCGTTGATCCCGCGAATACGCACGCCGGTGATCTGGTTGTCATTGCCGACATTGACCTGGATGCCGGGAATGCGCTGCAGCGCCGCCGCCGTGGTCGGATCGGGGAATTTGCCGATATCCTCGGCGACCACCGAATCGACGACCTGCACCGAATTGCGCTTGATCTCCGCCGCAGCCTCAAGACTCGAGCGCAGGCCGGTGACGACGATACCCTGTTCCGTCCCCTGTTCCTGCGGCGCGGGTTCGGCCGCAACCTCCTGTCCCGCGACCGCACTGGTCGTGGCGGTCAGCCGCGCGAGATCGAATGCCTGTTGGGCGAATGCGGGGGTCGAAACCCCGATGGCGGCCAGCGCCGTAGTCGATACGAGCATGTTGCGCACGATGAGTCGCATCTATTCCCTCCTCCTAAAATGGCCGCGTCTCATTGACCCCAGGCGCCGCCTACAGACTTTATATTATTTATTATCTGACTTGTAAACTCGGCCGGAGCGGTCCAATGCCAGCGGCGAAACAAAAACTCGGGACACGCGATTTTGAGCAGCTTCGTTGCCGTCGACTGGGGCACGACCAACCGCCGCATCTATCTGATCGAGAACGATTTGGTGGTATCGACCGAACGTGACGACCGGGGGATCAGCGCGATCGCCGGCGACGCTTTCGATGCCGAAATCGACGGTCTGGCGGCGCGCTTTCCGGGTCAGTCGATCCTGCTGGCGGGCATGGTCGGTTCCAATCGCGGCTGGGTCGATGCGGGCTATGTCGCAACCCCGGCGCGGATCGCGGATCTCGCCGCCAATGTCGTCCGCCCCCGCCCCGGCATCGCCGTCGTGCCGGGCGTGTCGACGCTGGCCGGGGGACGCGCCGATGTGATGCGGGGCGAGGAAGTGCAGCTGCTCGGCGCGGTCGAGGCGGGCATGGTCCCGCCCGACGCGCTGCTGTGCCAGCCGGGCACGCATTGCAAATGGGCGTGGCTCGAAGCAGCGGCGCTGACCCGGTTCGTGTCGAGCATGACCGGCGAGCTGTTCCGGCTGCTCAAGGACGGGGCGCTGATCGGCCGCGACATGGCGGGCACGGTCGGTGCCGACGCGGCCTTTGCCGCAGGCGTCGCGGAATCGGCCAAGGGCGACCTGCTCGCATCGCTGTTCGGCGCGCGGCCCGCGGTGCTGCTCGGGGTGCGTAGCGCGGCGGAAACCGCATCCTTCGTTTCGGGGCTGATCATCGGCACCGACGTCCATGCCCGCGTGGCGCGCGGCGACACGGTCTATCTGCTGGCGGACGCATCGCTCGGCGCGCTTTATGCCAGCGCGATCGAAATCGCGGGCGGACGGGCGGAACTGATCGACAGCCACGCCGCGTTCGTCGCCGGAATCATTCGTATTCAGGAGTTGGTGCAGTGAACGCCGTCGATCGTTTCCATCGCGAATTTTCCGCCTGTCCGCTGGTCGCCATCCTGCGCGGGGTAAAGCCCGACGAAGTGGTCGGGATCGGCGAGGCGCTGATCGATGCCGGTTTCACGCTGATCGAAGTGCCGCTCAATTCGCCCGACCCGTTCGACAGTATCGAGCGGCTGGCGCGTGCGTTCGGCGATCGCGCGATGATCGGCGCGGGCACCGTGCTGACCCTCGACGATGTCCGGCGCCTGCGCGACGTGGGCGGTGAGATGGTCATTTCGCCCAATATGAACATCGCGGTGATCGCGGCGACCCGCGACGCGGGCATGGCCTCGCTGCCCGGCTATTTCACCGCGAGCGAGGCGTTCGCTGCGATCGACGCGGGCGCCACCGCTCTCAAGCTCTTTCCGGCCGAAGCCGCGACGCCCGCCGTGGTCAAGGCGCAGCGCGCGGTGCTGCCGCGCACCATGCCGCTGCTCGCCGTCGGCGGCATCACGCCCGACACAATGGCGCCGTGGCGCGCGGCGGGCGCCAACGGCTTCGGGCTTGGGTCGGCGCTCTACGGCGCGGGTGCCAGTGTCGAGACCGTAGCCGCCAATGCCCGCGCCTTCCGCGCCGCGCTCGACCGGCTGGACTGAATCAGATCTGTCTGAAGCGATATTCGATCCGGTTGCGATAGATCTCGCCCGGATCGAGCCGCATCGAGGGAAAGCCCGGCTGGTTCGGCCCGTCGGGGAACAGCTGCGGCTCCAGCGCGATGGCATCGCCCTGGCGCATCAGCGCACCGCCCTTCCCCCGCTGGGTGCCGTTGAAGAAATTCGACGAATAGAATTGCATCCCCGGCTGGTTCGACCACAGGTCGAACGCGCGGCCCGATTGCGGATCGGCCAGCGTCGCCAGATGCCGCAGATCGGGCGATACGGCGTCGCCGAACACCCAATTATGGTCATAGCCGCACGCCATGACGAGTTGCGCGTCGCGGCTGTCGCGCACCCGGTCGCCGACGATCCGGGGGAGCCTGAAATCGAACACCGTGCCCTCGACCGGGGTCAGTTCCCCGGTCGGGATCGCATGTTCATCGGTCGCCAGATAGTGTTGCGCGGGCATCGTCAACCTGTGGCCCATCGCATCGCCCTGCCCCGCCAGGTTCCAATAGACATGGTTGGTCAGGTTGACGATCGTCGGCGCGTCGATGTGGGCGATATAGTCGATCGTCAAGCGGTCATCGACCAGGCGATAGGTCGCGGTGACGTCCAGATTGCCGGGAAAGCCCATGGTTCCCGCCGGACTGCGATGGCCAAAGGTCACGGCGCCGTCGCCGACGCCCAGCACGTCCCACACCGCCTTGTCGAACCCCGCCGTGCCGCCGTGCAGCGCATTCGGGCCTAGATTCACCGGCACCTGATAGCGTTGGCCGTCAAGCGCGAACCCGCCACCGGCGATGCGATTGGCGACGCGCCCGATCGTCGATCCGCAATAGCTGCGGTCGGCCAGCAACCCGGCCATATCGTCATAGCCGACCACCACGTCCGCGACGCTGCCGTCGCGTCCGGCCAGATGCACCGCCTGCAGCGACGCGCCATAGGCGATGACCGTCGCGCTGACCGCGCTGCTGGTCAGCGTGACCGCCGCCACCTGCCTGCCGTCCGGCATCCGTCCGAACGTGCCTTGCACCGCATCTGTCACGCCTGTTCTCCCTGCCCCGCGCCGGCCGATCAGTGGCTTTCGCGCGGCATCCCGGCCTGGGCGATGCGCTGAAACTTGACCGCCGATTCGAGCACCGCGCCCCGGTCGAACTGGCCGATCAGGTTGCGCTGGATTTCCTGCCAGGGCGTCTGTGCGGGCGGGGTGACGCGGTCGGCGATCGCCGCCAGCTCGTCGCGCCGCCGCTCGATCTCGGCATCGTCGACCAGCATGTCGGCACGCCGCGCGCGCAGGTCGATGCGGATCATGTCGCCGCTGCGCAGCAACGCGAGGCCCCCGCCCACCGCCGCTTCGGGCGCAGCGTTCAGGATCGATGGCGAATAGCTGGTGCCCGACTGCCGCCCATCGCCGATGCACGGCAGGTTATGGACGCCCTGACGGATCAGTGCGGCGGGCGGGCGCATGTTGACGACCTCCGCCCCGCCCGGATAGCCGACCGGTCCTGCGCCGCGAATGACCATGATGGTCGATTCATCGATGCCCAGCGCAGGATCGTCGATGCGGTCGTGATAATCCTCCGGCCCGTCGAACACGACGGCACGCCCCTCGAAGCAATCGGGGCGATCCGGGTCGCTCAGATAGCGGGCGCGGAACGCGGCCGAGATGACCGACAGCTTCATCACCGCGCCGTCGAACAGATTGCCCGACAGCACCGTCAGCCCTGCCGCTTCCATCAACGGCCTGGCGAGCGGGCGGATGACATCTTCATCCTCGATCACCGCGTCGCCGACATTGTCGCGCACCGACTTGCCATTCGCGGTCAGCGCGTCGCCGTCCAGCAGCCCGCCGCGCAGCAATTCGCCCATCACCGCCGGAACGCCGCCCGCACGGTGATAATCCTCGCCCAGATATTCCCCGGCGGGCTGAAGATTGACGAGCAACGGCACGTCGGCGCCATGCTCCTCCCAATCGGCCAGCGTCAGGTCGACGCCGATATGGCGGGCGATCGCATTGAGGTGGATCGGGGCGTTGGTCGACCCGCCGATCGCGCTGTTGACGCGGATCGCGTTCAGGAATGCCGCGCGCGTCAGGATGTCGGACGGCTTGCGGTCGGCCTTCACCATTTCGACGATGCGGCGTCCGGTTTCCCAGGCGCATTCGCCACGGTCGCGATGCGGTGCCGGGATCGCCGCCGATCCGGGCAGCGACATGCCCAGCGCCTCGGCGAGCGAGTTCATCGTGGTCGCGGTGCCCATCGTGTTGCAGAAGCCGACCGATGGCGCCGACGAAGCGACCAGCTTGATGAACCCGGCATAATCGATCTCGCCCGCTGCCAGCAGCTCGCGTGCCTTCCACACGATCGTGCCCGATCCGGTGCGCTGCCCCTTGAACCAGCCATTGAGCATCGGCCCGACCGACAGGGCGACGGCGGGGATGTTGACCGTCGCGGCGGCCATCAATGCCGAGGGCGTGGTCTTGTCGCAGCCGATCGTCAGGACAACGCCGTCGAGCGGATAGCCGTACAGCACCTCGACCAGCGAGAGATAGGCAAGGTTGCGGTCCAGCCCCGCGGTCGGGCGCTTGCCGGTTTCCTGCAACGGATGGGTCGGAAATTCGATCGGGACGCCACCGGCCTCGCGGATCCCGGCCTTGACCCGGTCCGCAAGCGCGAGGTGATGGCGGTTGCACGGCACCAGATCGCTGCCCGACTGGGCGATGCCGATGATCGGGCGGCCCGACTGCAGCTCCTCAAGGCTCACGCCATAGTTCAGATACCGCTCGACATACAGGGCGGTCATGTCGGGATTGTCCGGATTGTCGAACCAGGCCCGCGACCGTAACCCGCTATTTCCCTTACCACCCACGCTGCGTCATCCTTTGGAAAGTCTCGTTTGCCGCGCATCACTTCCCGGGCGGCGGACGGGTTGGCGAAATGGTGCCCGATCCGGAACGGGCCGCCTGCCGCGAAACGTGGCAGACGGCCCCTTCATTCCGGCCCGACGGCCGAAGCGCAAACCTATTTCCCGGTCTGCATCGTCACGAACGACCGGGGCGGCACGGTATAGGTCACGCGACCCGCGCCATCGATCTTCAGGCTACCGCTTTCGGGCACGATATTGGTCGGGTTGCCCGCGGTGTTCACCGCCCCGCCGCGATCATGGCCGAGCAGGGTGGTCCGGACCGTCGCATTGGCCGACCCCGTGCCGAAATCAATCGCATAGCGGATCGCGTCGTTGGTCGGATTGACGACATGCAGCGACAGCCCCGCCGCATCCTTGAACGCCGTCGCCTCGACTTCCTTTTCGTTGCCGCGCACGGTGGCGCGCACGACCTCGGCACGCTGCGACGCGGCGATCATCTGATGGACATAATAGGGCGGCTGCTTC
>CADEEK010000049.1:0-484 GCA_902826325.1 uncultured Sphingomonadales bacterium
CGCTTCAACCCGGTAACATCACGCCCTTCAAATTCATGAATTCGTGCAGCCCCCAGGGGCCGAGTTCGCGGCCATGGCCGGACAGCTTTATCCCGCCGAACGGCGCTTCGGGGGTGGAGGCAAGCATCGCGTTGACCGCCGTCATTCCCGCTTCGATGTCGCGCACGAACCGGTCGATCTCGTCCTGGTCGCGGGTCCATATGCTCGACCCCAGGCCATAGGGCACGTCGTTCGCCAGCGCGATCGCGGCATCGATCGATGTGACGCGGAACAGCATCGCGACGGGGCCGAAAATCTCTTCCCTGGCGAAATCGGCCTGCGGATCGACATCGGTCAGCACGCCCGCGCGCATCCAGGCGCCGTCGCGATCGATCTTCTCGCCGCCGTGCAGGCGCGCGCCCGCCGCCACCGCGCGGGCCAGTTGATCGAGCACCGTGGCGCGCTGTTCGATGCTCGACAGCGGGCCCATCCCGACCCCCGCGTC
>CADEEK010000049.1:538-12945 GCA_902826325.1 uncultured Sphingomonadales bacterium
ATGGACGATCATCCGCTTGGCGCAGATACAGCTTTGCCCCGCATTCTGGATGCGCGCCTTCACCGCCGTTGCGACCGCCTGGTCCAGATCGGCCGAGGGCATGACGATGAACGGGTCCGATCCGCCAAGTTCCAGCACCACTTTCTTGAGCGCGCGGCCCGCCGCCTCGGCCACCTTCGCGCCCGCCCCCTCGCTGCCGGTCAGCGTCACCGCCGCCACGCGATCGTCGGCGATGATCGCCGCGACCTTGTCCGACCCGATCGGCAGATTCTGGAACAGGCCGGATGGCGCATCGGCGCGCGCCACCATCTCGGCGACCAGCGCGGCGCAGCCCTGGGTGAGCGAGGCATGTTTGAGCAGGCCGACATTGCCCGCCAGGATCGTCGGCGCGAGCCAGCGCACGACCTGCCAATAGGGGAAGTTCCACGGCATCACCGCCAGCACCGGCCCCAGGGGCAACCAATGGGCGATCGACACGCCGCCCGGTGTTTCGGTGCGGATCGGTTTGAGATAATCCGGCCCGACCCGGGCATAATGGCGGAAACCGGCGACGCATTTGTCGACCTCGGCCAGTGCCGATGCCAGCGTCTTGCCCATTTCGCGCGTCGCCATTTCCGCCAGCGATTGCCGGTTCGCCGCGAACTGGTCGGCAATCGCCGCCAGCAATGCCGTGCGCTGGTCCATCCCGCTCACCCGCCAGTCGCGAAACGCCGCCTGCGCCCGGGCCAGTGCCGCCGCCACCTCTGCATCGTCGAACGCCGGGATCGTGGCCCCCGCCTGTCCGGTTGCCGGGTTGATGGTGGTGAACATCGGCGATCTCCCTTTGCCGTATCTCTAACGCCCCGGCCCAACGCATGGGAGGTTGAATCAGACCCCCCGCTGCCGCATAGCAGCGCGATGACAGAGGGTGCCAAGGTCGCGGATCTTTCGTTCGAACAGGCGCTGGCGCGCCTGGAAACCATCGTCAACCAGCTGGAAAGCGGCGACCTTCCGCTCGACGAGGCGATTGCCCGCTATGAAGAGGGCGACGCCCTGCGCAAACAATGTCAGGCGCGGCTGGATGCGGCGCAGGCGCGGATCGAACAGGTGCGCGTCAATGCCGAAGGTCAGCCGGTCGGCACCACGCCCTTCGCCGCCGGATGAGCGCGCAGGTGGCGGCCGCCTCGATCCCGCTCGAAACCGCATTGCGCGACGTCGCGGCGGAGATTGATCGCCAGTTCGACCTGTTGCTGCCCATCCCCGCCGATCCGCGCGCCCGATTGTATCGGGCGATGCGCCATGCCGCGATCGGCGGGGGCAAGCGGCTGCGCCCGGTGCTCACCTTTGCCACGGCGCAGCTGTTCGGGGTGGACCGGCAATGCACCGCGCGGGTGGCGACGGCGATCGAATCGATCCATGTCTATTCGCTGATCCATGACGACCTGCCCGCGATGGACGATGACGACCTGCGGCGCGGCAAGCCGACCGTCCATCGCGCGTTTGACGAGGCGACGGCGATCCTGGCGGGCGATTGCCTGCACGCGCTGGCGTTCGAGATCCTGGCCGATCCCGCGACCCATGCCGACCCGTTCGTGCGCGCCGAACTGATCGCCGACCTTGCCCGCGCATCCGGCCCGTCGGGCATGGCGGGCGGCCAGATGATGGACCTGGCGGCGGAGGAAATGAGCTTCGACCTCGCCACCGTCACCCGCTGTCAGGCGCTCAAAACCGGCGCGCTGATCGCCTGTGCCGTTGAAGCGGGCGCGATCATCGGCCGCGTGCCGCCCGAGGGGCGAACCGGCCTGCGCGGCTATGCCCGCGACATCGGCCTCGCCTTTCAGATCGCCGACGACATTTTGGATGTCGAGGGCGACGAGGATGCAGCGGGCAAGAAGCTGCGCAAGGACGCGGCGGCGGGCAAGGAAACGTTCCTGACGCTGCTCGGCCTCGACCGCGCACGCGAACAGGCACGATTGCTGGTCGATCAGTCGATCGCGCATCTGCACGGTTTCGGCCCGGAGGCCGATCTGCTGCGCGCCATCGCCCGTTTCGTGCTGGAACGCGATCGTTGACGAAATTCTGGAGCTGCAAATGACCATCCGCACCGGCGTTTATCCCGGCACATTCGATCCGATCACCCTGGGCCATATGGACATCATCCGGCGCGGCGCGAAGCTGGTCGACCGGCTGGTGATCGGGGTGACGACCAATCCGTCGAAGAACCCGATGTTCACGCTGGACGAGCGGATGGCGATGGTGCGGCGCGAAACCGCGGGGATCGACGGCGATATTCGGGTCGTCAGCTTCGATTCGCTGCTGATGGATTTCGCCGAGCGCGAAGGGGCGAACATGATCGTGCGCGGCCTGCGCGCCGTCGCCGATTTCGAATATGAATATCAGATGGCGGGGATGAACCAGCAGCTCAATTCGCGCATCGAAACCGTGTTCCTGATGGCCGATGTCTCGCTGCAGCCGATCGCCAGCCGGCTGGTCAAGGAAATCGCGATGTTCGGCGGCGACATCGCCAAATTCGTGCCGCCCGCCGTGCGCGACGAGGTGGCGGCGCGCGTCGACAAGATCGGCCGCAAGGGATCGTGAACCCGCGCGCGGCGGCCCGCCGCAATTCAGCCGCGCGGCGGCCCGCCGCATTTTAGCCACGCGCCGCATTCATTTTGCGGCAAGCGCGGATTTGCTCTAAGCCGCCGCCACCGCCAATTCGTTAGGGATGTCGATGCGTTTTGTTGCCCTGATCTGCGCCGCCATGGCGTCGTTGTTCGCCCTGCCCGCCAGCGCCCAGATCGTTCCGCCGCCGCCCGGCCGCGCGACGCCCCCGGCGACGACCGACAAGGAAAATCTGTGGCTGCTCGACCTGTCGACGGGTGGCCGCGTCACCATCTGGCTGCGCCCCGATGTCGCGCCCAATGCGGTCGAGCGGATCAAGACGCTGACCCGCAGCAAATTCTATGACGGCCTGATCTTTCACCGCGTGATCGAAGGGTTCATGGCCCAGGGCGGCGACCCCAAGGGCGACGGCACCGGCGGGTCCGACCTGCCGGACCTGAAACAGGAGTTCAACTATCTCCCGCATGTGCGCGGCGCGGTATCATCGGCACGCGCGCAGAGCGAGGACAGCGCGAACAGCCAGTTCTTCATCATGCTGGTCCCGCGTCTGCAGCTTGACGACAAATATACCGTGTTCGGCCGGGTGATCGACGGCATGGCCTATGTCGATGCGATCCCGCGCGGCGAGCCGCCCGCACAGCCCGCGCGCATCGTCCGCGCATGGATCGCCGCCGACAACCCCCCGCCCTATGCGGCGGCCCCGGCGGCGCCCGCCCCGACGCTCGACGCCCCCGCAACGCTGCCCGCCGGTCCCGGCAATTGAGGTCCGGCCCGGTGGCATCCGGGCAGCGCGCATGAACGTCGACCTGTTCGATTTCGAACTGCCGCCCGAACGGATCGCGTTGCGGCCCGCCGTGCCGCGCGACCGGGCCAGGCTGCTGCTGCTCGACGGCGCGGCGACGGGCGATCGCGTGGTCGCCGACCTGCCGACGATCCTGCGCCGGGGCGACATGCTGGTGTTCAACGATACGCGCGTGATCCCGGCCCAGCTGGAAGGGCGGCGCGGCGATGCGGCGATCGGCGCGACGCTGCACAAGCGCGAAGGGCCGCGCCACTGGATCGCCTTCATCCGCAACGCCAAAAGGCTGCGTGTCGGCGAGACCGTCGATTTCGGCCATGGCGTGACCGCGTTGGCGCAGGCGCGGCATGGCGATGGCAGCTTCACCCTCGCCTTTCCCGGCGACGAACCGGTCGAATTGCTGCTGGAGCGCGCGGGCCGCATGCCCCTGCCCCCCTATATCGCCGCCAGACGACCGACCGACGCGCGCGATGCCGATGATTATCAGACGATGTTCGCCAGCGAACCCGGCGCCGTCGCCGCGCCCACAGCGGCGCTGCATTTCACCCCCGACCTGATCGCCGCGCTGGATGCGGCGGGCATCGGGCACACCATGCTGACGCTGCATGTCGGGGCGGGCACGTTCCTGCCGGTCAAGGCCGACGATACCGACGACCACCAGATGCATGCCGAATGGGGCCGGATCGACGCGGCGACCGCCGACCGGCTGAACGCGGTGCGCGCCGCCGGGGGGCGGGTGATCGCGGTCGGCACCACCAGCCTGCGCCTGATCGAAAGCGCGGCGGGCGCGGACGGGATCATCCGCCCGTTCGAGGGCGACACGGCGATCTTCATCACGCCCGGCTATCGCTTTGCCGGGATCGACGGGCTGCTGACCAATTTCCATCTGCCGCGCTCGACGCTGTTCATGCTGGTATCGGCATTGATGGGGCTGGAGCGGATGCAGGCGGCCTATGCCCATGCCATTGCCGGCGACTATCGCTTCTATTCCTATGGCGATGCCAGCCTGTTGCTGCCCGGAGAACGTCCATGATCCCTGCCCTCGCGCTCGCCCTGGCCGCGCCGCAAGCCGCCGCCACCCCACCGGCGCAGCCGGGTGCCGAGCCGATCCCGCTGATGATCGCCGAGCCGGTGGCGATGGCGATCGCCGCGTTCGACGCCGATGGCGATGCGATCACCACCCGCGCGGAGTTCGACGCCGGGGTGCGCCGGTCGTTCGAACAGGCGGCAAAGGGGGCGGCGGCGATCGGCTATATCGGCTTTGGCGACTGGGCCGAACGCTGGCTGGGCAATCGCAACGCGCTGCCCAGCCCGTTCGAGGTCGATCAGGATGGCGACAACCGCATCACACTGCCCGAGTTACAGGCCCGGTTCGCGCTGTTCTTCAACCGGTTCGATCGCGACAAGGACGGGGCGATCGCGCGCAGCGAATTGCTGACCGTGCGCCAGATGCCGCAACGCGGCGAAGGGCCGAACGTCGGCGCCGGCGATCGCGAACGGCCGCGGCGGCGTGGACAGATGCGCTAGCATCACATGCCGCCCTGCGGCTAGGATCGCGCGCAATGCACGGTTCACACCATCATTCCGGCCATTCGCACGGGCACGCGCACGGTGTCGGCCATGCCCATGCGCCCGCCGATTTCGGGCGCGCCTTTGCCATCGGCACGGTGCTCAACCTCGCCTTTGTGGTGGGCGAGGGGGCGGCGGGGGTGCTGACCGGATCGATGGCGCTGCTCGCCGATGCGGGGCACAATCTGTCGGACGTGCTGGGGCTGCTGATTGCCTGGGGCGGGGCATCGCTCGCCAAGCGACCGGCATCGCGCCGCTTCACCTATGGCCTGTCGAGTTCGACGATCCTCGCCGCGCTCGCCAATGCGGTGCTGTTGCTGTTCGCGGTCGGCGCGATCGCGCTGGAGGCGGTGCGGCGGTTCAACGATCCGCCGCCGGTCGAAGGGGGCGTGGTGATGATCGTCGCCGGAATCGGCATCGTCATCAACACCGCCACCGCGCTGATGTTCGCGCGCGGGCGCAAGGGCGACATCAATATCCGTGGCGCCTATCTGCACATGGCCGCCGACGCCGCCGTGTCGGCGGGCGTGGTGCTGGGCGGCGCTCTGATGCTGTGGAGCGGCGCGCGGTGGATCGATCCGGCGCTGAGCCTTGGCATCGTCGCGGTGATCCTGTGGAGCACCTGGGGCTTGCTGCGCGATTCGGTGACGATGGCGCTGCACGCCGTGCCGCCGGGGATCGATCCCGAAGCGGTCGAAGCCGCGCTGGCCACCCTGCCGGGGGTGGCGCGCGTCCACGACCTGCATATCTGGCCGATGAGCACGACGCAGGTGGCGCTGACCGCCCATCTGCTGATGCCCGACGGCCATCCGGGCGACACCTTTCTTCAGGACGCGCAACAGCTGCTGGCGCATGATCATGGCATCCGCCACGTCACGCTGCAGATCGAACAGGGCGATGGCGATCCATGTCGCTTCGATCATGGCCATGGCGGTATCGGTGGCTGATCGTCCGACGCCGATCCGGCTGGTCATCTTCGATTTCGACGGCACGCTGTCGGACAGCGGCGGGTGGTTCCTGTCGATCGTCGATCATCTTGCCGACCGCTACCGGTTCAACCGCGTCCATCCCGCCGAGGTCGAGGGGCTGCGCCGCCAGAGCACGCGCGAGGTGATCCGGCGGCTGGCGATTCCACGCTGGAAGCTGCCGTTCATCGCCCGCTATGTCCGCCGCCTGTTCGGGCAGAATACGCATCAGGTCCATCTGTTCGACGGGGTGAGCGAGATGCTGGCGGCGATCGCCGCAACCGGGGTCGGCATCGCCGTCGTCTCGTCCAACAGCGAAGACAATGCCCGCGCCGTGCTGGGCCCGGACAATGTCGCGCGGATCGGCTGGTGGGCATGCGGCGCGTCGTTGTTCGGCAAGGCGCCCAAGTTCCGGCGCATCCTGGCGCAAACCGGCGTGCCCGCCGCCAATATCCTGTCGCTCGGCGATGAAACCCGCGATGTCGACGCCGCACGCGAAGTGGGCATCCGTGCGGGCGCGGTGCTGTGGGGCTATGCCAATCCCGAGGCGTTCGCGCATCTGCGGCCCGATATCGCGTTCGACAGCCCTGCGGCGGTGGTCGCCCATGTCATCGAACATGCGGCGACGCACGGGGCGTCATCCCCGCCCTGATCGGGGCTAGGCGCTGCGCACCGCTGTCGGCGGGTCGGTCCTTACGGCGTCTTTTCAGCCGCCTTGGCGGGCGGCACCACCTGTGCCGTTGCGGTGGCGGGCGGCCCCTTGGCGATCGCGGCGGCAAGCTGGGTCGCGTCGGCGCAGGTGCCGCACAGCGTCTTGACCCGCGCCAGATTTTCCTTGGCCCGTTCGACCGCGCCCTTTTGCACCATCGCCTCGCCCTGCCCGCGCAGCGCGGTCAGGTCATTGGGTTCGAGCGTCAGCGCCTCGCGATAGAAGCGGATCGCCTTGCCCGGCAGCCCCTGCGCCCGCGCAATTTCGGCGAGCGCGATATAGGCGGCGCGGTTGCGCGGATCGACCGCCAGCGCGCTTTCGATCAGCCCCGCCGCACCCGTCAGGTCGCCCGCGCTGCGTGCCGCCTTGCCCTTGTCGAGCAGCGCGATCGAGCGTGCGTCGATCTGATCGTCGGCGCGCTGGCCGTAAAGCGACGTCGACACGCTGAGCAATGCGAGCGCGGCGGCGGCGGAAACCAGGGTGATACGCATGAACCTCTCCAACATGGATGCGGACAGCGCTAACATGCGCGCACCAGCTTCGCGACAAAAAATCCGTCAGTCGAACTGGATCGCGGGGTGAGGCGCATGCCCGATCCATGCGGGCTTCCGCCGGGAAGCGCAAGCGGCGCGGCGCGCCAGCCAGGATTGGCGGCCAGAAAGGCGCCGACCTGATCCTTCCCCTCCGCATCGAGCAGCGAGCAGACGATATGGACCAGCGCGCCGCCCGGCCGGACCAGCGCCGCCCCGACATTCAGCAGCCGCGCCTGGGTTTCGACCAGCCGGGCGAGCCGCGCGGGCGTCAGCCGCCACCGCGCCTCCGGATTGCGGCGCCAGGTGCCGGTGCCCGAACAGGGCGCGTCGATCAGCACGATGTCGGCGCGGTCCGCCCAGTCGGTTAGCGGTTCGCCCTCCCGTCCGGGGTTCAGCAACCGCGTTTCGACGATCGACACCCCCGCCCGCTGCGCCCGCGGGGCGAGGCGCGACAGCCGCGCGCGATCGGCATCGCTCGCCAGGATCGCGCCGCGGTTCGCCATCGCCGCCGCCAGCGCCAGCGTCTTGCCGCCGCCGCCCGCGCACAGATCGACGACGCGCATGTCCGGCGCCGCACCCGCCGCCAGCGTCACCAGCTGGCTGCCCGCATCCTGCACCTCGACCCAGCCGTCGCGCCACGGCTGGCCGGTTTCGACCAGCGTATCCGGTGGCAGGCGCAACGCATCGGGCAGGCCGGGAACGGCCTGCGCGTCGGCAAATGCCGCCGATACCGTCGCAACATCGGCAAGCAGCGTGTTGACGCGCAGATCGAGCGGCGCGCGGGCCAGCAATGCCGCCGCCTCCGCCGCATCGATCCCCGATGCGCGCAGGGCATCCATTAGCCAGTCCGGCGCGATTCCCGCTGGCGCGACCGGTTCATCGCCGATCGCGGCGGGGCCATAGGTCGATCCGTCGAAACTTGCCGCCAGCGCCGCATCGTCACGCGCCAGCGCCAGCATCGCCGCGCGCCCGCTGTCCGGTCGTTCGCCGCAGTGCCGGATCGCGGCATAGACCAGCGCGCGGATTGCCCGCCGGTCCTTCGACCCGGCATAGCGCCGCGCCGCCAGCCCGCGCGCCAACAGGACGTCGGCCGACGCCCCGCCATCGCGCGCGGCGGCGACGATCTGATCGAGCAATTCGATCGCTGCCTGGGTGCGGGCAGCGGGGGTCATTGATAGCGCCGATCGTAATTGATGCGGATGACCACCCACGCCCCCACTTGCGACTGGCCGCCCCGGCGCGGCGGACGGACGCGAAATTGCCATGCCGCAGCCAGCGCGGCGCGCGCGATGTTCGACCCGGCGGGGTGCTCGGCGACGAAAACGCAACTGTCGACGCGGAAATCGCGCACCGTTCGGCACGCGATCATGCCCCACCCCGCACCCCTTGCGGTGGAAAAATAGCCGCGCAGCTCGCTTTCATAGGGTTCGCGATACCAGGATGCGGCATAGAGCGGCTCGCCATTCGGCCCCTGTCCATCGACCCGTGGCGTATCTCCGTCAGAGGCCGACAGGTCGGGCGGTCCGACGCGCCGTGGGGGCGCGGCGGTGGCCGGTTCGCGCGGCAGTTCCGCGATGTCGGGCATGCGCGCCAGCGGTATCGGCAACATCGCCGGCGGCGGCGGGGCCGGATCGGCGACCGGTGGCTTGGGCACGGGTGGTTCGCGCGGTGGATTCGGTTGGGTTGCCGGACGGGACGGCGCGGCATCGACCTTTGCCGGGGGCGGATCAGGCGTCACCTTTGGCGCTTCGGGGGCAGCGTTGAACACGCTCATCGGCACCGGTTCTTCGGGCGTCAGTATCTGCGGCGCGAGCGTCAGCAGGATCAGCGCCAGCAACAGTTCGATCAGCAGCGCGAGCATGATCGCCAGCGCGCGCGAGCCAAAACGTTCGCGCAACTGCCCGATCAGCGACTGGCGTTCGATCGGCGCCGGTGACGTTGAAAAAACCGTGTCGGACAAATCGGCGCCACCTTGGCGGAAAATGGAAGATATGCATGGCCCCGTTGCGGCACCGGCGCTGGCGATAAAAGGCCAATGCGTCTAAAACATGTCTGGCAATGCCCCGTTCGACACGCTTTCCATTCCGCCTCAGACCGCTCGCAACCGCGCTGACGATCGTGCTCGGCTGGCTCGCCCTGCCCGCGCTCGCACAGGATTTGCCCGCGCCCGCGCCGTCGGCCAGCACTACCGCCGACCCCGCCCCGGCGATCACAACCAGCGCCGCGATCGCCGACGCCGATATCCGTACCCGCATCCGCAGCATCTTCGCGGAAATCGATGCCCTGCGCGGCGTCGAGGTGCGCGTATCGGCGGGCGTCGTGACACTGTCGGGCACGGTGCCGGGCGCGCCGGACGTCACCCGCGCCGAAGCCATTGCCGCGCGCGTCGCCGGGGTGGTGACGGTGCAGAATGATGTCGAACGCGATCTGGAGGTGGACACCAACCTGTCCCCCGCGCTCGACCAGTTCGGCGACGATGTGCGCGCACTGGTCCGCGCATTGCCGCTGGCGGGCGTGGCGCTCGGCATCGCGATTTTGATCGGCGTGTTCGGCCATCTGCTCGCCAGCGCCAGCAGCCTGTGGCGTCGGATCAGTCCCAACAGCTTCCTCGCCGATCTGATCGCGACGCTGGTGCGGTTCGTGTTCATCATGCTGGGCCTGGTCGCGGGCCTGCAGATATTGGGGGCCACCGCCCTGCTCGGCGCGGTGCTGGGCGGTGCGGGGGTGCTGGGCATCGCGATCGGCTTTGCGGTGCGCGACACGGTGGACAATTACGTCTCCAGCCTGATGCTCAGCCTGCGCCAGCCGTTCCGCGCCAACGACCATGTGGTGATTGAGGGGAATGAGGGCCGCGTCGTCCGCCTGACCAGCCGCGCGACGATATTGATGACGCTGGACGGCAATCACCTGCGCATCCCCAACTCCACCGTGTTCAAGGCGGTGATCCTCAACTACACGCGCAATCCCGAACGGCGGTTCCAGTTCGACCTGGGCATCGACGCCGATGACGATCCGGTCGACGGCATGGCGGTTGGGTTGAAGGCGGTCCGTGCGCTCGATTTCGTGCTCGACAGCCCCAAAGCGAGCGCGGTGATCCGCGATGTCGGCGATTCGAACATCCTGCTCGGCTTTTTCGGCTGGGTGGACCAGAGCCGGACCGATTTCCTCAAGGGGCGCAGCCTCGCGCTGCAGGCGGCGAAGGCGGCGCTGGAGGATGCCGGGTTCGCGCTGCCCGAACCGATCTATCGCCTGCGCTTCGACGATGGCGCGCCGCTGCCGCTCAAGGGCGTGGGCGATGCGCCCCAGCCCAAAACGCCGTCCGCGCCAAAGGGCGAACGCAAACCGGACGGCCCCGCACAGGACGCCGCCCCCGACACCCATGTCGAACGCATGGTGGCGGAAGAGCGCGCCGAAAGACCCAAAGGCGACCTGCTCGACAGCGGCCGCCCGATCGAGTGAAGCGCGCTTAGGAAGCGCCGTCTTGTTCGGCACGTCCACCGGACTTAAAACTCGAGAATGCGACGCTTCTGCAAGATCGTCACATCCAAAATGGATGCAGCGTCGCCTGACCACCTCTCATTAAGCTGTATGTTCTGAAAACTACTTTCAGTGGTCGTTTGTTTACGCCCGCAATGCTGGGATTGTGCCCAGCCAGATGTGGCGAATAAAGGTGGGAGAGCGAGCATGAAGAAGGTCAAGGCCGGAACGTTGATCGTCGTCGCGGCCATTTCGAGCATAGCCGCCGCCGCACTCGCCAGCGAAACCGTCACCTACACCTATGACGCGCGTGGACGGCTGGTGAAGGTCGAGCATAGCGGAACCATCAATAACGGCGTCGTCGCGAACTATACGTTCGACAAAGCCGACAGCCGGACGAATGTGAAGGTCAGCGGCGCGCCCTGACCCCCCTTCGGCGCGAGCGCGCCGCATCATCATCATCATCAGCGAACTGCCAACATGTTTTTCCAAGGGGGATTCCATGGCCCAATCTTCACGCGCCCTGTTCGTGCCGGTTCTGGCGGCAACCACGGCATTGTCCTCGGTCTTTGCAACACCGGCTTCCGCGCAGGCAATCGGCCAGGTTCCGCCACCCCCCGAACGCAGCAGCGTCGATGAAAATGGCGTGGACGTGATGACGTTGCAGCCGTCATTTTCCGACGTCGATATTTCCGTCGGCCCGTCCGGCCCGGGCGGTCGATCGTTTGTGCGACAGGACGGAATCGGCGGCATCAATTCCGAATATGCATCGATCACGCACTGGGGCGGCCGGATCACGGTCGTCTTTAAAGGCCATACGGAGGAATTCTTCCTTGTGGCCGGCGGGACATATGCGACCAATGTCGGGACCGGCACGACGCTGGTTCAAGCCGCTCCGGGCAGCACCACCTATATATATACTGCCCGGGACGGATCCGTTGCGACATTCGAGAATGTAATCTTCAATCCGTTCTTTAGCATCAGCGGAAACGTGACGTCGATCACCCATCCTGACGGTACAAAGACCATTGTGACCTTAAAGGTCGCACCCGACGGCAAAAGGCGCGTGTCGAGCACTGCCACCAATCACGGTTATATGCTCAAATTTCAGTACGCCACTGATGACGCAAGCGCTTATGTTGACGAATGGGGTCGTATCGTCAGCGTGACTGCCGTCAATCTGGCCACCGATTATTGCGATCCGGCGGCGAACGCCTGCACCGTTACCGGCGCGATGCGCAGTGCCACTTATACGAAGTCGGTGGATGGGGCCGGGGTCACAACGACCACGGCCACCGACCCGCTCGGCCGGACGACGACCTATATCCGAAGCGCTACCGCGCTGCGTATCCGCCGCCCCGGATCGTCGACCGACAATGTCGTCTATAATTTCACCGGCGGATTGGTGAGTTCGGTGGTGCGCGACGGTGTGACCTATACCTACAGCGCTTCGAGCAGCGGCGCACCCACGACCACTGTAACCGATTCGAACGGCAATACGCGCGTCTATGTCGGCGTGAATGTCGGCGTGACCACGGTAAGCTATGCGATTGCGTCCTTCCGTGACGAGCTCAATCGGACCACCAGCTATGCCTATGATTCCCAGGGCCGCGTAACGCAGATCACCTATCCTGAGGGGAACAAGGCGACATACAGCTATGACGCGCGCGGCAATGTGCTCGAATCGCGGCGCATTTCGAAGACGCCCGGCACCCCGCCGGACATCGTCGTGTCGGCGGGCTATGACGCCAGCT
>CADEEK010000050.1 GCA_902826325.1 uncultured Sphingomonadales bacterium
CCTTGACCACCGGCAGTTCGTAATGGCTGTCGACCACGCCGCGTCCATGACCCGGCATATGCTTGACCACGCCGACCACCCCGCCCTTCGCCATCCCGTCCAGCATCGCGCGGCCCAGCGCCGCCACCCGCATCGGATCGCCGCCGAATGTCCGCTCGCCCACCGCCGGAGTCGTTTCGGGCTGGCGCACATCGAGCAGCGGCGCGCAATTCACATTGACGCCAACCTCCGCCAGCATCATCCCCAGCGCCTGCCCATTGGCCTGCGCCGCCGCGATCGCGGAGGATGGGGCAAGGTCATACAGCCGGTCGAACGCCGGACCGGTCGGGAAAGCGGGCCATTCGGGCGGTTTCATCCGCGACACCCGCCCCCCTTCCTGATCGATCAGGATCGGCAGATCGTCCCGCCCCGACAGGTCGCGCAAACTGTCGGTCAGCGCGCGCATCTGCGCCCGATCCCCGCAATTGCGCCCGAACAGGATATAGCCCAGCGGATCGGCATCCCTGAAGAAATCGCGTTCGTCGGCGGTAAGGACATGGCCGGACAGGCCGTAAATGACAGGCTTCATGTGAAGGGCTTAGCCGATTGGCGATGGCGGGAGAAGGCAGCCGATCGACCCCGATCCCGTCACCCCGGCCAAGGTGCCGGGGTCCACCGCGCCGCCAGCGATGCCGTTGCGGCCTATGCGCTGCCGGCGCCGCACCCTGGCGCCCGGAACATATCCGCGGTGACGACCCCGGACAGGCAGCGCCGCGCCCCTCATCCCCCCGCCAGGAAACACGCCTCGCCCGCCGCCTTCAACTTCCCGCACAATTCCTTCGCCTGCCCGTTGCTCCCGGCATTGACGCGCAGGCGATAGACGGTGCGGCCGTTCACCTCGGCCTTTTCGACCGACTTGCCGAGCGGCGCGAGATAGTTGAACCGCTTCGACATCTGCGCCCAGGCCGTGTTGGCGCCCGCCTCGTCGGGGAAGGAGCCGAGCTGGATCGTCGCGCTGCCCGCCGACGGGCCGGGCGATTTCTGCGCGGGCGCGGTCGCCCTGGCGACGCTGGTCGACGGCACCGGCGCACTCACCCGGCTGGCGCCCGTGACCGGGCCGGGGCTGGCCTTGGGCGCCGCCTTGCCCGCCACCGGCGTTTCGGGCACCGCGCCGACATTGACCGACCCGTTGGTCGTCGCACCCTCGCTGGCGGCAAAGACGGTGTCGCCCTCGCCATCCACCTTCATCCCGCCGGGGTCGTCGGGCTTGACCTTGTAATCGCCTTCCTGCGCGTTGATCAGCGCGCCGGTGCCCTCGCCGCCGGCGCTGCGCTGATACCACCAATATCCCGCCACCGCCGCCGCGATGACCAGCAGGCCGACAAGGACCAGCAGGATCGTGCGCCCGATCGACGATCCTTCCTCATAATCGTCGTCCGCCGTTTCCAGCCAGGGGAGCCGGTCCTCCCCATATTCCTCGCCCGCGCTCATTCAGTTCAGCTCCGCAACCGCCTCCACGCCCATCAGGTGCAGGCCATTGCGCACAACCTGCCCGATCGCATCGGCAAGGAAAAGCCGCGCGCAGGTCAGCGGCAGATCGTCGGGCAACAGGAACCGGCGCCCCGGATCGTCGTTGCCCAGGTTCCACAGCGAATGAAATTCCGCCGCCAAGTCATAGAGATAAAAGGCGATTCGATGCGGCTCGCGCGCCGCCGCCGCGCCCTCCACGGTGCGCGGAAACTGCGCGGCGAGCTTCACCAGCGCCAGTTCGCGTGTGTCAAGCAGAGACAGGTCGGTCGCCTCGCACGCAATCCCGGCCTCGGCCGCCTTGCGTTTGAGCGACGCGACTCGGGCATGGGCATATTGGACATAGAAAACCGGATTGTCCTTCGACGCCTCGACCACCTTGGCAAAGTCGAAATCCATCTGCGCATCGGCCTTGCGGGTCAGCATGGTGAAGCGCACGACATCCTTGCCGACTTCATTTACCACATCAGCAAGCGTTACGAAGTTACCGGAACGCTTGGACATTTTGACCGGCTCGCCCGCGCGCAACAACCGCACCATCTGCACCAGCTTGACGTCGAACCGCGTCTTGCCACCGGTCAGCGCGCTGACCGCCGCGACGATCCGCTTGACCGTCCCGGCATGGTCCGCGCCCCAGATGTCGATCAGCTGGTCCGCGCCCTGCGCCTTCTGGAAATGATAGGCCATGTCCGCACCGAAATAGGTCCAGGCACCGTTCGACTTCCTGATCGGCCGGTCCTGATCGTCGCCGAACCGGCTCGATCGGAACAATGGCAGCTCGACCGGCTCCCAATCCTCCGGCGTCTCGCCCTTGGGCGCTTCCAGCATCCCGTCATAGACCAGGTCATGTTCGCGCAGCCACGCCTCGGCCGCCGCCGGCTTGCCCGCCGCCTGCAATTCCGCTTCGGACGAAAACAGGTCGTGATGAATGCCCAGCAGGCCAAGGTCGCGCCGGATCATCACCAGCATGTCGGCCACCGCTTCCTTGCGGAACAGCGCCAGCCATTCGCCCTCGTCCCTGCCGACAAAGGCGTCGCCATGTTCGGCGGCCAGCCGCTCGCCGACGGGCTTGAGATATTCGCCGGGATACAGGCCTTCGGGAATCTCGCCGACATCCTCGCCCAGCGCCTCGCGATAGCGCAGATGCGCCGACCGGGCGAGGACATCGACCTGCCCGCCCGCATCGTTGACATAATATTCGCGGATCACGCGATGCCCCACCGCCTCCAGCACGCTGGCCAGCGCATCGCCGACCACCGCGCCCCGGCAATGGCCCATGTGCATCGGCCCGGTCGGGTTGGCGGAGACATATTCGATATTGACGGTGGTGCCCGCACCGGTCGCCGACCGGCCATAGTCGTCGCCCGCGGCGCGGATGGCCGCCAGCTCGTCGCGCCAGGTCGCATCGGTCAGCGTCAGGTTGATGAACCCCGGCCCCGCGACGGACACGGCGGCCACTTCGTCCAGCTTTTCCAGCGCGCCCGCGATCTTTTCCGCCAGCGCGCGCGGATTGGTCCCGGCGGGCTTGGCCAGCACCATCGCCGCGTTGGTGGCCAGGTCGCCATGGCTGGCATCGCGCGGCGGCTCCACCGTCACCGCGCGTCGCTCCAGTCCGCCGGGCAGATCACCGGCGGCGACCAGCGCATCGAGCGCGGCGTTCAGATGAGCGGCGAAACGGGTATAAAGCGTCATGTTGCGGTCCGATAACGGTGGAAGCCGCGCGCCTTAGCGCAACCGCATCGCCACGTCACGCGAGCGCAGCGCGAAACGCCCCCACGCGGTCGCGATCAGGTGAGCAGCAACCCGTCCATCGGCCGCGCGATGCGTTGCGCGGGAAAGGTCGCGGCCATCGTCCGCGCCGGATCCAGCCCGAAATGCGGCGCCAGCGCACTGGCGATCACCGTGTCGAGCGCGGTCGTCGGCTTGAGGTCGCGCCCTTCGTAAAGCGCCGCGTCGGACAGGCCGGGCCAGTCGGCGATGATCCGCCCGCCCTTGACCGCGCCGCCCAGCAGCCACGCGACCGATCCGGTGCCATGGTCGGTCCCCTGCGTGCCGTTGACCTTGACCGTGCGGCCGAACTCGGTGGCGACCAGCACCATCGTCTTGCTCCACAACGGCCCCAGCCCGGTCTGCAGCGCCTCGATCATCCGATCCAGCCCGGTCAGCTGCGCGCCCAGCCGCCCGCGCTGCGCGGCATGGGTGTCCCAGCCACCGGTTTCGATCATCGCGATGCGCGCGCCATTGTCGTTCGCCAGCAACCGCGCCGCCAGCGCCCCGGTCGCCGCCGCGTTGCGGCCATTGTCGGCGGACAGGTCCCCGGCCAGCGTGCGGGTCGCCGTCGCCTGCGCCCAGATCGCATGAAGCTGCGGATCTTCGGCATACAGCGTCGCCACCCGGCTCAACAGATCGTCCGACGCATCGGGCAGCGCCGACGGCGCATAGGACGCCACCTCCACCTTGCCGCGCAGCGCCACCGGGATCGTCGCCGCCACGGCAATGCCCTTGCGCGCATCGTCGGGCAACAGCGCGAGCAGGCGGTTGAGCCACCCGTCCTTGAGCTGATAGGCGGCGGTCCCCCCGGTCTCCAGCACGTTCTGCGCATCGAAATGCGATCGCTCGCGATAGGGGGAGGCAACGGCATGGACGAACAGCGCCTGTCTGGCGGCATAAAGCGCTGCGACATGTTTGAGATTGGGGTGCAGCGCGAACATCGCATCCAGCCGCGCCGCGCCGTCGAAATCGCGCGCCAGCACGCCGCGCTGGGCGGCAAAGGCCGGATCGCCGACCGGGGCCAGCGTCGCCAGCCCGTCGGCGGCGCCGCGCTGGATGATGAACACGAACCGGCGGTCGGTCGCCGCCTGGGCAAAGGCCAGACGCGGCGCAAAGCCCATCGACAGCGCGCCCGCGGCGCCGGTTAGGATCAGGTTACGGCGGTCGATCATGGCGCTATCTCCGCATGAATTCGGGGCTGACGAGCATCAGCGCGACGCCCTGGGCGGGGCTTTGCGCCCCGGCGATCGCCTGTTCGGTCGTCGCGCTCAGCGCGTCGGGAAACAGGGTCGCGGCCCGCGCGCGCGCATCGAGCATGTCGCGCGCCCGCACCGCGATCTGCTCGGCCGCCTCCACCCGGCGCATCAGCGCATCCGGCCCGGCCCAGCTGGCCGCAATATCGTCATAGCCCGCGGGCGATCCCGGCCGCCACACCGGCTGGCCCAGCTGATTCATCAGGCCGACGATCTGCTGCGGGCGAACCTGCCGCGTGCCCAGCGCGCGCAGCGCCGAAATCGACCATTCCCACGGCGTCTTGAACTTCGCCTGCCGCACCGCCCAGATTTCCGGCGAATCGATCAGCGCGCGATACAGCGTCGGCAGATCCCCGCCCGATTTCAGGAACGCGCGCTCCAGCCGCGCGACCAGCGCGGGCGCCGGTTCGTCACCGCCGAAATGCCGCGCCAGCTTGGTCGCGATATGCCGCGCGGTCGCCGGATGCACCGCCAGGTCGTCCAGCACCGCCGCCGCCTGCTGCTCGCCCGGCTGGGCATAGCTTTTGCCCATGATCGTGCGGCTGCCCGGCTCGTGGATCGGCGGCGCGAAGATGAACTGTCCCGCCTCGCCATCGACTCCCGCGATCCGTGCGGCGGGACCACGGCCCAGTCCCGCAACACTCCATCCGGTCATCGCGCGGGCAAATTCGGTGACATCAGCCTGACTATATCCGGTCCGCACGCCCAGCGTGTGCAGCTCCAATATCTCGCGCGCCAGATTTTCATTAAGGCCGATCTGCCGCCGCGCCTGCCGCCGCGCCACCCGCGCGCTGTGCGGCCCCACCGATTGCGCCTGGTCCAGATATAACAGCATCGCCGGATGCCGCTCGACCGCGTGGAGCATGTCGCGAAACCTGCCCAGCACATGCGGCCGGATCGCATCGAATTCGAACGCCCCGGCCAGCCCGATCATCGTCACCTTGTCTGCCGACACGGCGAAATGGTTCGACCAGAAATGGACGAGCCGCTCGACGAACGGCGCCTCGCTCAGCACCGCGGCCTGCGCGCGGGCGCCGACCGCCCTGCTGTAATGGTCGCGACCCTGTCGCCGCGCGAACTGACGCGCGCGGGCCGCCGGATCGCGGGTTTCGCCATCGTCCGCCGCACCCGCCCCCGCCATCGCATCGCCGGTCTCGCCGCCACGCATCGCCATCGACTCGCCGTCGCCCGCCGCCGCCTGACGTCCCCGCCGCCCGGCCCCGGCAGCACGCTGCCCCTGTGCCAGTGACCGCAGTTCGGTGAAATAGGCCGCAAGTTCGGTGGCAATCACACCGGTGCCCGGCAATGCCGCAATGGCAGCGGGCCGGGGTTCATAGCGGTCGAACTGATCGATCAGCGCCCGCCTGGGGTCGCTCGCGCCCCGTTCCTCTCCGCGACCGCCCAGGCCGAACCGATTAAGCGCAATACTGGCATTCGACATGCGGCTCTCCTGCCGATTATCGAGATTATCTATGCACCAGATTTGTCGCAAATCTGTGCCGATCTCAACATTTCTTGCACGCGCCATCCATTCCGGCTCGTGCATGACGTGCAATCGCAGTTGCAAAACGCGCGATTGGCAATGCTGCGTCGCAGCATATCTTGGCGTCACAACATAAGATGGATGCCGATCTGGCTCTTGGATAAAGGAGAAAGATCGTGAAGAATGCTCTTGTTTTCGCCGCCGCCCTCGCCGCTGTTCCGGGTCCTGCACTTGCGAACGAATCCACCTTCACCCATGACAGCGTGACCTATGTCTATTCCAGCGAAACGCGCGGGAAAGACACGGTCATCACCGGCAAATCCTATCCCGGCGGCACGTCCTACACGTTGACCGTGCGCGGCAAGCAGGTCTGGGGCCGCGTCAACGGCGCCCCGGTGTCGTTCTCGATCGCCAAGCCGCTGGCGCGGCCGGTCGAAACCGCCCAGCGTTGATCGGTGGCGAAGCGCCGGTGCGGTCCGCCGCACCGGCGCTTCAAAACCCCTCGGGCAGATCGATCGCGCCGACCGCCTCGCGATAGCGGGCGATGGCATAGCGATCGGTCATCCCCGCGATGAAATCGGCGATATGCCGACTGCGCCACGGCTCGTCATGGACAAGCCGGTCGCCCCACCCCTGCGGCATCGACGCCGGATCGGCGTCATAGGCGGCGAACAGCCCCGCGACCACGCCCCGCGCCATCTCCGCCGCCGCCAGCTGCAACGGATGGTGATACAGATTGGCATACATGAACCGCTTGAGCGCGCGTTCATCCTCCCGCATCGCCTCGCTGAACCCGACCAGCGCCTGCCCCGCCGCGCGCACATCGCCGACCGAACCGATATTCGCCGCCGCCAGCCGGCGCCGCGTCTCGTCGATCAGGTCGTTGACCATCGCCCCGATCTGCGCGCGGACCAGCTCGCGCATCAGCCTTTTGGGCGCGCCATCGGGAAAGCGCGCCCGCACCGCGTCCCAGTTGCGCGCGACCAGCGGCACCGCCAACAGCTGCTCCAGCGTCAGCAACCCCGCGCGCAACCCGTCGTCAATATCGTGATTGTCATAGGCGATGTCGTCGGCAATCGCCGCCACCTGCGCCTCCAGCGAGGCATGACCCGCCAGATCCAGCGGAAATGCCGCATCGGCCGCCGCCAGCGCCCAGCCGGGATCGCCCACCGGCCCATTATGCTTGGCCAGCCCCTCCAGCGTCTCCCAGCTCAAATTGAGGCCGTCCCACGCCGGATAAGGGCAATCGATCGCGGTCAGCACGCGAAGCGTATTGCCATTGTGATCGAACCCGCCCTGCCCGGTCAGCGCCGCCTTCAGCGCCGCCTCGCCCGCATGGCCAAAGGGCGGATGGCCGATATCATGGGCCAGGCACAGCGCCTCGGTCAGATCCTCGTTCAGCCCCAGCGCGCGGGCGATGGTGCGGCCGATCTGCGCCACTTCCAGGCTGTGGGTCAGGCGGACGCGGAAATGGTCGCCATCGGGCGCCATGAACACCTGGGTCTTGTGGCGCAGGCGGCGAAAGCTGATCGAATGGACGATGCGATCGCGGTCGCGCTGAAACGCATCGCGCGGCCCTCGCGCGGTGCCACGACCCTCGTCATGCAGCCGCCCGCGGCTGTGTGCCGGATCGCTGGCATAGGGGGCGAGATCGGTCATGCGGCGGCAAATCGAATCGGCATCGCCGCCGCATAGATTATTTGACCGACAGTTTCTCGATCTTCTGCCCCGCCTCGCTGGTCCAGGCAAAGGCCGACAGCCCCTTGCCCGCGATCGCGTTGACGAAAGCCTGTGCCTCGCCGGTCGATTTGAACGGTCCGGCCAGCAACCGGTTGGTGAAGCGCAACGGCGTCGTCCATGCCTGTTTGCCGCGAAACTCGGCAGGCGCCTGCTCGACCAGCCGTTTCCACTCGCGCGGCAACGCCCCGACATTGGCCCCGCCCGCCACCTGCACCCAATGCCGCGCGGGTTCCGCCTTGGCCTTGGCGGCGGCCGCCTTGGCTTCGGCTGCCGCTGCCTTGGCCTGCGCGGCCTTGGCGGCGGCTGCCTTCGCCTTTTCGGCGGCGGCGCGTTCGGCGGCAGGATCGGGCTTGGGCGGCTGCGGCGTGGCGCGCGCAAGTGCGGGCGACGGCGGGGCAGCAGGCGTCGGTGCGGGCGGCGATGCCTCCGCGATCGCGACCGGCACGGGCTCGGCGCTCGCGGCGTCGACCACCGGCGCCTGTCCCGGCATCGGCTCGACACCCAGTTCGGACGCGGGAATGGTGATCCCGGCAATGATCCGCGCGATCACATTATCCTCGCCGCCGATCGCGCGCGGCGGCGTGGCATCGCCGTCAGCTGCAACGGTCGGCGGCAAGCTCGGACCAGATGCCGGCGCACGCACCGGCTCAGGCGGCGTCGCGCTCGACGCGGCGGCGACACGCTGCGCCTCGGCCTCTCTCGCGGCTTGTTCCGCCTCGGCCATGCGGCGCGCTTCGGCCTCCCGCGCGGCTTGTTCGGCTTCGGCGACGCGGCGGGCTTCGGCCTGACGCGCCGCTTCGGCCGCATCGGCAACCCGTTGCGCCTCGGCCTCGCGCACCTGCCGCTGCTGGGTCGCCACCTGATCGGCCTCGCGCTGCTGCGCCGCCGCCAGCACGCGCGCCTGCGTCGCCCGGGCCTTCGCCACGCGCTCCGCCTCCCGCGCTGCCCGCTCGCTCGCGGCCCGTTCCTGCGCCGCGCGTTCGGCGGCAAGTCGTTGTTCGCGCGCGCTTTCCCGGCGGCGCTGTGCGGCCGATGGGGCATCACCCGATCGCCGCGTGACCGGCGGCGGCAGCCGTCCGGGCTGCACGCCCGCCACCGCCACCCCGGCGTCGCGCGGCAAGGGCGGCAGCGGCGGCGCAACACTGGCATCGGCAATCCGGGCGGCGGTGCGGCGGATCTCACCGAAATGCACGGCAAAGGCCTTGTCGGACGCGGGCAATGCGGGCAGGCGGCGGAAAAATGGCGACAGTGCGCTGCCAAAGCCGCCCATCATGCTCGCCGCGATCCGGTCGGCCCCCGCCGCATCGCCATTCATCGCCAGGATGAACGCCCGCGCGCGCCACGCCGCCCGGTCGCTCCGCCGCAGCAACGGCTCGATCACCCGCTCGGCCTGCTGCGTATCGCCGCTGATGCCCAGCGACAGCGCATAGCGGCGGATCGTCTCGTCATCGGGATCGTCGCGCATCGCGATGCGGTGTTCGCGCTGGGCATGCGCCTGCGCGCCGATCAGGTCATAGGCCAGCCCGCGATCGGAGGCATAGCGATCCATCGCCAGCCCGCCCTGCGCCGCCTGCGCGAACAGGCGCAGCGCCTCGCCCGGCCGCTCCATCCGCACCATCACCATCGCCTGCCCCGCCAGCACGCGCGGGTTGGTCGGTTCGATCAGCTGCGCGCGGGCGAAAAAGCCCGCCGCCGCCGCCGGATCGTTCAGCTTCGCGCTCAATTCCCCCGCCGACAACAGGGCGCGCAGGTTGCGCGGCTCGCGCGCCAGCACCCGCATCTCGTCGGCCAGCCGGTCGGCATTGGGGGTCGGCACCGGCACCACTTCCTGCGCGCGCACGGGCGTCGCCACGCCGACGCCGCCCAGCGACATCAGCACGGCACCGCCGCAAAACAGGTTGAACAGGCTCCGGGTCATCGCAATTCGCCGCTACAGCATGGCATGGCTGAACGGCCACTGTCGATTTCGAACGGCCTCGGCGGAGCGGGGTGCATCGGCGACGAACCGATCCCGCCCCGCATCGCGCGCAACGGCGTCGGGATTACTGGTTGTTCTGGCGGTTGAGGAAGCGCGGAATGTCCAGCGGGTCCTTGTCGCCATCGTCATCCTTCGATCCGCCGCGCGCCGCCGCCATCCGTTCGAACAACGTGCCGCCGCTCTTGGGCTTGGGCGTTTCGGCGGCGGGCGCCGCAGGCGCAGCATCCTCGTCGCTGCCGCCGGTCAGCCAGCGACGGCGGATGCTCGGCTCGCTGGCGGGCGCAGGCGCAGGCGGCTCGGGCACCACCGCATCGGCGCCCAGCATCAACTCGTCATCGGCATCATCGCGACCCTGCGCCACCGGTTCGGCGGGCGGCAACGGCGCTTCCAGCGTCAACTCGTCGTCATCGGGCGTTTCGACCGGCGGCGGCGCGGAAAAACCGGGCTGCACCTCGGCAACCGGCTCGGGCTGGACCGGCGTTTCGGCAACCGGTTCGGCGACCGGCTCGCTCGCCACCGGCTCGCTCGCCGCAACCGCGGGACGGCGCACCGTGCCGAATGAAAAGCTGCGCGAGCTTTCGGTCGCGCTCGGCGCAGGCGCGGGCGCCTTGGTCGCATCCGCCTCGATTCCCGTCGCGACGACCGAAACGCGGATCTTGCCTTCCAGCTCGGGGTTGAACGCCGAACCCCAGATGATGTTGGCATTGTCGTCGACCAGCTCGCGGATATGGTTCGCGGCCTCGTCGACTTCCAGCAGGCGCATGTCCTCGCCCCCGGTGATCGACACGATCACGCCCTTGGCCCCGTCCAGCGACACGCCGTCCAGCAGCGGGTTGGCGATCGCCTGCTGCGCCGCCTCGATCGCGCGGCTGTCGCCGCTCGACTCGCCGGTGCCCATCATCGCCTTGCCCATCTCGCTCATCACCGACCGCACGTCGGCGAAATCGAGGTTGATCAGGCCCGGCATGACCATCAGGTCGGTGATGCCGCGCACACCCTGCTGCAACACCTCGTCCGCCATCTGGAACGCTTCCTTGAAGGTCGTGTTGGCGTTGGCGACCAGGAACAGGTTCTGGTTGGGAATGACGATCAGCGTATCGACATATTTCTGAAGCTCCTCGATCCCCGCTTCGGCCGATTGCGCGCGCTTCTTGCCTTCAAAGGCGAACGGCTTGGTCACGACCCCGACGGTCAGGATGCCCATGTCGCGCGCGACCTTCGCGATCACCGGCGCCGCGCCGGTGCCGGTGCCGCCGCCCATGCCCGCCGCGATGAAGCACATATGCGCGCCCTGCAGCGCCTCCTGCACATGATCCATCGTCTCTTCGGCGGCGGCGCGCCCGATTTCCGGGCGGCTGCCCGCGCCCAGCCCCTGGGTGATCTTCGCGCCCAGCTGGATGCGCTGGCTCGCGGTCGACTGTTTCAGCGCCTGCGCGTCGGTATTGGCGACCAGGAACTCGACGCCCTGCACCTCGGCATTGATCATGTTGGCGATGGCGTTGCCGCCCGCGCCGCCGACACCGATCACGGTGATGCGGGGGGTCAGCTCGTCCAGATCGGGCGGAAGGAAGTCGATGCTCATTCTATCCAGTCTCCTCAGCCGCCGCGCCCCATCAGCGGCGTCTGCTTAATCGCCGGTTCTGCACGATGCGGGTGAGGGGTTCCAGCGCAATTCACCCGTCATCAACAACATTCTTCAATAATTGGCGCGAAAAGCGGCCATCATCCGCTGCAACAGCGCCTTGGGCGTCGATCGGACGACCAGCTGATAGGGTTCGGACAGCGCGCGCAGGTCGACCGGATCGGCGGCGGCAAAGGCGGCCAGCCCCGCCAGCGTCGCGAACGCCGGCCCGCTATGCGCCTCGGGCAGCGCCGACAGGCCGCGCGGCCGCCCCACGCGCACCGATCGCCCCAGCGCCTGTTGCGCATAATCGGCAATGCCCTTCAACTCCGCGCCCCCGCCGGTCAGCACGATCTGCCGCCCCACCGGGTCCTCGAAATGAAGCTTGGTCAGTTCCTCGCGAATATCGGCCATCAACCGGTCGAGCCGCTGGCGGATCACCGCGATCAGCTGCGCGCGGGTGATCCGGCTGCCCTCGGCCTCCTCGTCGGCCGCGATCGGCGCGACGTCGATCATCTCGTGATTGTCGCGCGGCGTCATATTGGCCGAACCATAGAAACATTTCATCCGCTCGGCCTGGTTGCGGCGGGTGCCGAACGCGCTGGCGATATCGTCGGTAATGTCCGCCGACCCGCAGGCGATCGACGACAGGCCGGTCAGCACCCCGTCCTTGTATACCGAGACGTTGGTGACGCCCGCGCCGATCTCGACCAGCGCCACGCCCAGCTCGCGCTCCTCCTCCGACAGACAGGCAAGCCCCGTCGCGACCGGCGCGGCGATGATCGACCGCACCTCCAGATGCGCCGATCGTACGCACAGGTCGAGGTTGCGGACCGGCGCCCCGTCGGTCGACACGACATGGATGTCGACCCCCAGCCGCTCGGCATGCAGCCCCCTGGGCTGCTTCACCCCGGCAAGGCCATCGAGCGTATAGCGGGTCGGCTGCGCATGCAGCACCATCCGCCCCCCCGGATTGATCGATTCCCGGCCTGCCCGCAACAGGTCGTCGATGTCGCTCTGCTCGACGCGATGCCCGCCCAGATCGACTTCCAGCCGCAGGATGTCCGACACCAGCCCCCCGGCGGAAAAGCTGACCCACACATCCTCGATATTGGTGCCCGCGATCCGCTCGGCCTGCTCCACCGCCTCGCGCACCGCCACCTCGGTCGCGGCCATGTCGGCGATATAGCCATGCTGCACCCCCCGGCTCTCGCGCTGCCCGGTGCCCAGCACGGTCAGTTCGCCGCCATCGCCCTTTTGCGCGATCAACGCCGAAATCTTGGACGAACCGATGTCCAGTGCGGTGATCAATCCTTCCGGTGCCGTCTTCGCCATCGCCTTACCCCTGTTCGACCCTGTTACTCGGCCACGCTCGCCGTTTCGATTTCCCTGCGCACGACCTGTCCCGGCATCCGCACCACCAGCCGCGTCGGATCGCGCATGTCAAAGCGCAGATAGCCACGGCCCAGCAGCCGGTCCGACCCATCCAGCTCGGCGAACTTGGTCAGCGCCTTCGCCGCCGCCACCTCACCCTCGGGCAGCGCCAGCCGCTCGCCGGTGTTGAAGCTCAGATCCCAGCGGCGGT
>CADEEK010000051.1 GCA_902826325.1 uncultured Sphingomonadales bacterium
CATCGGCAGGATATTCTGAAATGGGTGGCCGGGTGGGGGAGCGGGCTGGTGCGGCAACCCAACAAAAGCGCGTGGGGGAGCGGGCTGGTGCGGCTACCCAACAAGGAACACGCCCCAAAAACCCCTCAATCATCCCCCTGCGGCTTGGGCAGCAACAGCGCGAGCAGGATCATCCGACATTCGGCATCGATCGTGCCGTCGATCAGTTCGGGGCGAAACCGCCGCTGGAACGCCACCGTCGCCGCCAGCGGATCGGCGACGTCGTAACCGAACCGTTCGAGCGCCAGCACGAACCCCGCATCGGTCCAGCCCGGGTCCATCAACCCCTTGGTCGGGCGCGGCAGCGCGAGGCGCAACCGGGCCAGCCTGCCCCACGGAAACAGCTCGCCCGGGTCCTGCTTGCGCGCGGGCGCAATGTCGGAATGGCCGACCACATTGCCGCGCGTGATGCCGTGGCGATGCTTGATGTCGGCGGTCAGCCGGATCACCGCGTCGATCTGCTCGTCGGGAAAGGGGCGATAGCCGAATTCATGTCCGGGATTGACGATCTCGATCCCCACCGACGCCGAATTGATGTCGGTGACGCCGCGCCAGTGCGAGCGTCCCGCGTGCCAGGCGCGCTGCCGCTCGTCGACCAGGCGCAGGATCTGCCCGTCCTCCGCCACGACATAATGGCTGGAAACCTTGGCCTCCGGATCGCGCAGCCGCGTGATCGCTTCTTCCGCGCTCTGCATGCCGGTATAGTGCAATACGATGATGCTGACCGGCAGCATCCGGTCGTCGAAATTGGGCGACGGCGCGTCGATCCAGTCCAGTGCGTCGCGATCCTGCATCATCGCGTGCAGGGATGCGGCGGCGCGCGCCGAAACGCAAGCATTCGTCAGCGGCTCATCGTTACGACATCACCACTCTGCGCCTTGTAAAAGCCGCGAAACCGCTCGCTCGGCACGAACATGTCGGTCTGGCCGATCGCCGTTTCCCCGGCGCCCAGCACCAGCAGCCCGCCCTCGCGCATCCCGGCGCGCAGCGTCGCGAACACCTGTGCCCGCACCGCCTGCGCGAAATAGAGCATGACATTGCGGCACAGCACGATGTCGAACTTGCCGCCCGGCGCCGGGTCCTTCGCCAGATTGTGCCGCCGGAACTGCACGCGGCGGACCAGATCGGGGCGCGCCACCCAATCCTCCTGCTGCGCATCGAACCAGCTGACCATGCGCCGCACCGGCAACCCGCGCTGGATCTCGAACTGCGAATAGCGTCCGGCCCGCGCCCGCGCGAGCGCGATCGGCGAGACATCGGTGGCGATGATCTCCGGCATCTCCATCTGATGCGTCAGCGCCGCCTCGGCGAACAGCATCGCCAGCGAATAAGGCTCCTGCCCGACCGAACACCCCGCCGACCAGATGCGCAACCGCTTGCCGGGATTGACCTTCTGCAACTCGCGCGCGGCATCGACGACCTGCTCGATCACCCCGGCATCGCGAAAGAAGGACGTTTCCTGGTTGAGCAGCGCATCGACCACCGCATCGGCCAGCGGCCCATGGCGATCGGCGGACAGGCGGACGACCAGCTGGTCCATCGACACGATGCCATGCGCGCGCAACATCGGCGTCAGCGCGGTTTCGACCCGCCACACACGGTTCGCCGCGATCTGCTGACCCGCGCGCGCCTCCAGCAACTTGCCGATCGCCTGCAAGGCACGGGACGAGGCGAAATCGGGGCACAAAGCGGGCATCAGACGGGCCGCCTGCCGCTGGCGATCATCCGCCCGATATTTTCGGGCGGCAGCACCGCGCTCGCACATTGAGCGATTGCCCCCGGCATGCCCCAAACGACCGAACTCGCCTTGTCCTGCGCCAGCACGCTGCCGCCCATCTCCGTAAGCCGCCTCGCGCCGATCGCGCCGTCGCGGCCCATGCCCGACAGGATGACGCCCAGCCCGCGCGGGCCATAGACTTCGGCCACCGATTCCAGCATCGGATCGACCGATGGCGTGCACCCGCTCGGCGCCGGTTGTTCGCTCAGCCGGATCGCCACCCCGTCGGTCATCCGCACACAGCGGATATGGGCATGGCCCGGCGCCACGATGATCCGGCCCGGCCGCACCCGCATATGCTCGCTCGCCACCTCGCACGGTCGCCCCGCCAGCACGGCAAGCTGCATCGCGAAATAGCCCATGAAGGATGCGGGCAGATGCTGCGTCACCAGGATCGGCGGCTGAAAATCGGCGGGAATCGCGCGCAGCATCTGGCTCAGCGCGTGGATGCCCCCGGTCGAGGCGCCGACCGCCACGATGTCGAACTCGCGCGGTGCGCTGATCGCGGGCGGACGTCCATCGGGCAGGTCGGGCACGATGTCGAACAGGCGCGACATGCGCTCCTCCAGCACCGTGGCGAAGCGACCGGCGAAGCTGCCGACCCCCGGCTTGACCAGCGTGTCGGCGGCGCCCAGCGCCAGCGCCTGCACCGCCGCCGCCGCGCCGTCCTCGGCCGCCGACGACACGATCAGCACGCGCGCGCCCTGCCCCGCCGCGATCAGGTCGGGCAGTGCGGTCAGGCCATGAATGTCGGGCATTTCCAGGTCGAGCAGGATGATGTTGACCCGGTCCATCTCCAGAAACCGCAACGCCGCCGCGACATTGCCGAGCGCGCTGGCGACCTCGAACCGCGGCATCACCTCGATCATCCGCGCGATCACCGCGCGCGCGACCGCCGAATCGTCGACGATCAGCACGCGGACCGGCTGGCCGTCACGGATCGGCTGCGGACCGATCAGGGCTGGTGAATGGGGCATCGTCGACAGCCCTTCAGGCGACGCCGACGATCTGCAGCTTGCTTTCCAGGGTCTCGCGATCGAACGGCTTCATCACATATTCGTCGGCCCCCGCATCGATCGCCGCGCGGATATAGGCCATGCCGTTTTCGGTGGTGCAGAACACGACCTTGGGCTTCTGCGCGATGCCGCTTTCCTTCAGCGCGCGCAGGAAATCCATCCCCGTCATCACCGGCATGTTCCAGTCGAGCAGGACGACGTCGGGCACCGCCTCCAGACAGGCGTCCAGCGCCTCGCGCCCGTCGCCCGCCTCGCGGACGCTGAAGTTCAGCGTTTCGAGGATGTGCCGCGCCACCTTGCGGATCACCTTGGAATCATCGACGACGAGGCAGGTCTTCATATTTCCGGTCCCGGTTTGGCTCAGTCTGTCGACTTGTGCACGAAACTCGTAAGCGCCGCGTTAATCGTGCCCGGTCAGGCCGCATGGCTGGCCGGGACCGGGATCAGCGCGGCCAGGTCGATGGCCAGCACCGGCTCGCCATTCTGCTCGACAATGCCCCGCCCCGCCCGCTGCCACACCTCGCCCAGCGGCACGCCCGACGCCATCGGGTGCAGCTCGAACGGCGCGACATCGTCCAGCGCATCGACCAGCAGCGCATAATGATGGCCGTCGACCCGCGTGATCACCGCGCGCCGCGCGTCGCTCGCGCGGTCGGCGATACCCATCGCGGCCATGGTGTCGATCACCGTGACGACCCGGCTGCGCAGCGCGGTCAGGCCGCGGACATGGCCGTGCGCACGCGGCGCGGCGACGATCGCACCGACATCGACCACCGCTTCGACCTGTTCGGCGTCGATCGCGACCGCATGTTCGGCGATATGCGCGATCAGGAAAAGCCGCTCCATCACATCCTCCCTCGCGCGGCACCGGCCAGCGCGCGCATCAATTGGTCGCGGTCATAACGATAGATTGCATCGCCCCCGCCCTGGCGGTCGCTGGTCAACCGCACGGTCGGCGCGTCCGACACCGGCAACGCCGCCGCCGCACCATCGAGCGACAGGATCAGGTCGGCCCGCTCGCCCGCGCCCAGGCTGGTCGCCACGCGATAGCCCGCGCTTTCCAGCATCGGCTGGACGAAATGGCGCAACCAGGCCTGATCCCCGTCGAGCAGGCACAGGGGCCGCGCTTCGCCCGCCACCGGCGCCTGCGCCTGCATCGCGAACAGATAGAGCGGGTCGAGCAGCTCGACCGGCTCGCCATCGATCAGCATCGCCCCGGCAACGATCCCCGGCGTCGCCGCCGGGAACAGCTCGTCGGGCAAGGCGACGATGTCCGCCGCCTCGCCGATCGCATAGGCGATTTCCTGGCCGCCATCCTTGAGGCGCAGCACCGAACAGCTTGCCGCATGGTCGATCGCCCCGCTCGCCACGATCGGGACGAACCGGCCGTCGATCGTCAAACGCAATTGGCCGGCGGTATGGCGGATGCGTTCGCCATCGACCTGTTCGATCCGGTCGACCAGCGCCAGCGGCACCGCGCGCCGCACCCCGTCCAGGTCGACGAACACCAGCGCCTTGACGGCATCGTCGAGCGACACCGCCGCATCCTCGTCCGCATCGGCCATGTGGCTGCGCGAAAATTGCAGGCCGGCGTCGCGCGCGATTCCCGCGCAATCGAGCAACAGCATCGGCAGCCCGCTGTCGGGCAGCGTCTGGCCGGCATACAGGCCGGTCGCCATGATCGCGGGCGCCGCCGGCTTGATCACCAGCTCCTCATTGTCCAGCACATCCTCGACGCGCAGCGCATAGCTGCCATCGCCGACATTGACGATCGCCAGCATCCCGCCCGACATCGCCTCGCCCGCCATGTGCAGCTGGCGCGACAGCGTGACGAGCGGCAGGCGCCGGTCGCGCACGGCGGCCATTTCGGCGGTGCCGATGCGCTCGATCCGGATCGCGTCGCTGGTTTCGCTGACAATCTCCTCGATCGCCTGGCGCGGCACCGCGAACCGCTGCCCGCCCGCCGCGACGACGATGGTGGGAATGATCGACAGCGTCAGCGGCACCTGGATCAGGATGTGCAGGCCGCGCCCCGGCTGATTGTGCAATTCCACGCGGCCGCCAATCTGCTCGATCGCGGCCCGCACCACATCCATGCCGACGCCGCGCCCGGAAATCTCCGACACCTCGTCCTTGCTCGACAGGCCGGGTTCGAACACCAGGTCCAGCCGCGCCCGCTCGCTCAGCGATTTCAGCTCACGCGCGTCGCGCCCGCCCTCGACCAGCTTGTCGACCAGCTTCTGCGTATCGATCCCGCGCCCGTCGTCGCGCACTTCGACGACGATCTGGTTGCCCGATTGCCGTGCCGATACGGTCAGCGCCCCGTTTTCGCGCTTGCCCAGCATGCGGCGTTCGGCGGGATGTTCGATGCCATGATCGATCGAATTGCGGATGATGTGGACCAGCGGATCGCGCAGCACCTCGATCATCTCGCGGTCAAGCTCGACATCCGCGCCCTCGATATCGAGGACGACCGATTTGCCCAGCCCCGCCGCCGTATCGCGCACCATGCGCGGCAGCGCGGAAAACAGCGCGTCGATCTTCTGCATCCGCGTCCGCGTCACCGTCTCGCGCAGATCGGCGACGGTGGCCGATACGCGCTCCAGCGCCGCCTCGACCTGCGGATCGATCTCGACACTGCGCAGCCGCCGCGACAGTTCGTTGCGTGCCAGCACCATGTCCGACATGCCGCTCATCATCCGGTCGAGCAGGTCGACATTGACCCGCACGCTGCGCGCCGGTGCGCGCGATGCACCCGGCGCGGGGGCCGCGGCGACCTCTTCCGTGCCCTGTGCCAGCGCCGCGATCAGCAAATCCTCTTCGGTATCGTCGAGCGAATTTCCGGCATCGATCGCCTCGACCAGCTCGCCGATGCGGTCGACCACCGCCAGCACGGCGTTGACCAGCGCCCGGTCGGGCACCCGCTCGCCGCTGCGCACGGCCGCCAGCACATCCTCCGCCGCATGGCTCAGCCGCGCCAGCCGCGGCAGGTCGAGAAAGCCGCAACTGCCCTTTACCGTATGGACGAACCGGAAAATCGCATCCAGCCGCGCGCGATCGTCGGGACTGGCTTCCCAGGCGACGATCTCCCCCGTCAACGCCTCCAGCGTCTCGCGCGTCTCGGCGATAAATTCTTGTAACAGATCGTCCAACGGTGCCCCCACACAGATGGAAACAGGTCATGGCGGCAAACAGGTTAAGGGCGCGTTAGCTGCGGATGATCCCGCATTGGCGCAACTAATGTGCAAAATGGAACACAATGGCTTTCCGAAATGGATCGACCACGCTATCTGCGCGCGCCATGCCCAGCGTGATCGATTCCATCCGGCACGAAAATCGGCTCGTCGCCCGCATGGTCGGGCGCGAGGTGCTGGATGCGTTGCAGGATCTGTTCGACCTGCTGCCCGCGGCATTTCACCGCAGCCGGATCGGTCCGGCGGCGACCCTGTGCGTGCTGGCGCGGATGCGGTTCGACAACCAGCTGAGGGGGCGACACGACCATGACGGGCTGTCGGTCAGCGCGATCGCGCGCTCGCTCGACATGCCGTTCGAAACGACCCGGCGCCAGATCCGCCTGCTCGAACGCTGCGGCTGGGTCGAAACCGGGATGGGCACGCCGCATGTGCGGTTGCCCGATACGCTGCCCGCGCCGCTGACCGGCTGGCTCGGCACGCTGGCCGATCGCTGCGACCGGATCGCGACGCAGCTCGACCAGGCCGGTCTGTATCTCGAGGCACAGCATTGCCGGTCGCGCTGCGTTTCGGCGCGGATCTGCGCCGTGCTCGACATGCTGCTCAGCACGTTCGAGATCAGCGGTCCGATGTTCCCGCGCAAGCGCGATCAGCTCATCGTGCAGCTGGTCATCAGCCTCAGCGTGCGGACGATCGCCGACGATCTGCCGCTTTCGCGCACCTATGCCTATGCCGATACGGTGCCGCCGGTGGCGCTGCGCCGCGCGGTGACGATCGAACAGATCGCCGAACGGACCGGCCTGTCACACTCGACCATCTATCGCGCGATCGAAGAGGCCGAACTGCTCGGCACGCTGGAACGCTGCACGACCGGCGGCGTGCGCGCCCGCGAAGCGTTTCTCGCGGGCGACGCCTTTGTCGAAAGCCAGCGGCTGCTCGCGGGCAAGACCGCCGCGCTGCTCGACGGATTGGCCGATCATCATTGCGCCGATTGCGAACCCGGCGCCGACGGCGGCTTCGTTCCGTCCGATTTTGTCGGTTTTCAGCCGCGCCGCGCCAGCCTATAGCGGCCCCATCATGACCCGGCCGATCCTCCCAACCCAACTGCGCGTCGTCGCGCGATAACCGGCGGGTCGCTGCACCCGTTCGGGGTGCAGCTCATATGGCCGGGAAATGGTCCCGACCGCTCAACGCATGCACCCCTGACCAACCACAGGCGAGTGAAATGCAACAGTTTTCCGTTCATCAGACACACCACGCCCCGCTCAAATTGTGGGACAGCGCCGGCCCGTTCGAAGCCGGCGCGATGCAACAGCTGCGCAACGTCGCGTCGCTGCCGTTCATCTTTCGCCATATCGCGGGGATGCCCGATGTCCATTGGGGCATGGGCGCCACGGTCGGATCGGTGATCGCCACCAAACAGGCCATCGTACCGGCCGCAGTGGGCGTGGACATCGGTTGCGGGATGATGGCGGTGCGCACCTCGCTCACCGCCAGCCAGCTGCCCGACAGCCTGAGTGCGATCCGCGCCGACATCGAACGCGCCGTGCCCAAGGGGATGGAATCGAGCCAGTCGGCCAACCATGCCAAGGGTGGTTGGGCGAGCACGCCGAACAGCGTGTCGCGCGCCTGGTACGACCGGTTCGAGGATCGCTGGCGCAGGATCGTCGCGAAAAACCCCAAGGTCGACGGCAAGACGACCGACCAGCTCGCGTCGATGGGCGGCGGCAATCATTTCATCGAGGTCTGCCTCGATGAAAGCGACCGCGTGTGGGTGATGCTCCATTCCGGCTCGCGCGGTACCGGCAACCGCATCGGCACCTGGTTCATCAACGCGGCGAAGGAAGCGATCGTCAAGGAAACGCTCGACTTCCACCTCGTCGACAAGGATTTGGCGTTCCTGACCGAAGGGTCGCAGCTGTTCGATGATTATATCGAGGCGATGCACTTCGCGCAGGATTACGCGATGGCCAATCGCGAGCTGATGATGGTGCTGGTGCTGGAGGCGCTGCGCAAGCACGTCCCCACGTTCAAGGCCGACAAGGCGGCGATCAACTGCCACCACAATTATGCGACCCGCGAAATCCATTTCGGCGAGCAGGTGTGGGTGACGCGCAAGGGGGCGGTCAGCGCGCGCGAGGGCGAACTCGGCATCATTCCGGGTTCGATGGGCACCGGCAGCTTCATCGTCGAAGGGCTCGGCAACGCCGAATCCTTCTGCTCCTGCTCGCACGGCGCGGGCCGGGTGATGTCGCGCGGTCAGGCCAAGAAGCTGATCTCGCTCGACGATCACAGGGCGGCGATGGCGGGTATCGAGGCGCGGGTGGACGAAGGGGTGCTGGACGAAAGTCCTGCCGCCTACAAGGACATCGGCGCAGTGATGGACGCCCAGCAGGACCTGGTCCGCATCCGCCACCGGCTGCGCCAGGTGGTCAATGTGAAGGGGTGAGCCAGCGCGCCTCCCCCGGCGCAGGCGCCGGGGGAGGCCAGCCGCCTATCCGCAGCGCGCCGGTGTCCCCGGCGGCAACGGGTGGGCAATGTCGAAACTGACCCGGGCGAATGTCCGAAAGCTGTGCGTAAAGCGCGACAGGTCGTTGCGCGCGCCGCTGTCGAAGTCGCGATAGCCGCTCTGGCGTGCCAGCGACAGGTCGGCGGCGCGGCGTGCATGACGATAGGCCGCCGGCGCGCAGCCGAGCATGGCGTTCAGCCGCGCCAGCAATTCCTGATTTTCGATCGTCACGCTATCGGCATCCAGCCCGCTTGCCTGCGCCTGCGCCTGCGATCGCTGCGCCAGCGTCGCCGCCTCGTCGGGACGGCCATAGATCAGCGCGAACGACGCGGCGAGGTAGAGCTGCTCGATCCGGGTGGCGGGCGGCACATCGAACCGCCCCGCATCCGCTTGCGTCGCCCGCCAATAGGTCGTCAGCGTGGCGAGATGTTCGTCCATCGCCCGCCGCGTCGGCCACGACATCGCGACGCTTCCTGCCTGCCCGGGTGATGCGAGCGATCCCAGATGCCGCATCAGCGGCTCGCCCTTATCGGTCTGCAGGGGCATCAGCTTCGCGATGCTGATCCGCATCTTCAACAGACAATGTTTATAGTTCCACAGCGTGTCGCAGCGGTCGTCGGCAAACACTGCCCCGGCCTCGTCGATCCGGCCCAGCCTGAACAGGGCGAGCGCCCGCGCATAGTGGAGTTTGGGCAGCTTGCGCTGCTCGTCGTCGGTAATCCGTCCGGCCACGCCCAGCGCCCGCTGATAATAGCCGCTTTCCGCCAGCATCACCGCGAACGTCGCCACCGCATCGTCAATCTGCTGCGGCATGTCCTGGCCCAGCATTTCGGCAAAATTGATGGCCGCCTCGAAATAGGCGGTCGCCGTCATGCGATTGCCCAGCACTGCCTCGCTCGCGCCCATCGCGCTCCAGCCGAACACGGTCAGCCGGTCGGTGCGATCGGTGGCGGTGAGCGCCTGTCGCAACCGATCGCGCCAGCGCTGGGCGCTGCGCCGCTCATCCAGCAGGAACGCCAGCATCGCCCCGCTGATCGCCGCCGACAGGCACGTCTCCTCCGCATAGCCGCGTGTCGCGCACCATGGATCGACCGCTTCCAGCCGCGCGATCGCGTCGCGCTGCCTGCCCTGTGCCGCCAGCGCCCGGGCATTGTCGGCATGGGCGTCCTGCGCCAGATCGTCGCGCCCCGCCACACGCGCCAGCAACGGGCCGTAATCGATCTCGCGGCGATAGCGGCCAACGCCGATTTCGGGTGACAGCCGCCCCTGATACAGGCGAACGGCCAGCGCGATCCGCGCATCCGCAGCCTCCAGATCCAGTTCGCTCCCCTTGACGCTCGCCAGCTGCTGCTCACGCCGCTGGTCGGGCGGCGCGCGGTCGGCATAGGCCGCCGCGACCCGCCAGGCGATCCACGCCCGGCCGACGCTGCCCCGCAACGCCGGGTCGCGATACGCGATCTGCATCGCGCGATAGAAATAGGGATAGGCATCCCGGTTCTGCTCGACCGCCACAGCCGCATTGCCCCAACCGAGCAACAGGTCGAAACAGCGCTTCGTCGCCGCCCCCGCCGCCGGTTCCCGGCACGCCCGATCGAGCCGCCCGCCGGGATCGCGCGCCGCAAACGCCGCCCGCCGTTCCGCCAACAGGGCCTGTTTCACCGCAAGGTCGGGCATGTCCGCCCGCGCCGGACCGCCAACGACAATCGTCATCGACATCAGCAACAGGGCGAACAAACGGGGCAAGCACATCGCGTTCTTATCGTGCAAAATCAGCCGCTAACGCCAGACAAATCACCAACCGGCCACGCACTGCCCGCGCATCGCGCCGGCCGCGCCGCGCTATCGCCGCTTGCCCTGATGGCGGATATTTGCCGGACGCCCGCGCCGTTTCAGCACGCGCGCGGGCGGGCCGCCCCGGCGCGGTGCCTCGCCCGAACCGCTGCCCTTGCCGTCGGGCAATTCGAATTTCAGCGCGCCCGAAATCGGGTTCGCCTCGACCAGCTTGAGCTTGAGCCGCTGGCCCAGCGCAAACGCCTCGCCCGTCTCCTCGCCGACCAGCCGCTGCCCCGCCTCGTCATAGCGGAAATATTCGCGGCCAAGATCGCGCGCGGGCACCAGTCCGTCGCCGCCAATGCCGTCGACCGTCGCGAAAAAGCCGAAATTCTGCACCCCGGTGATCCGCGCCTCCATCACCTCCCCGACATGGGCGGAAAGATAGGCGGCAACATAGCGGTCGACCGTATCGCGCTCGGCCTCCATCGCGCGGCGTTCGAGCTGGCTGATGCTCGTGCCGGTCCGCTCCATCGACGCATCGTCCTCGATGTCCCCGCCGGGGCCAAGCGCAAAGGCGGCGACCAGCGCACGATGGACGACCAGATCGGCATAGCGCCGGATCGGCGAGGTAAAATGCGCATAGCTGCCCAGCGCCAGCCCGAAATGCCCCGCATTTTGCGGGCCGTAATAGGCCTGGGTCTGCGTGCGCAGCACCTGCGTCATCACCTCCTCGCGAAACTCGGCCTCGTCCAGCTTCGACAATATATGGTTGAACACGCTCGGCCTGATCACCTGCCCCAGCGCGAATTCGATATCGAACGTCTTGAGATAATCCTTGAGCGCCCCCAGCTTCTCGCGGCTCGGCGGCTCATGGATGCGATACATCACCGGCGCCTTTTTGCTCTCCAGCGCCTTGGCCGCCGCGACATTGGCGGCGATCATGTAATCCTCGATCAGCTTGTGCGCATCGAGCCGCTCGCGCGGCGCCACCGACAGGATGCGCCCCATCTCGTCCAGCTCGATCCGCCGTTCGGGCAGGTCGAGGTCGAGCGGATCGCGCTTCGTCCGCGCCGCGAACAGCGCGTCCCAGCAATCCCATAACGGCCTGAACACGCTGTCAGTCAGCGGATGGTCGATTTCGCCGTCGATCGCCGCCTGCGCGTCCTCATAAGCGATATTGGCCGCCAGCCGCACCACGGCACGGCTGAACCGCCAGCTTTTGAGCTCCCCCTTCGTCGAAACCTGCAAATGACAGGCCAGCGCCGCGCGATCGACATCTTCCTTGAGCGAACACACATCCGCCGAAAGCACCTCCGGCAGCATCGGCACCACCCGGTCGGGGAAATAGACGCTGTTGCCCCGCCGCCGCGCTTCCTTGTCGAGCAGCGATCCGGGGCGAACATAGCAGCTGACATCGGCGATCGCGACCACCGCCTTCCACCCGCCCTTGTTGCCGGGATCATCATCGGGCGCCGCCCAGACGGCGTCGTCATGGTCGCGCGCATCGACCGGGTCGATCGCGACGATCGGCAAATGCCGCAAATCCTCGCGATCCGTGCCCAGCGGCTGCTTCGCGACCCGTTCCGCCTCGGCGATCAGCTCGTCGGAAAACACATTGGGGATGCCGTGCTTGTGGATCGCGATCAGCGAAAAACTGCGCGGTTCGAACGGATCGCCCAGCACCTGCGTCACCTTGGCGAACACGCGCGGACCCCGCCCGCTCTTTTCCGCCATCACCAGATCGCCGGGCTCGGCGCCGTTGCGTTCGGAAATGACGAAGCTGTGGCGTTCCTTCTTCTCGACGCCGTGCAGATACAGCCGCCCGCCCTCTTCCTTGACGACGCCCAGCATCGTCGCCTCGCCCTTGGCGAGCTTTTTCATCGGATGGGCGATCCACCCCTTCCCCGCCTCCTCGGTCCGCGCCAGGATGCGGTCGCCAACGCCCAGCGCACCGCGCCTGCCGCGCTCGCGCACGCGCAGCCGGGGCACCGGCACGCCCTCGCCTTCCCAGCGTTCCGGCTCCGCCCAGACGGTATCGCCGTCGCTCTCGACGACGCGCAACACCGTCACCTTGGGCAGTCCGCCCATCTTGTGAAAGGCGCGCCCCGGCGCGCTGTCGATCAGCCCCTCGTCCGCCATGTCGCGCAGCAACGCCTTCAGCGCGATCTTGTCCTGCGCATGCAGGCCGAACGCCTTGGCGATCTCGCGCTTGCCCGCGGGCTGGTCGGACGATGTGATGAAATCGAGAATTTGCTGCCGCGTCGGCAGACCCGGTGCGGGTTTCTTCGTCTTGTTCGGTTTTGCCATTGGCCGCCGATATAGGCGCGGCAGGTCGGAAAACCAATCGCGCACCTCGCCGGGTCGGCGCATCGCCCACCCGGCGGCGCGCGGTCCGGGGGTCGGCGTCCAGCGACGCCAACTCCCGAACGCCGCGACGATCAGCTCAGGATGCGGATGATCGATTCGATCAGCATCGTGGTGCGGTCGACCGCA
>CADEEK010000052.1 GCA_902826325.1 uncultured Sphingomonadales bacterium
CAGAATATCCTGCCGATGGGTGGCCGGGTGGGGGAGTGGGCCGGTGCCGGAACCAAACAAAGGCGCGTGGGGGAGCGGGCTGGTGCGGGAACCAAACAAGCGGAGGAACAGCATATGCAGGCGATCTTCATCACTGGCGGCGGATCGGGCATCGGGCGTGCGGTTGCGCAGCTGTTCGCGGCGCGCGGCTGGCGGATCGCGCTGGCCGATGTCAACGAAGCGGGGATGGCGCAGACCACCGCGCTGCTGGGCGATGCGCCGGTGACGACGCACTGGCTCGATGTGCGCGACCGGGGCGACTGGGATGCGGTGCTGGCCGAATTCGCGGCGGCGAGCGGCGGGCGGATCGATGTGCTGTTCAACAATGCCGGGATCGGCGTCGGCGGCGATTTCGCGGGCACCGATCCCGACGAACTGCAACGCTGTGTCGACGTCAATCTGATGGGCGTGGTGTGGGGCGCGCATGCGGGGCACCCCTATCTGAAGGCCAGTCGCGGCTGCCTGCTCAACACCGCATCGGCGGCGGGCATCTATGGCACGGGGGGCACCGCCATCTATTCGGCGACCAAGTTCGCGGTGCGCGGCCTGACCGAATCGCTCGATGCCGAATGGGCGGGGCAGGGGATCCGCGTGCGCGCGCTGTTGCCCAGCTTCATCGACACCGCGATCCTTGACGGCACGCCGGTCGGCAGCAACGCGACGATGCGCGAACGGGTCCGGGCGGCGCGGCTGGAATTCACCCCGGTCGAGGTTGCGGCGCAGGCGGCGTGGGATGCGGTGCATGGCCAGCGGCTGCACACGCTGGTCGGCAAGACGGCGCGGCGAATGTGGTTTGCCGCCCGCTTCATGCGCGGGGCAATGCGGCGTCAGGCACGCGGCGGCGCCTGACGCATCGCGGATTCAGCCGCCCAGCGACCCGCGCCAGGCATAGCCGCGCAGCAGCGGTTCGAAGGCGGGCCGCAGGCCGGTGCGCGCGGCCACGGCGTCGAGCGTGTCGGGCAATTGCGCCCGCGGTGCGACGTGGAAGCGGGCGAGCCAGCCGAACAGCGCCCGTCGCCACCAATCCGGCATGTGTTCCTGCTGCCCGAAATCGACAAGCAACAGCTGGCCGTCGGGCGCCAGCGTGCCCGCCGCCTGTTCGATCGCGCCGGTCCAGTCGGGGATCATCGACAGCGTATAGCTCATGAACACCCGGTCGAACCCCGCCTGCCCGAACAAAGCGGCCGCATCGAACCCGGCGGCGTCGCCCTGTGCCAGCGTGATGCGGTCGGACAGGCCCGCGCGCGCCACCTTGTCCCGCGCGGTCGCCAGCATTGCGGCGGAAATGTCGAGGCCGAAACAGCGCGTATCGGGCCAGCGGCGCGCGGCGGCGATCAGGTTGCGCGCGGTGCCACAGCCGATTTCCAGCACCGTCCCTCCCGGCGGTGGCGCCAGATCGGCGATCAGCCGGTCGCGCCCCAACAGATAATATTTGCGCGTCAGGTCATAGACATGCCGCTGGACCGCATAGACCGCGTCCATCTGCCGGGCATGATCGCCGGTCATGGCTTCAGGCGATAAAGATGGACGCCGCCATAGATTGCCGACCGGTCGCGCGCGGTGAAATCGCGCGATTGCGCCTGTGCATAATCCCACTGGTTCAGGATCGTGTCGGGCACGCGCCCGGGCAACAGCGTCGGCGCGGCGGCGGTGCGGAACAGCACGCGTGCGCCGGGTTTCGCCGTCCGCGTGATTTCGCCCCACAACCGCGTCAGCTGCGCGTCCGTCATCCAGTCCTGCGCATCGAGCAGGATATAGCGGTCGAGCGAGGCCGCGGGCATGGTTTCCAGATAATCGGCCATATTCTGATGCCGCACCTCCACCCGTGCCGCCCGCTCACGCACCGCCGCGTGGCTGGCGGCGCGAAGATAGGGGGGCAGGGGCGCGTCGGACGCTTTGCCATAGCCGCGCCCGAACGCCTGCCACGCGAAATAATTGTCCGACAGGTCGAAATCGCAGGCCAGTTTTTCCAGCCGCCGCCGCAGCACCGCGCGCATCCCGCGCGGATCGTCGGCGGCCAGCGCGGCATATTGCGCGGGCGGAATGCCCAGGCCGAACAGCGACGCGGGCTGGTCGATCAGCCAGCGCACGAACGCCTTGTCGAACACCGGCGCCAGTCGCGTTTCGAAGATTTCGCGTTGTTCCTGTGCGCTTTTCGCCGCCAGCATCTCGCGCGGGTCGATGCGGTAGAGCTTCGCCAGCAGATGCGCCGCGCCGATGAACCCGCCGAGCAGGCCGCGCTTGTAGAACCCCCCGCCGAACCCGCCGATCCGGCGGCGTCCGGCAAGGTCGCGTCCCTCCCAATAGCGCCGTGTCGCGTCGTTGAGATGCGGGGCGACATGGACGCGATAGGCATGGATATTCTCGCGCCGGTCGGCCTCACCGAAGAAGCGGTGAAAGGCGGCATGGTCGGGCAGGTGCCGCGCGGCGGCGAGTTTCAGCCGGTTGAGCGCGATATGCGCGGTGTTAAGGTCGACGGCGGTGATCCGGGCGGGATCGGCGGTCAGGTAGGACAGGACGTTGCAGCCGCCGCTCGCGATCGTCACGACATGGCAATCGGGCGTGATCGCCAGCGCATCCATGTCCACTTCGGGATCTTCCCAGATCTGCGCATAGACCAGGCCGCGAAAGGCGAAGGTGAATGCGCGTTCGAGCAACCCTTCTTTCGACAGATGACCGTGGCGATGGACCGCCCCGCGCACCGCGCGGTTGCTGGGCAGGGAAACCGGTTCGGCCATGTCGATGCTCCACGCAATGCCGTCGGCGACGGGGAATTGCGCTGCGGCTAGGCGTAAAGCGTTGCACGGCGATGGCGCTTTGATTGCACGGCGATGACGGCGATGCGGCGGCGCCGCGTTCCCGCGTCAGCGGATCGTCACATTGGCGCGCGATTCGCGAGGGAAAATGGGGTGGCCTTCGCCATCATGAGCGCCTAAAGCGCGGCCATTCTCTTGGCCAAGGATCGCACCGCCCTTCCCATGCATATCGCCATCGCTTCGGATCACGCCGCCCTCGAACTCAAGGCGCTGCTCGCCGAATGGCTGGCGGGCGAAGGGCATGAGGTCGCCGATCTTGGCCCCGACAGCGCCGCCAGCGTCGATTATCCCGATTTCGGCTACAAGCTGGCCGTCGCGGTCGCGCGTGGCGATGCGGAGCGCGGTATCGCGCTGTGCGGCAGCGGCATCGGCATTTCGATCGCCGTCAATCGCGAGCCAAAGGCGCGGTGCGCGCTGGTGTCGGAGCCGCTCTCCGCCGCGCTTGCCCGCGAACATAATGATGCGAACGTCATCGCCATGGGCGCCCGGTTGATCGGGGCGGAAATGGCCAAGGCGTGCGTCACCGCCTTTCTCGCCACCCCGTTCGGGGGCGACCGACACCAGCGCCGCGTCGACAAATTGTCGGCCCCGGCACTCTGAAGGAATTGCCGATGAGCACCAACCCGATTTCCGCCGTGCAGCCCGACGGCTTTTTCACCCGCGACCTCGCCGCCGCCGATCCCGCCGTGTTCGCGGGCGTCGCGCACGAACTGGCACGCGAGCAGTATCAGATCGAACTGATCGCCTCTGAAAACATCGTGTCGAAGGCGGTGCTGGAGGCGCAGGGCAGCGTCTTCACCAACAAATATGCCGAGGGTTATCCCGGCAAACGCTATTATCAGGGCTGTCACCCCTCGGACGAGGTCGAACAGCTGGCGATCGACCGCGCGAAGCAGCTGTTCGGCTGCGACTTCGCCAATGTCCAGCCGCATTCGGGCGCGCAGGCCAATGGCGCGGTGATGCTGGCGCTGGCCAAGCCCGGCGACACGATCATGGGCCTCAGCCTCGATGCCGGGGGCCATCTGACCCATGGCGCGCGCGCGGCATTGAGCGGCAAATGGTTCAACGCCGTGCAATATGGCGTGCGCGACGACACGCATCTGATCGATTACGATCAGGTCGCCGCGCTGGCGCGTGAGCACAAGCCACGGGTCATCATCACCGGCGGTTCGGCCTATCCCCGGCACATCGATTTCGCGAAGTTCCGCGCGATCGCCGATGAGGTTGGCGCGATCTTCTTCGTCGATATGGCGCATTTCGCGGGCCTGGTCGCGGGCGGCGTGCATCCCACCCCGTTCGGCCACGCCCATGTCGTCACCACCACCACGCACAAGACGCTGCGCGGTCCGCGCGGCGGCGCGATCTTCACCAATGACGAAGCCATCGCCAAGAAGATCAACAGCGCCGTCTTTCCCGGCCTTCAGGGCGGGCCGCTGATGCATGTCATCGCCGCCAAGGCGGTGGCGTTCGGCGAGGCGTTGAAGCCCGAATTCAAAAGCTATGCCGCCGCCGTGGTGGAAAATGCCAAGACGCTGGCCGCGACGCTCAACGAACGCGGCTGCAACCTGGTTTCGGGCGGCACCGACACGCATCTCGCGCTGGTCGACCTGACCCCGCTCGGCGTCACCGGCAAGGATGCCGACGAGGCGCTGGAACGTGCCGCGATCACCTGTAACAAGAACGGCATCCCCAACGATCCGCTGCCTCCGGTCAAGACCAGCGGCATCCGCGTCGGTTCGCCCGCGGGCACCACGCGCGGCTTCGGCCCGGCCGAGTTCCGTGAGATCGGCAACATGGTCGCCGATGTGCTCGACGGCCTGCGCAACAAGGGCGAGGGCGGCGATGCGGCGGTCGAGGCGGATGTGCGCGGGCGGGTGCGGGCGCTGTGCGAACGCTTCCCGATTTATCCGGAACGGTGACAATATTCACCCTCACCCTTCCGGCGCTGCGCGCCTCCCTCCCTCTCCCGACGGTAGAAGGAAAGGGCCCGCTCGGCGCAGCCGAGTGGGAAGGGTAAGGGTGATCTAGGCCATGCGCTGTCCATTCTGCGCCCATGAAGCATCACAGGTGAAGGACAGCCGCCCGACCGATGACGGGGCGGCGATCCGGCGGCGCCGCCAGTGCGAGGCGTGCGGCGCGCGCTTCACCACGTTCGAGCGGATCCAGCTGCGCGAACTGACCGTGCTGAAGTCCGAGGATAAGCGCGAACCGTTCGACCGCGACAAGCTGATCCGGTCGGTCTCGGTCGCCTGTCGCAAACGGCCGATCGATGCGACCCAGATCGAAAAGCTGGTATCGGGCATCCAGCGCCAGCTCGAAACGCTGGGCGACAGCGATATCCCCTCGCAACGCATCGGCGAGCTGGTGATGGAGGGGCTGAAGGGCCTCGATTCGGTCGCCTATATCCGTTTCGCCAGCGTCTATCGCGACTTTCGCGAGGCGCGCGATTTCGAATCCTTCGCCAGCAGCGTGAGCGAAGTCGCCAAACAGTGACCCAGCCCGCGATCATCCTGGTGCGGCCCCAGCTGGGCGAGAATATCGGCAAGGCGGCGCGCGCGATGCTCAATTTCGGGCTGAACGAAATGCGGCTGGTCGCCCCGCGCGATGGCTGGCCCAACCCGGCGGCGGGTCCGGCGGCGAGCGGCGCGGATCTGGTGCTGGCACAGGCGCGCGTGTTCGACAGCGTGGCGGCGGCGACGGCGGACTGTGAACAGGTCTATGCCACCACCGTGCGCAAGCGCGGCGTGACCAAACCGGTGATCTCCCCGGTCAAGGCGGCGAGCGAAATCCACGGTTTTGCAGGGCGCAGCGCGGTGTTGTTCGGGCCGGAGCGGTCGGGGCTGGAGACCGAGGATGTGGCGCTCGCGCGAAAGATCGTCACCGTGCCGATCAACCCCGAATTCGGCTCGCTCAACCTTGCCCAGGCGGTGATCCTGGTCGCCTATGAATGGTCGAAGGGGCAGGGGCTGGCCCAGCCGCCGCGCACCGATCTCGACCCGCCCGCGCCGCAGGACGAGCTGGAAGGGCTGATCGGCCATCTCGACCGGTTGCTGGAGGACAGCGGCTATTTCTACCCGCCCGCGCGGGTGCCGACGACCAAGCTGACGATCCGCAACCTGCTGACCAAGCCCGGCTGGACGCAACAGGAACTGCGCACGATGCGCGGCGTGCTGTCGGCGCTGGAGGGCAAGAAACGCGCGCGCAGCGAGGGGTGATCGGGTGCGGCTGCCGTCGTCGGTGCAACGCAGCCGTCGCGAACCCTAGCGCAACGGTTTCTCGCTATAATTGAGCGTCACGCTGCCATTGGCGGGCACCTCGACCGACCATAATTTGCGCCCGTTGCGCGTGCCAAGGCGGGCCGACGCGCTCAGCCGCCCCTCCAGGTGGAAATCCGCTTCATAGCGCACGGCAAAGGGATTGGCGTTGCGCACGGTCAACGCATAATCGGCCTTGTTTCCGTCCTTCGAAATGTTGCGCGTTTCGACGGTGACATTGGCGGCGATGTCGAATTCGATCTCGACATCCTCGCCGATCGCCTTGTCCTCGGTCGCGGATTCGCCGATCAGCAGGTCGCGCGCGCCCTGCCGCTCGAACAGCGCGACCGGGCCGGCGGGCAGCGGCAGGCCCAGCCCGCGATCGACCTTGTTGACCGCGCGCACGACGATCTGGGGGCGCTCGACCGTGCCGGCATAGACGTTGGAGCGATAGACGACCGCAACCGGCACGGCGGATTTGCTGAGCAGCGCGACCTGTTTCTGTGACTTGGCGGCGACCGTGGTCGGGATCGGCACGCGATAGGCCTTGAGGTCGCCCAGTTCCTCCTGCTGCACCATCTGCACGCGCTCGGCGGTAACGACCACCTCGTCACGCGCCATCGGCGCAGCCATCACAGGCGCTGGCGGCGGCGGTGGTGGTGGGGGCGGCGGAGGTGGCGGGGGCATGGCGTCGGCGAGGAAGCATTTGAACGTCAGCCCTTCGGGCGTTTCGAACGGATTGCGCGTCCGCCCGGTGGTGCGGTTCACCTTGCCCGCGACGACCATCGTTTCGGCATTGACGAAGCTCGTCATGTCGGTGCTGGCGAGCGTGACCCAGCCGAACAGGTCCGCCTGGCGCGCGCTCCCCGCGCCGCCTGCCGCGCCGCCGCTTTCGGCAAGCGTCGCGACATAATTGGCCTGCCAGTCGAACCCCCAGGCCAGATAGGACAGGGTGATGCTGACTGTCCCGTCCTGTGGCGACTGGGTTTCGACCGACAATGTCGGTCGCGCCGACAGCCCGTCCGGCACCGCGTCATAGGCGATCGTATCGCGCGTCGGGCCGCAATTGAGCACTTCGAACCCGCGATCGGTTTCGACGATCGCCGCGCCCGCGGGGCCCGATCGGATGATCGCACGTTCCTCCACCACCTGACCGTCGCGCTCGCGCCGCAGCGTCACCGGGCGGCTGAACCCGCGATTGTAGAGGCTGGCGGCGGACAGCAGCTCGGCGTCGAGATTCTTCTCGCGCACCCCGCTGGGCAGGCCGGTGACGATCGCGCTTTCGGGCAGGATGCCCGACGCCACGCCCTCGAACCGGATGACCGCGCGGCCCGCCGGAATGGTGATCGTGCGCCGTTCGGTAATCAGCGCATAACCGTTCAGCCAGTCGAGATCGATCTTCTCATCGGCATCGCGATCGGGCGCGCGATAGACGGTGACGGCCACCGCGTCCGGGCTGGCGGAGGTCTGCACCGCCTGCGCCCAGACCGCATTCGCCCAGCCGCCATGCGCCACGCCCAGCGCGGCCAGCGGCAACAGCCATGTGCGGAGCCGCCGCACCGGCCCGCGCCTCAATATCGCGTTTCGAAGGTGGCGGTCAGGCTCGCTTCGCCATTGGCGGGCACGCTCACCTTCCACATCGTCTCGTCGGCGTTGATCCGCTCGCTCGCCAGACTTTCGTCGAGAATGCGCGTATCCTTCCACCAGCTGTCCAGCCCGCCCTGGGACAGTTCAACGACCACCGCCTCGGGCCGTGCATTGGTCAGCGTATAGGACATGGTGGTGCGCCATTTGGTGCTGCTCACCCGCTCGCGCTTTTCGACCACGGTCTTGGCTTTCACGTCGAACGCCTCGCCGGTCTTGATCGCCAGCCGCGATCCCATCGGCGTATGGGGAATGGCGTTCTCGCCGATGAATTGCGGCGCGCCGCGCGCATCGCGCATATAGATGCGGACGGTCCCGGCGGGCAGCGCGTCGCCCAGCCCGCCTTCCCTGGACGACGAAAAGCGCAGTACCGTATCGACGCTGCGCGGCTGATCCTGCCGCCCCAGCCAGCCGTTGCGATAGGCATAGGCCTTGGCGGCGGGCGCGCCCGCGACATCGAGGAAGCTGACCTGTTTCTGCTGGCGCTCGGCGATCGTCACCCGGCCGGCGATCGGATAGACATAGAAATCGCCGATCCGCTCCCGCCCAGCCGTCTCCGTCCCCGGCGTCATCGCCGACGATGCGCCGCCGCGCCCGCCCGACGCGACCGCGCCCGCGACCAGCAGCGTGTTGGCGTTGCTATAGGTCGTCCCGCTGCGGTTGGTCAGCGTCAGCCAGCCCTGCACGTCGATCTTGCCCGCCGCCTCGTCGAACAGCGCGACATAGTCGGACTTCCACCCCATGCCATAGGTCAGATAGCTGAGCGTGACCGGGCGCGATCCGGCGCGATCGGCATCCAGCGTGACCGACAGCGTCGGCCGCGCGCGCAGCGAGGGGGGCAGCGCGGGGAAGATCACCCGGTCGGTCGGCTGCAGCACCTCGATCCGCCCGCCGATTTCGACCACCGCGCCGTCATTATAGGCGAGCACGCGGGCGGGCAGGCTCTTGCCGTCGCGCACCACCGTCACATTCTGCCCCACCGCCTTTTCCATCAGCGATTCGGGCGTCAGCAGGTCGAAGTCGAAATTCTGTTCGACGATCGTCGCGCCGGGCGCCGACAGCGTCACCGTTTCGGGCCGGATCTGGGCCGACACGTCGGGGAAATCCTGTTTCGACACGCCGCCGGGCAGGTTCAGCTGGCGCTTGTCCTGCACCAGCGCGAGGTTGTTGTTATAGATGGTGACGGCGACATCGCCCTGCGCCGTCTGGGCGGTGGCGGCCAGCGGGGCGGCGATCGCGGCGATCGCCGCAAGGGTGAAGGTCGAACGCTGCATCACACTCCCCTTAATCTTGTCAGGCAGCTTCCGCACGCGGCATGGCAAGTCAACCGACAACGGCATGGATAATGAAAAAGGCCGACCCGCACGATGCGGATCGGCCCTGATTTCCTGCGATTGCAGCGTTATTCGGCGGCGGCCTGTTCGCCATCGTCCTTTTTGACGCGGCGGCGGCGGGGCTTGGCTTCGGCCACCACTTCGCCTTCGACGCCCAGCGCGGGGGGCAACACAGCGGCGATGTCGCCGCTGCCCTCGCCCTGTGCCGTGTCGCGACGCGGACGACCGCGACGGCGCGGTGCCTCATCCTCGTTCGCGGCGGTCGGGGCGGTGTCGCCATCCTCGTCGCGCGCCATCTGGCGGTCGCCCCGGTCGCGGCGGCCCTCACGCGCATCGCCCCGGTCACGCCGGTTGCCGCGCGGCTGGCGATCCTCGTCACCACGCCCGCGACCGTCATCGCCGCTGTCGGCGCCGCGCGCATTGTCGTTGCCGTCATTGTCGAAATCGTCGTCATCGCCGTCGATATCGGTGTTGTGGCGGCGGCCCTGCTGCGCCTGCTGGCCGGGATTCTGTTCCTCGTAGCGCGACCGGCTTTCGGCGAGCACGCGGAAATAATGGTCGGCGAACTGCAGATAATATTCGGTGTTGACCCGATCGCCCTGCATCTGGGCGTCGCGCGCCAGATTCTTGTATTTTTCAAGCAGCTGGGCGGCATTGCCGCGTGCGCGATTGTCGATGCGGTTGCCGCCGCCCTGACCGGGGTTGCCCCCCTGCGAGCGCTGGCCACCACGACCGCGACGGCGGCCGTTGTTCGCCTGACGATTGTTCATCAACGTCTGTGTGTCCTGTCCTTAACTCTGTCCGCCATCGATCGTTCAGCGATACCGGATGCGTGTTACACCGCGTGCCGTGCCGGACCCCCGGTCCGAAACGGTTTCCCGCATGGCTGCCGGACAATCCGCAGCGCGCATGCTCTGGAATGGGGTAATGCCCGTTTTCGACCCGTGAAGTCGAAACTGCCGTCCCCGCCGCCAATCTCTAGATCGCACGGGGCGTTTCTCCAAGCACTATATTGGTTCGCCGCGCGATAGTTCAACTTGCGCTCACGACACGCGGACGCCCGCCTAGATCGGCGTGGATCGCTGCCTTCAGCCCCGCCGCGCGCAGCAATGCCGCCACCGCCTCGCCCTGCGTCCAGCCGATCTCCAGCACGGCCAGCCCGCCATCGGCGAGCAGGCGGGGCAGGGCGGGGGCGATGCGGCGATAATCGGCCAGGCCATCGTCGCCCGCGAACAGCGCCGCGGTGGGTTCATGGTCGCGCACTTCCGCGCCCAAGGATTCGCCGGTGCCGATATAGGGCGGGTTGCACAGGATCAGGTCGAAACGCCCGACAATGCCATCGGCCCAGTCGCCGATCCGGAAGCTCGCGCGGTCGGCCATGCCAAGGCGGCTGGCATTGTCGCGGGCATAGCGCAGCGCCACGTCCGACGCATCGATCCCCAGCCCGGTCGCCCCCGGCCATTGATCGAGTGCGGCGAGCAACAGCGTGCCGGGACCGGTGCCAAGGTCGAGGATACGCGCCGGATTATCCGTCCCGGCGAACCGATCCACCGCCACCTCGATCAGCGTCTCGCTGTCCGCGCGCGGCACCAGCACGCCGGGGCCGACGGCAAGGTCGATCGTCCAGAAGCCGCGCGATCCGGTGATATAGGCGACCGGTTCATGGGTCAGACGACGTTCGACCAGCGCGGCAAAGCCGTCAGGCGCCGGATCGCCCAGATGCTTCAACAACAGTTGTTGATGCGAGACTCGCAGCGCATGGGCCATCAGCAGTTCGGCGTCGATCCGGGGCGTGGCGGACGGGATGCGCAGTGCGGCTTTGGCGATCGCGGCGCGAACGCTCGTCAACAGGCTGTCCCGTCACCCCGGCCCTGTGCCGGGGTCCACCGCAAGGCGTGGCATGAAGCAAGCGGCGCCGTGGACCCCGGCACAGGGCCGGGGTGACGGGACAGGAGCCACCCTGCCGTCACGACTCCAAAGCCGCCAGCCGTTCCGCCTCATCCTCGGCGATCAGCGCGCCGATCAGCTCGTCCATTTCTCCCTCCAATATTTCGGGCAGGCGGTGCAGCGTCAGGTTGATGCGGTGATCGGTCACGCGCCCCTGCGGGAAATTATAGGTGCGGATGCGCTCCGACCGGTCGCCCGATCCGACCATCGACTTGCGCGCGCCCGACCGCTCGCTTGCCAGCCGTTCGCGCTCGAGTTCGTACAGGCGCGTGCGCAGCACCTGCATCGCTTTGTCGCGATTCTTGTGCTGGCTGCGCTGATCCTGCTGGATGACGACCAGGCCGGTCGGAATATGGGTCAGCCGCACTGCGCTGTCGGTGGTGTTGACATGCTGTCCGCCCGCACCCGACGCGCGATAGATGTCGATGCGCAGATCCTCGTTGCGGATTTCGACATCCACCTCCTGCGCCTCGGGCAGCACCGCGACGGTCGCGGCGCTGGTATGGATGCGCCCGCCGCTTTCGGTCACGGGCACGCGCTGCACGCGGTGGACGCCGCTTTCGAACTTGAGTTTGGCGAACACGCCCTTGCCCGCGACGCTGGCGACGACTTCCTTGTAGCCCCCGGCTTCGGAGGTGTTGGCGGAGATCGGTTCGACCTTCCACCCCTGTCCCTCGGCATAGCGGGTGTACATGCGCAACAGGTCGCCCGCGAACAGCGCCGCCTCGTCCCCGCCGGTGCCCGCACGGATTTCGAGCATCGCCGCGCGCTCGTCCGCCGCATCGCGTGGCAGCAGGGAAAGGGCGAGGGCATGTTCGGCGCGGTCCAGCGCGGCTTCGTTCTCGCGCAATTCCTCGCTCGCCATCGCGCGCAGCTCCGGGTCGCCGTCGCGGCTCATCTCGGCCAGGCTCTTCGCCTCCGCACGCAGCCGCCGCACCTCGCCCGCCGCCGCAGCGACCGGCTCCAGCTCGGCATATTCCTTCGACACCGCGACAAAGCGATCCGAGGGCAGGTCGCCGGTCGCCATCATCGCCTGCAACTCATCCCGCCGCGCCTCGATCTGCGCGATCCGTTCGGGGGAGATGGTGGTCATGCCGCTGCCCCCGCGCCGTCACCCCGGCCTTGAGCCGAGGTCCCGCTGCCTTGTGCCGCGTCGAAGAAGAAGCGGGACCCCGGCTCAAGGCCGGGGTGACGAAAGAAACGCACGATCATCGGATCGGTGTTACCAGCAAGGTGGAATCGGGTTGCAACACACTGGATTTAACCTGTGCCTTGCCAGCAAAGGCGCGACTGAGGTTGCTGCGCAGTTCTTCGAGCGGATCGACTTGAGTGTCGAGGGCATTCAGCGGCTTGATCGATACTTGAAGGCGCGACGCATCCGGCTCAAAATTCACGAACAACATGGCGCCAGCGCCGCGTTTGGCCGCGCGTTCGATACGCCGGTCTGGTTTGCCGCTAAGCGCAATGTCCGTCGCGACATTTGCGCGACGCAAATCCGCGAGCAAGGCCAGGGCGATTTCGATCGATTCCTCGTTATTGGGAAGGATTACATAGGTCGGCGCCTCAACAACCGGTTCGCCCAGCAACATCCCCAACCGCTCAATCCCTGCGGCCCAGCCGACACCCGGCGTTTCCTTGCCGCCCAGATTGCCGATCAGCCCGTCATAGCGCCCGCCCGCCAGCACCGTCCCCTGCGCGCCCAGCC
>CADEEK010000053.1 GCA_902826325.1 uncultured Sphingomonadales bacterium
GTTCATGCGCGGCTTGGCGGAAAAGCCGATCACGGTCATCGGCGCAATGGATCAGCGATCAGGCAAGGCGCAGCGCCGATGCGCCCAGCATCGCCCCGCCGGCAAGGCACAACAGCCCCAGCACGATGCGAAATCCGCGCACCGGCAGCCGCCGCCATTGCAGCTCGCCCATCATCGCCGCCGCGGTGTTGACGACGAACACCGCCGCCGTCGCCCCGATCACCGCGAACCAGGGCGAGTTACCGCGCGCCGCAAAGGCGAGGGTGAAGAACTGGGTCGAATCGCCGAGCGCCAGAATGAACACCCCAAGAAAAGCGGTCAGGAACGACCCCAATCGCCAGCTTTCCAGCCGATCGGGCTTGCCGAGCCGCCACAACAGGCCAAGCGCGGCAAAGATCAGCGCGATCGCCAGCAACAATTGTTTCGCATTGGGCGTCAGGATCGGCCCGATCAACAGGCCGCCGATCCCGGCGATCGCATTGCCCGCGCCATGCGCGATCAGCGCGGCGATGGCGACGGTGACGGGGCGGCCATAGCGATCGGCCAGGATCGCGACCAGCCACGGGGAACGATCCCCGATCTGCAACAGCAACGCGGCGACAAAGGCGGGGACCAGCGCCTCCACCGTCCTATCCGCAACGCCGCACGGCACAGGCGGCGGCGTAGAGCGCGCTCGCCTGCGGATCGTCGCGGCCGCAACGCACCGCTTCGCCCAACAGCGTCAGCGCATCGGCGATCGTCGCTCCCCGCTCGCCGCGCGCCAGCGCCGCTTCGAGCGCATGCAGCACCGGCAGCGCCGGCGCGACGCCATTGGCGGCGGCAAGCGTGCGCACCGCGTCCAGGTCCGCGGCAAGCTCGCGCGTCGTGGCACGATTCGCCCGCGCATGGATCGCGTCGATCCGGCTGCCCAGCTCCATCGCCAGCGCCCAATTCGCCATTCCCGCCATCTGCCGCCCTCCAGCCTGTGCGCAGCGTGGCGCCATCATGGTTAACGCGGCCCTAATGGCGGGTGAGCCTTGACATTGCGTGCCACAGGCGGCATGCGCCTCCGCCTGACAGCGGCCTGCCAGCGCGCGGCCGCTTTATTGTTTTTAAATTGCAGGAACCGGGCGATGGCCAAGCCGACTACCGTCAAGATCAAGCTCGTCAGCTCGGCTGACACCGGCTTCTTCTATGTCACCAAGAAGAATCCGCGCAACCTGACCGAGAAGCTGAGCTTCCGCAAATACGACCCGATCGCGCGCAAGCATGTCGAGTTCAAGGAAGCGAAGATCAAGTAATGCCGTTCGCGGCCTGAACCGCAGCGCGTCATTTCCGGATCCGATCCGCTCCAATGGGGCCGCGAGCGACAAGCTGCGCGGTCCTTTTGTTTGCGCCGTGCACGCGACCGCCGTCCCCAGGAGGCGATGTCCCTCCCATTCGTCACCCCGGCCTTGAGCCGGGGTCCCGCTGTTGCGGCGACGGGGACGAAGCGGGACCCCGGCTCAAGGCCGGGGTGACGGCGTCGGGCGATTGCGATCCGCGCGCTTCCAGGCCATCGAGTGCAGGCAGGCCGCCGAGCGCGGGGTGCCTTGGATCAAACCAGCCCCTGAACCTCCTCGACGAAGCGCATCACCGAAATCGGCTTGGTGACAAAGGCATTGGCGCCCGCCGCGCGGATGCGTGCTTCGTCCTCCTGCCCGGCATAGGCCGTCACCGCCATGATCGGCACCGCGCGCAATGCCGGGTCGCCCTTCATCCGGCCGATGATGTCGAGGCCGGAAATATGCGGCAGCTGGATGTCGGTGATCACCAGATCGGGGGCAAAGCTGCGCGCGGTGGCCACCGCCTCGCGCCCGTCGCGCACCGCCGCGGTTTCATAGCCATGCGCGCGCAACAGGTCGCAGAACAGCTTCAGATTGAGTTCGTTGTCCTCGACAACCATCACTCTTTTTGCCACGCGATCCCTTCTGTAACGGCGTTGCGGTAACGGGACGAAGCTCTAGGCGATGGATGCGGCAGTGACAATTGACCAGACGGCGAGCGATCGGGCGGCGAGCGATCGGGCGGCGGCGCTGGCGCTGGCCGCGCTCGGCTGGACGGTCGCCGATCCGGCGCGGGCACGGCGGCTGATCGACATCACCGGGCTGGACCCCACCGATCTGCGCGCGCGGGCGGGCGAACCTGTCGTGCTGGCGGCGGTGCTCGCCTTTCTCGAAAGCCACGAACCCGACCTGATCGCCTGTGCCGACGCGATCGACAGCGATCCCGGCGTGCTGGTCGCCGCGCAGCGCGTGCTGGAACGACAATGAGGCCGTTGCTGATCTGCGATTGCGACGAAGTGCTGTTGCATATGGTGCGGCATTTCGGCGTTTGGCTGGGCGAGGCGCATGCGATCGATTTCGACCTGACGCATCATGACTGGAGCCGCGCGATGCGCAGGCGTGACGGTGCGCCGCTGTCGGCGGAGGCGATGTGGGGCTATCTCGACGGCTTCTTTCCGGCGCAGATGGCGCGGCAGACGCCGGTGCCGGGCGCGCGTGAGGCGCTCGCCGCGCTGGGCGAGCAAGCCGATATCGTCATCCTCACCAACTTGAAGGATCATTGCCGCGACCATCGCATCGCCCAGCTCGACCGCCATGGCATCGCCCATCGCGTCGAATGCAATCAGGGCGGGAAGGGGCGCCCGGTGGCGCGGCTGGTCGAGGAATATGCGCCCAGCGTCGCGATCTTCGTCGACGATCTGGCGCAGCATCACGAGTCAGTCGCACGCGCCGCGCCTCAGGTCCATCGCCTGCACATGGTGTCCGAACCGGCGCTCGCCGCCTTTGTCCCGACCGCGCCGCATGCGCATGCCCGGATCGATTGCTGGCGCGAGGCGCAGCGGTGGATCGACGCGCGTTTCGCCGCGGGCGAACCCGCTTCCCAAATTCATCCTTCCGGAGAATTGCCTTGACCCTGATCAACACCGCGACCGTCCATGCCCGCCTGGCCGAACTGGGGTTGGCTTTGCCCGAGGCGGCGGCGCCGGTCGCCGCCTATGTGCCGACGGTCGAGGCCGGGGGGCTGCTGCATATTTCGGGGCAATTGCCCTTTGCCGATGGCGCGGTGATGACCGGACGGCTGGGCGCGGACCGCGCGCTTGAATATGGTCAGGCGGCGGCGCAGGCCTGTGCGCTGATGCTTGCGGCACAGATCGACAAGGCGCTGGGCGGGTTCGACCGCATGTCGCGCATCGTCAAGCTCGGCGTGTTCGTCAATTCGACGCCCGACTTCACCGATCAGCCGCTGGTCGCCAATGGCGCCTCGCAGCTGATGGAACAGCTGTTCGGCGAAGCAGGGCGCCATGCCCGCAGCGCAGTCGGCGTCGCGGCATTGCCGCGCGACGCTGCGGTGGAGATCGACGCGATCGTCGCCATAAACTGATCTGTTGCGTTTGTGACAATCCTGTTGCGCAGTCGCAACAGTAAATGGCAAAGCGTATGCCGCAGTGAGAAAGGTAATTGTGCATCGCAACAGCTTGGGGCAATAAACACGCAGCGGGCGAGGACCAGTCACATCGGGCGTCATGCCCAAAAAAAGGTGACGGCACGCACGCCGCAGACTGGGAACTGCGTCACAAAGTAATACGAAAGGGATCACATGCGTATCACCAAGCTCACTCTCGGCGCGCTGATGCTCGCCTCCACCGCCGCCCCTGCGTTTGCGCAGGACGAAGCCATCACCGTTTCCGGCAGCGCCACCGTCGTCAGCGACTATCGCCTCCGTGGCTTCTCGCAGTCGAACGAAGAAGCGGCCATCCAGGGCGGCTTCACCATCGGCCATGAAAGCGGCCTTTATGTCGGCACCTGGGGTTCGAGCATCGGCTTTGCCAACGGCACCGAAATTGACGTCTTCGCCGGCTTTTCGACCGAAGTCAGCTCGGGCGTGACCGCCGATATCGGCGCGACGCTGTATCTGTATCCGGGTACGCCGAACACCACGATCGTCGAACCCTATTTCTCGCTGAGCGGTGACGTCGGTCCGGCCAGCGTCAAGGCGGCGATCGCTTACGCCCCCGGCGGCCAGGACGCGCTGGCTGATTTCAGCGCGGTCTATATCTCGTCGGATGTCGGCATCGCCATTCCGGAAACCCCGCTGACGCTGAAGGGCCATGTTGGCTTTGCCAAGAGCGACAGCTTCCTCGGCGGCGCCGATGGCGATGTCATCGACTACAGCGTCGGCGTTGAAGCATCGTGGAAGGCGCTGACGTTCGGCGTGTCCTACGTCAACACCGACGCCCCGACCGCCTTTGGCTATAAGGAAGCCGTCGGCGCCGATGGCGCAGTGCTGTTCTCGCTCGGCGCGTCGTTCTGATCGAACGTCGATAACCGACCAGATAAGGGGGGCCGCGGAACGCATGTTCCGCGGCCCCTTTTTCATGCGTTCCCACGGGTCGCGTGACCCGGCGCTGAATGGCTTCGGGTTAGAACCCTGTGCCGCCGACGACAAAAAATCCGGCCCGCCGCCCCTTTGGCAATCAAGGGGGCGGCGGGCCGGGCGTCGACCGGTGTGAAAGAACGGTCAGTTCTGTTGTGGCGTGCCGGTCTGGGCGTCGCGGCCGTCACCCTGGGGCGCGGCGACGATGTCGCGGGTGGTGCTGCCCTTGTCCACCACGGTGGTGCCCGGGCTGCCTGCCGAGGATCGCGCGCCCGCATCGGCGCCCGACCGGCCCGCTTCCTCCAGCGCAGCCTGTTCCGCCGCGCTGCGTGCCGCCGGCCCGCCGAACAGCGCGCCCAGCGCCTGTTGCGCGGGGCCACCGGCATCCTGCGGACGCGGCGCGCCGGGCTGGGGCGGGTTGAGCGCGAAATCGGGCGGGATCACCAGCGGCGCCTGACGTGCGACGGCAAATTCGTCGGGCCGGTTCCGGTCCAGCGCGCTGCCGCCGCACCCGGCGAGCAGCATCGCGCAACCGCCGATCGCGGCGACAGCAAGGGACTTACGCATTGGCATTCTCCACAGGGGCGCCCTCGGAACCCGTCGCTTGAGCCTTGGGCTTTTCACGAACGAACAGCGCCCGGATGAGCAAAATCAGAACGCCGATGGTAATCGCAGCATCGGCGACGTTAAAGACCAAAAAGGGGCGCCATTCGCCAAAGTGCAGATCGGCATAATCGACGACATAGCCAAAGCGCACCCGATCGACGATATTGCCGAGCGCGCCGCCCAGCACCAGCGACAGCGCGAACATGTCCTGCCGGTTCTTCTCACGCAGCATCCACCAGCATACCCCGGCGGCGATCAGCGCGGTCAGCCCCACCAGCGCCCAGCGCGTCGCCGCGGTTTCGGCGGGCAGCAGCCCCAGCGAAACGCCGATATTGGCCACGAACCGCAGGTCGAAAAAGGGCAGGATTTCCCTGACCGCGCCCGGATGGTCCAGCCCCAGCCCCTCGACCACGAACGCCTTCATCGCCTGATCGGCGACGAAAATCAGCGCGGCGAGCGCGAAACCGATCATGCGATTGCGATTCATGAAACCACCTTGGCGCAGCGGTGGCACAGTGCGCCGTCCGCTTCAACCTCTGGCAGCAGCCGCCAGCAGCGGCCGCATTTATCGTGGGCGGTGCGGGTGACGCCGACATCGCCCGCCGCCTGACGCACATCGGCGACGATGAAGATTTCGGCCAGCTCCGCCGCCGGACGCAGCATGTCTGGCACGGTGACATCGGCCTCCAGGCTGGACCGGATGGTCTTTTCGCGGCGCAACGGCTCGATCGCCTCGGTCACGCGCTCGCGCTGGCGGCGAATATCCTCCCACTCGGTCGAGATCGCATCGTCCCCCGGCAGCGCGGGCAATTCCGGCCATTCGAGGAAATGGACCGACCCGTCCTCGCTCGGATAGCGCGCCAGCCACACTTCCTCGGCGGTAAAGGCGAGGATCGGCGCGGCATAGCGGACCAGCGCGCCGAACAGGATGTCGAGCACGGTGCGATAGGCGCGGCGCTTGGGATCGTCCGCCGCGTCGCAATAGAGGCAGTCCTTGCGGATATCGAAGAAGAAGGCCGACAGATCCTCGTTCATGAAGTCCGACAGCGCGCGGGCATAGCGGTTGAACTCGAACGCCTCCGCCGCCCCGCGCAATTCGACGTCGAGCTGGCCGAGCTTGTGGAGAATATACAGCTCCAGCTCCGGCATCGCCTCGACATCGATCCGTTCGGCATCGCCAAAGCCGTCGAGCGCGCCGAGCAGATAGCGGAAGGTGTTGCGGATCTTGCGATAGGCATCGCCGGTGCCGCCCAGCACTTCCTTGCCGATGCGCACATCGTCGAAATAATCGGTCTGCGCGACCCACAGGCGCAGGATGTCGGCGCCGCTTTCGTTGATGACCTTCAGCGGATCGACGACATTGCCCAGGCTCTTGGACATTTTGCGCCCCTGCCCATCGAGCGCGAAGCCGTGGGTCAGCACCGCGCCATAGGGCGCACGCCCGCGCGTGCCGCAGCTTTCGAGCAGCGAGGACTGGAACCAGCCGCGATGCTGGTCGGACCCTTCAAGATACAGGTCGGCGCGCACGCCCTCGCCATAACGCTGTTCGATCACGAAGCTGTGGGTGGACCCGGAATCGAACCAGACGTCGAGGATGTCGTTGACCACCTCGTAATCGGCGAGTTCATGGTCCGGGCCAAGCAACGCCTGATGATCCGCCCCGAACCACGCATCGGCGCCGCCCGCACGGAAGGCGTCGAGGATGCGGCCGTTGACGCTTTCGTCGCGCAGATAGTCGCCGGTCCGGCGGTGGACATAGAGCGGGATCGGCACGCCCCAGGCACGCTGGCGCGAAATCACCCAGTCGGGCCGCCCCTCGACCATCGACCGGATACGGTTTTGAGCGCGCGCCGGCACCCAGCGGGTCCGCTCGATCGCATCCAGCGCAAGGTTGCGCAGCGTGGGTGCGTTGGAGGGGTGAACGATCGGCCCGAATCCCGCATCGGCGGCGAAGGCGGGAAGTTCATCTGCGGCGGCACCCGGCGTCCTCAGCCCCTCCCGTTCGCCTGCGGCGGCCTTCGGCTCAGGAGAGGGCTTTTGAGACCCATCCATGGGGATGAACCATTGCGGCGTGGCGCGGAAGATGATCTTCGCCTTGGACCGCCAGCTATGCGGATAGCTGTGCTGGAAATCGTCGGAGGCGGCGAGCAGCGCGCCCGCTTGGCGCAAATCCGCGCAGATCGGCCCATCGCTGGCGACGAACTTCTTGTTGATGACCGACCCCTGACCGCCCAGCCACGCCCAGTCGGCGCGATACATGCCGCCGCCATCGACCGCGAACACCGGGTCGATGCCATGCGCCTTGCACAGCAGGAAATCGTCCTCGCCATGATCGGGCGCCATATGAACGAGGCCCGTGCCCGCATCGGTGGTGACGAAATCGCCGGGCAGGAAGGGGCGGGGTTTCGCGAAGAAAGCGAGCTGCTTTTCCCAATCGTCACCCCGGACTTGATCCGGGGTCCCGCTGCCTTCGCCGCCGCCGGTAGAAGCGGGACCCCGGCTTTCGCCGGGGTGACGAAGGAGGTTGTAGATCGGGTGGCGGGCGGTGGCTCCGGCGAGGTCGGAGCCTTTTACGGATCGCAGGACCCTGAAATCGAATAGGTCGGCGCTTTGCACCTTTAATCTAGTGATGAAAGCTGGGACGAGCTGTTCCGCGATTAGGTATCGCCCACCTTCCTGGAGGTTCGCCGCTGAGCCTTCTTCATAGTTCACGAGCACATCGAGAACAACGTAATCAACCTCCGGCCCATAGGCCAAAGCCTGGTTCACCGGAATCGTCCACGGCGTCGTCGTCCAGATCACCGCATGCGCGCCGACCAGTTCGGGTGCATTCGGCGCATCGACAATCTCGAACGCGACGTCGATCTGGGTCGACACCACATCCTCATATTCGACCTCGGCTTCGGCCAGCGCGGTCTTCTCCACCGGCGACCACATCACCGGCTTCGCGCCGCGATAGAGCTGGCCGCTCTCCGCGAATTTGAGCAGCTCGCCCGCGATCGTCGCCTCGGCGTCGAACTTCATCGTCAGATAGGGATCGTCCCAATCGCCCATCACGCCCAGCCGCTCGAACTGTTCGCGCTGCACCCCGACCCATTTATCGGCATAGGCGCGGCATTCGGCGCGGAATTCCTGCGGCGGCACCTCGTCCTTGTTCAGCTTCTTCGCGCGATAGGCTTCCTCGATCTTCCACTCGATCGGCAGGCCGTGACAGTCCCAGCCGGGCACATAGGGCGCATCCTTGCCCATCAGGCTCTGGCTGCGGACGATGATGTCCTTGAGGATCTTGTTCATCGCATGGCCCATATGAATGTCGCCATTCGCATAGGGCGGGCCATCATGCAGGATAAACCGCTCACGCCCCGCGCGCTGTTCGCGCAACCGGTCATAGACGCCGATCTTCGCCCAGCGTTCGAGGATCGCCGGTTCCTTGGCGGCGAGCCCCGCCTTCATCGGGAAATCGGTCTTCGGCAGGAAGACGGTGTCGCGATAGTCGCGCGGGGTATCGGAATTGTCGGTCATTTGGCGCGGGGATTAGCCTGTGTGGGGCGGCGGGGGAAGCAGAAGCTTTTTGTTCGCGCGACGGCGTGACGACGCGAAGCAGGACAAGGGAAGAAGGTGGTTTCACGCAGAGGCGCAGAGAGCGCAGAGATGCCTTCCCTTGCGCATAGCGTTCGGATCATATTTGCCGTGCAGCGCGCTTGCCGGTGATGATGAGGGCCGCTGGCGCGGCGAGGGCTGCGATCTCTGCGCCCTCTGCGCCTCTGCGTGAAACCACCTTCTTCTTAGTAACGTCGTGGCTTTACGCGCGATCAGCCACCCAACGCCGCACGCGCCGCGTCGCAATCGGCGCCGATCTGCACCTTGAGCGCATCGAGCGAATCGAACTTCGCTTCGTCGCGCAGAAATTCGATCAGCTCGACCTCGATCGTCTGGCCATAAAGGTCGCCCGAAAAATCGAAGAAATAGGGTTCGAGCAGCTCGACCGGCGGTTCGATGCTCGGCCGCACGCCCAGATTGGCGACGCCGTCGAGCAGGCGCCCGTCGGGCAACCGCCCGCGCACCGCATAGATGCCGTAACGCGGGCGCAGATAATTGCCGAGCGACAGGTTGGCGGTGGGATAGCCCAGCTGTCGGCCAAGCTGCGCGCCGCGCTCGACCACCCCCTCGATCGCGAACGGGCGGGTGAGCAGTGCGGTCGCCTCGCGCGTGCGCCCCGCTTTCAGCGCGTCGCGGATGCGGCTGGACGACACGACCGCATGGCCATCATCGATCGGCGCGACGGTGTCGACGGCAAAGCCGAGTTCGTCGCCCAATGCCGCCAGCACCGCGACATCGCCGCTGCGCCCCTTGCCAAAGGTGAAGTCGGCGCCGGTGACGACCCCCGCCACCCCCGCCATGCCGACCAGACGATCGGCGGCGAAATCGCGCGCCGACAGTGCGGCGAGCGCGGCGTCGAAGCCGAACACCAGCATCGCATCCGCCCCGGCGCGTTCGAACAGCCGCTGACGCTGATCGAGCGTGGTCAGGCGAAAGGGCGGCGTTGCGGGATGGAAATGGCGCATCGGGTGCGGGTCGAACGTCGCGACGATGGCCGGTCGCCCCTGCGCCCGCGCCCGCGCCACGGCGGCGCCGACCACCGCCTGATGGCCGCGATGAAAGCCGTCGAAATTGCCCAGCGCGACGATCGCCCCGCGCAGTTGCGCGGGCACCGCCGCCGCCCCGTCGAGCCGCGTCATGGGCGGGCGCTATAGGCGGCGCGGTGGCGGGATACAAATGGCTTGCGTGCCGCCGCGCGCGGCGCTTGCGATCCGGGTCGCGCGCGCGCATGGTTCGTGGCGTTCCTGAAGGGGAGGAATGCAATGCGAACGATAACGATAATGGCCGCCATCCTGTTCGTCAGCGCGCCCGCGCTGGCTGAGGATTGGGATTTCATCCTGACCAACGAATCGGGCAAGCCGATCAAGAAGATCGACCTGGCGGTGTCGGGCACCGATGACTGGAAGCCGAATATCAAGCCAGAGGAAATCGCCGACAAATGGCCGCTGAAGGTCAGGGAACGCACGACCATCCATCTCGACAAGCCGTCGGGCAAATGCCGGTTCGATATCAAGGCGACCTTTGCCGACGATACGACACAGGTGTGGACCGGCACCAATATCTGCGACAACAGCTATGTGACGATCCGGCTGGCGGGCGGCAAGCCGACGGTCAGCGCCAACTGACGCGCCGGGGCGGGTGGCCCGCCCCGGCTGTCACCGCCGACCCGTTCGAATGCGTTCAGGGCAGGGCAAAGACGAACAGCGTCGCGCCCGCCGCCGGGGGCGCCGTGATCTGCGCCACCTGTCGCATCGCCTGGGCGTGGACGAACCCTTCGCTGGTCGCCACGGCGACGAACTGCTTGCCGTCGGCGGCATAGCTGACCGGATAGGAGGTCGGCGCATTGTCCAGCCCCGCCTGCCACAATTCGCGGCCGTTGCGCCCGTCAAAGGCGCGGAAGGATCGGTCGGCAAAGCCCAGGAACACGACATCGCTCGCCGTCGCCAGCGCGCCGCTGACCGGCGCCGCCGCCGTCCGCGTGGTCCAGATGACGCGGCGGGTGGCCGGGTCGATCGCGCGGACCATGCCCCATTTGTCCGCCGAATCCGGATCGGGCCGCAACTGCCACCGCTCGCCCTTGGGGAAAGGATGGACGCAGGTATCGGTCAGCGGCACATACATCCGCCCGCTGCGCGGATTGACCGCCGTCGACATCAGGTTGCGCGCACCCAGCAGGTCCGGGCAGATGCCGGGCACGCCCAGCCGCACCAGCTTCTGATCGAACGCAGGCACGGCGAGCGGGTTGACCGTCTTCGCCCCGGTTTCGGGGTCGATCGCGGTGAAGACATTCTGCAACCCCATGTCCATCGAGGCGAGATATTCGCCCGTCTGCGCATCGAGCAGGTCGAACACCGCCGATTTCCCGGCGGTCATCACCACACGGCGCTGACGCCCCTCGAACGGGAGCGTCAACAGCGTGCGTTCGAACGTCCAGTCATGGTCGATCTGATCGTTCGCCTGATGCTGATAATACCAGGCGAGCTTGCCGGTCGCCGCCTCCAGCGCGACGGTCGAATTGGTGTAGAGCGCGTCGTTGGTGACGCCCGGTTGATCCGGCGTCTTGCGCAGCGCATTGCCGTCATAGGTCGGGGCAACGCCGAAATAGACGCGGTCGGAAACCGGATCATAGCTGGGCGAGACCCACACCGATCCGCCGCTGCGCTGTTCGAGCGGCAGGCCGTTCCAGCTGTCGCCGCCCGGCTCGCCGGGTCGCGCGATCGTATGGAACCGCCATTGTTCGGCTCCGGACTTCAGGTCGAACGCGGCGACGAAATTGCCGCCCTTCACATCGGCAAAGCCGTTGAGGCCGATGACGACGCGGTCGCCCGCGATCAGCGGCGCGCTCTTGATCTGCTGTTTGGGATCGGTGTTCGCGATTTTGTGATCCCACACCACCGCGCCGGTCCGCGCGTTGAGCGCGATCAGGTGCAGGTCCGATGTCGGGACCAGCACCAGGTCCCCGGCCAGCGCCACGCCCTTCTTGCCCTGGGGCGTGAAGCCCGGATCCAGCGTGCGCTGGAACCGCCACAACAGATTGCCGGTCGCGCCGTCCAGCACCTCGACAATATCGCCGAAACTATAGGTATAGACGACGCCGTCGCGCACGATCGGCGTCATCATGTTGCCGCCCGCGGGCAGCGACCATGACCAGGCAAGGCGCAGCTTGCCCGCATTTTTCGCGGTGATCTGACCCAGCGGACTGGTGCCCGACACGTCATAGGTGCGCCGCCACATCAACCAGTCTTCGGGCGGCGGATCGCGCAGCTCGGCGGCGGTAACGGGGCGCACCGCATCCAGGCGGCTTGGCCCCTCGCGCGGCGGGATCACCACCGGCTTGGGCCCGGTGCCGGACGCCGGTCCGCCGATCGGCAGCCGTTCCAGCGCGGCGCGTTCGCTCGGCAACGGACGGTCGCCCATCGGCGCGCCATTGGCCTGCAGCAACAGCGCCAGCATCTCGACCCGTTCGGCGGAGGTGACGCTGTCTTCCTGCCCCGGCGGCATCCGTGCGATCGCGTCGAGCAGCTCGGCGGCGCTCTTGCCGCGCCATTTGGCCTGGAACGCCGCGCCCTTCAGCGCGACGGCGGGTCCGGCGCCGGTAAGGTCGGCGCCATGGCAGGCGGCGCAATTGCGCGCATAGGCCGCCTGACCCGCCGATACCTGCCCCGCCGTGACCGACGGGACGGGGGCCGATTGCGCATCGGCACCCCGCATGGCGATCCCGCCGAGCAGGGCGAGCGCCCCCGCCGCAAGGGCGAGATGCCGAGCCGCGATCATCGCCTTACTTGGCCGGGGTCGCCGTCGGCCCCGCGCCGACCCATTCGTCGGTCGGGCCGACCAGGATGAAGAAATCCGGCTTCGAACGCTTGCCGCCGCCCGCATCGGTGGTCGCCGCGCCGAAATAGACGCCGTCCTCCAGCTTGCGAACCTCGTCGATCAGGGTCATGCCCTTGTTGATCGCGGTATAGTCGAGAATATAGGC
>CADEEK010000054.1 GCA_902826325.1 uncultured Sphingomonadales bacterium
TGGAGCTGATGAAGGCGGTGGTCGACAAGGCCGCACAGGCGGTGTTCGCCGAACAGGGCCGCACGATCGACTATCTGGTCGGCACGATGATCGAATTGCCGCGCGCGGCGCTGCGCGCGGGTGAGATTGCCGAGGCCGGCGCGTTCTTCAGCTTTGGCACCAACGATCTGACGCAGACGACGCTGGGCGTCAGCCGCGACGATGCCGCGCGGTTCCTGACCACCTATGTCGAAAAGGGCATTTACGCCCGCGATCCGTTCGTCAGCATCGATGTCGAGGGGGTTGGCGAGCTGATCGAACTGGCGGCGCAGCGCGGGCGCGCGACGCGGCCCGACATCAAGCTGGGCATTTGCGGCGAACATGGCGGCGATCCGGCGAGCATCGCCTTTTGCGAGGCGACCGGGCTCGATTACGTTTCCGCCTCGCCCTATCGCGTGCCGATCGCCCGGCTGGCGGCGGCGCAGGCCGCGCTCAAGGCCAGGTAATCGGCGCGCTGGCGACCATGGCGACGGCGTTGACCAGCGCCCCGATTGCGGACCCGGCGGCGATCGAGCGGCTGAGCGTCGAGTTGCGGGCCAGCCCGACCGCGACCGCCGTGCTCGAACGGCGTTGTGTCGCGCTGGGCCTTGCCGATCCGCCGCGCGTCCACGCGCTGGTCGACCGCGGGCGGGTGCTGGCGGGACAGGTGACGGCGGTCGCGCGGCGGCTTGCGGTCGGGCCGGACGAGCCGATCGGCGTTCGTCATGTCCGGCTGATGTGCGGCCCGCATCTGCTGTCGCAGGCGAGCAACTGGTATGTCCTCGCGCGGTTGCCCGATGCGATGATCGCGGCGCTGGACGATGGCGATGCGCCGTTCGGTCGCGTCATCATGCCGCTTGCGCCGCATCGCCGAACCTATTGGACGCGCCGGATCGCGGCCGCGGATGCACCGCGCGATGGCGTCGTGCTGCGCCACCGCGCGGTGGTGTTCGACGGCGACGACCGCCCGCTGGCGGTGGTCGCCGAACGCTATCAGCGCATTCTGGTCGACGGTATCGCCTGACGCGGCGCGTCAGTCCGTCCGGCTATCGGCGCGGACGTGCGAGGGCAGCCATTCATGCCCCTTTTGCACCCCGTCTATGGGCGTTTGGGCGGGCGCGCTCGCGGCAGCTGGCGCGGGCGACGCAGGGTCAGCCGTTCCGCCCTGATCGGGGGCCGCGACGAACGCAGCTTGCGGTTCAGCTGAGGCGTTCTGGCCTGAAAAGTTCTGGTCGGTTGCGGCCGACTTCACCTCCTCCCGCTCGGAAGCGGGCGCTGGCTGCGGCGTGGCGTCGGCGACGATCGGCTGGGGTGCGGGTTGCGGTGCAGGTTCGGGCGTGCCCATCGCCAGCGGCGGGGGCGGTGGCCCTTCGGGGATCCAGGTCTTGACCGGCTCGCTGTCGACCGTCGGCGCGGCGGCCGCAGCTGCCGGGGCGGGCGCCGCCGGTTTTGCCGGTGCGTCGCTTTCCAGCTGCCGCACCCGTTCGCGCAGGTCGCGCAATTCGCGTTCGGCCTGATCGCGATAGGCGGCGGAGGAAACCTCCTCCTCCTGCAGCTGGCGGCGCCATTTCTTGCCGCCCGAATGGCTGGCAAAGCCCCATAGCCATCCGGCGAGCAGGGTCAGCCCCAGCGCGGCCCATTCGGTCGGTGTCGAAAACAACATTGCGGCGTGGTCCCCCTTTCGCAAGCGGGGGCAACGTTAACCAATGCGGCGCTGCCGCGCCAGCGGTGGTTTCGTCTGCGTTTCAGACGATCAGCCGGTCATCAGCGCATCGTTGATCGAACAGGCCGCCGGGCCCAGAATGACGATGAACAGCACCGGCAGGATGAACAGGATCAGCGGCACGGTCATGATCGCGGGCAGGCGCGCGGCCTTTTCCTCGGCGCGCATCATCCGTTCGTTGCGGAACTCCGCCGACAGGACGCGCAGCGCCGATGCCAGCGGCGTGCCGTATTTTTCGGTCTGGATCATGGTGGTGACGACCCCCTGGATCGAATCCAGGTCGATGCGCGTCGCCAGATTTTCAAACGCCTGACGGCGATCGGTGAGGAAGCCGAGTTCGATCGCGGTCAGCGAAAATTCTTCGCCGAGTTCGGGATAGGCCTTGCCCAGTTCGCGCGACACGCGGCCGAACGCCGCATCGACGGTGAGTCCCGCTTCGGCACAGATGACCAGCAGGTCGAGCGCATCGGGCACGCCCTTGCGAATCGCCGAACTGCGCTTCTGGATGCGGTTCTTCAGATAGAGATCGGGACCCTTGTAAGCGAGGATCAGGCTGCCCGCGACCAGGCCATAGGCCTTGAGCGGGGTCCAGTCGGCGAACATTTCGGTGCCATAGACCAGGAACCCCATCGTCCCGCCGATCACGATCGGCAGCACGAGCCGGCCGAAAATGACCGCGACGGCATAGTCTTTCGACCGGATGCCGGCCTGCAGCAGCTTGATCTGCGCCGCCTTGACCTGGCTTTCCTGCAGGACCTTGAGCGAGGACAACAGGCTGCGGATGCGGTCGGTGGTATCGTTCTGGCGCACCAGCTTGGCGCGGCGCTTGCTGGTCGAGGCGGTGATGCCGGCCTTCAACTGTTCGCGGCGATCGTTGAGCGCCTTGATCCGCTTGGCCATCGGATCGTTGACCGAGGTTGCGGCATAGATTGCAAAAAGGACGAAAAAGGCGGCGACGCCAGCCAGTGCCGTCGCGACGAACAGCACGTCGACGCCGAGCAGGGTGGGGCCTTCGGGGTTGGTCAGCATCGCATCAGATCTCGAAATTGATCATCTTGGCCATGATGAAGGCGCCGATGCCCATCCACACGATCCCGCCGCCACCGGCGAGGATCAGCCGTTCGTCGATGAAGAAATTCTGCATGTAGGAGCCGTTGATGAACCAGATCAGCCCGAACACGATGAAGGGCAGCGCGCCGATGATATAGGCCGAGGCCTTGGATTCGGACGACATCGCCTTGATCTTCAGCTTCATCTGCGCGCGCTTGCGCAGCACTTCGGCGAGGTTGGCGAGCGTTTCGGCCAGATTGCCGCCGGTTTCGCGCTGGATCGCGATCGAGATGGTGAAGAACTGAAATTCCGGCGTGCCCAGCCGGTCGGCGGTTTCCTGCAACGCCTGGTCCATCGTGCGGCCGATCTTCATCCGGTCGGCGATCAGGCGGAATTCCTCGCCCACCGGCCCGTCCATTTCATTACCGACCACGCCGATCGTTTCGGTGATGGGCAGGCCCGAGCGCAGGCCGCGCACCAGCAATTCGATCGCGTCGGGGAATTTGGCGGTAAACCGGGCGATGCGCTGGTTGATGAAGAAGCCGACCGCCATGTGCGGCAGTCCCGCGCCGACGAACAGCCCGACCAGCAATGCCAGCAGCACTGGCAGCCCCTGCAGCCACAGCAACAGTGCCATGCCAAACGCCAGGCCAAGCGTCGCCATGCCATATTGGCCGACCGTCCACGGCTTGCCGGTCATCGCCAGCCGCTTGCGCAGCTGGGCGGGGTTGGGGAGCAGCCGCGCCGCCGCCTTGTCCATGTTGGACGCGCGCTTGTTCGAAATCTTGCGCATCTGCGCTTCGACCGCAGTCACCCCGACGACGCCCGCATGCCGGTCCTTGAGCGATGTCAGCCGCCGCGAACCCGCCGCCGCCGCCGATGGCCCGGCAAAGGCCAGGACCAGCATCGCCAGCACCGCAAAGGCGCCGATTGCCAACAGGAACAACGACAGCAGGGTCATGCCGTGCCAAAACTCCGGTTACGCGGGGGACCGTCAGGTCCGCCGGGTCATTTCTTCTTCGTCAGCTTCATGCCGGTCAGCTTGGCGATCAACGATCCGCCCTTGCCGGTGGCCGCCTTGCCCTTGTCGTCGGGTGCATTCTCACCCGCATCGGTCAGCGCGACGAGCTGATCGGCGATCTCGCCCAGCGGGGCGAGCGACTTGACCGCCTTGCCCGCTTCGGCGAGCGGCTTGCCGAGCTTCGCCGCCTGCACCGCCGTTTTGGGTTCGAGCGGGATCAGATAGTCGATGCGCCGTTCGATCGAGCCTTCGAAATCCTTGCGGCTGATTTCCAGCTGCCCTGCGGGCACGCGGTTGGCGACCACCACCACCTTGGTATGCGGGGCGTTGGACTTGAACCAGCTGAGGATGCGGATCGCATCGCGCGCCGCCGCCAGCGTCAGTTCGGTGACGAGCACCGCCACCTGCACATCGGTGATGAGGTGCGGGTAGTTGACCAGCATCGTGCGCGGCAGATCGATCACGGTGCATTCGAACGCGCCGCGAATCTCTTCCTGCAATTGATAGAAGGCGGCGCCGTCGGTCATTACCGGCGAATTGATCGGCGCTTCGGCGGACAGCACCGCCAGCCGGTCCGACGCCTTGACCATCGCGCGTTCGATGAACAGCCCGTCGATGCGGCTGGGATTTTCGATCGCGTCGGTCAGGCCACGGCCCGGTTCAAGGTCCAGCGCGAGCGCGCCGGTGCCGAAATGCACGTCGAGATCGAGCAGCGCGGTGGTGCGTTTCGACCGTTCGCTGAACAGCCAGGACAGCGAAGTCGCGACCGTCGAGGCGCCGACCCCGCCGCGCGTGCCGATGACGGCGACGGCGCAATGCGGCCGCTCGACCTTCTGGTCGGCATGTTTGGGCGCGTTGAGCGTCGTATAGGCATGGACGAACGCATCGCGCAGCATGTCGGGATTGAGCGGCTTGAGCAGATAATCCTGAATGCCCGAGGCGACGAGGTCGCGATACAGGCGGACATCGTTGACCTGGCCCGCGGCGATCACCACCGTGCCCGGCTCGCACACTTCGGCCAGCGCGTTGATGTCGTTGAGCGGATCGCCCGATTCGGACAGGTCGACGAACAGCACATTGGGGCTGGCCGATACCGACAGCGTCTGCACCGCGTTGCGCAGCCCGCCCTTGTTGACCTTTTCGGGGTTCCAGCCCTGTTCGATCGCGATCGGGCGCAGCGCCTCGGCCGTCGTTTCGTCGCAGACAAAGGCGACGAACGGCTCACGATGCGCAGCACGCGGGGGGTTGAAAGGTGCATTCATCAGTTGCCGCCCCCGCCGGTCTTGCCGGCTTCCTGAAGACCGCCCGCGCCGGTTGGATTGGCTTTGCGCAGCGTGTCGATCGCCTTGTAATTGGTTGCCGGATCGGCGGTTTCCGCGCCCGGCTGGCCGCGCACCAGATCCTCGGGCCGGGCGACCATCGCCGCCAGGTTGGAATTGGTCGCGCAACCGAAATTGGAGCTGGTGCTCGCTTCGAACTCGGTCCCGCTCATCCGCGAATAATTGGGACAGCCGGGGACATGGGCCTTCATCCGGCTGACGATCACGCGCACCGTGCCGGGTGCGATCGCACCCGCAGTGACCGGGGCGGGATCGGACAACAGGATGCCGTAACGGCCCGCTTCGCTTGCAATCTGGTTGCGCGCGGCGGTCCCTGCCGGATCGTCGACATAGATGCGGTCGCCATAGGACAGGCGCAGCGAGGCGAGCCATCCGGCCACCCGCTGATGCTCACCGGCGGCAAGATAGGTGCCGTCGGTCGCCGCGTCGAAGATATAGTCGGCGCGCGAGACGACCGGCTGGTTGATCGATTCGACACTGCGATTGGCGGGCCCGCATGCCGACAGCACGGCGGCGAGGCCGGTCAGCAGCAGGATCGTGTGTTGCTTGTGCATCATTGCCACTCCCTCTCGCGATCAGTTGAAGCCGAAGCCGGGCGTGGCGGCTGCCGAACCCTTTTTGCGCTTGTTGTCCCGCGCCTTTGGCTGGACCGGCTGGACGGGCGTGGCCTGGGGCAGTTGCGGCTGGGGCTGGGGCTGCACCGGGGCGACGGGCGAGGCCGCACCCACCGATGGCTCGCCGCCCGCCGGATCGACCATGCGCGGCTTGGGCCGGTCGAGGCCGGTCTGGCCGCCGCCCAGTTCGCCGAGCAGCACGCGGCCAAGATCGGTCGGCGCCTTGTAGCCGTCGGTCGGCAGCACGACGTCGTTGGCGTTGACCGGCTTGACCAGATAGGGGGTGACGACGATCACCAGCTCGGTCTCGCCGCGCTGGAACGAGTTCGACCGGAACAGCGCGCCGAGCACCGGCACGTCGCCAAGGCCGGGGGTCTTGTCGATCGAATTGTCATGCGTGTTCTGCAGCAATCCGGCGATCACAAAGCTTTGGCCCGAACCCAGCTCGACCGTCGTTTCCGCGCGGCGCGTGGAGATGCCGGGCACGATCGTGCCGCCCATCTGGACGCCGTTCTGATAGTTGAGCTGTGACACTTCCGGCCGGACGCGCAGCGAGATGCGGCCATCGGACAGGACGGTCGGGGTATAGGCAAGGCTGACGCCGAACTGCTTGTATTCGACCGATACCGCGCCCAGCCCCTGAGCGATCGGGATCGGCACTTCGCCGCCCGCCAGGAAGGTGCTGGTTTCGCCCGACAGCGCGGTCAGGTTCGGGTTGGTGAGCGTCGTCACCTGACCGATCCGCTCGCCAAGGTCGAGCGCGGACAGCACGTCCAGCCCGAACAGCTTGCCCGCGAAATTGAGCGCGTTGCCGGTGGTCGGCGCGTTGAAATTATACTGGCTGCCGGTGCCGGGCAGGACGAAATCGCCGCGCCGGGGGTCAAAGGGCAGGGTGATCGACCCGGCGGGCAGACCAAAGCGCGACGACGCATCGAGCTGGGGCAGCGTTGACAGGTCGGGCGACGTGATCGTGCCGGGCACGCGGGTGCCGCTCGACAGGCCGAACTGGAAGCCGCCCGTGGTGTCGCGCGTCACCAGGTTGACGCCGATATTCTTGACGAAGCTGCGGCTGACTTCGGCGAAGCGCACCTGCAGATTGACCTGCAACGGGGTTGCGGTCTTCAGGCGCGAAAGCACCTTGGTATCGTCGCCGACAAAGGCCTGGACCAGCCGTTCGGCCTCCGCCGCATCGGCGGGCGCGGCGACGGTGCCGGTCAGCAGGATCAGGCCGTTCATCGGCGTCGCTGTGATCGCGGCTTCCGGCATGGCCAGGTTCAGCATCGACTGGACGCTGTCGAAATTGTTGCCGATGCGGATCGTCGCCGAATAGACGACCTTGCCCGCCTTGGTCGTTGCATAGACGGTGGTTTCACCCGCCTTCTTGCCGAACACCCACAGCTGGGTGGGCGAGCGGACCTGGACGTCGGCGATGTTCGGATCGGCGACGAAAATGTCGGTCATCGGCGCGCTGAGCGTGATCATCCGCCCCCGGCCGGTCGCGATCTGAACCATGTCGCGCGGCGCGGCATGCACCGTCTGTGCAATCGCGGGCATCGGCGCGGTGACGGTCGTGCCGATCATCGCGATCATCGCCAGCGGCGTGCCCAGCGTTTTCCCCCTCAAACGCATGTCAGTCCTTTCCACCAACGGGGACGACAGTGACGCTGTTCCCCCGTGCAATCTTCACAATCGGTCCGGTCGGCATGCCTGCGCCGCCGGGATAGGGCGATCCGGGCGTGCCCGGTGCCATCATGCCAGCCGGCGGCCCCGGTTCCCTGGGCTTTCCGGGCACGGTGCTGCGCTGAAAGCGCGACACGTCGGCGCCGGTCGACATCGTCGTCCCCCCTTCGATCGGGCGGGCGGCGACACGCGCCATCATCGTCTTTTCGGCCTTGGGATCGTCGCCATCGGGGACGGAGACGTCGCCCGCGGCGATCGCTTCTTCAAGCTCGCCCGCATTGTCGGCGATCGAGCGCAGCGACAGCGACAGCGTGCCGACGGTCTGCGCGACCGCGATCTTTTCGGCGATGCGCGGCGTCGCCTCGACCGTGACGGTCGAATAGGTCGATACGACCGTGTTGCCGCTTTCGTCCTGCTGCTTGTCGGTTTTCTGGTCGGTGGCGAGCACGCGCAGGTTGCGCAGCACGGTTTCCGATGCCTTCAGCGGTGGGCCATCGCCGCCACCGGCGACCGACTGGGTCAGGATCAGGTCGACACGGTCGCCCGGGAACACGAAGCCCGCAACCGCGCTCTGTGCGGAAACCGGGACGGTCACGGCGCGCATGCCGGGGCCGAGCGCCGCAGCCAGGAAGCCGCGATCGCCGGGCTTGACCAGCGCGCCCTGGGTCAGTGGCTGTCCCGCGGGAATCGCGAAACGCACGACCGTGCCCTGCAATGATTTGAGATCGGTGCCCTCACGCTTGAAATAGGCGCCCTCGATCAGCTCCTTGGGCCAGGGAATGAATTTCATCGATTCCGGACCCAGAATGGTGCCGACGGGCAGCGCGCGGGTCGCGACCAGCACCTCGACCCCGTCGATCGGCGCGGGCGCTCCGGCGACGCCTGCCGCCGCAGTGGGCGCAGGTGCGCCGACCATCAGCGAGCGCGCCATGAACGCCGTGATCCCAGCGATGATCAGCGCGCCGACCAGCAATATGATCTTCCGTGCATCCATGACGTTTTTGGCCTTTCAAGCGTCCGACCGGGTTTCACCGGCGTTAATCATTCACGTGAACTGGTTAAAAATCGGTTCGCGAAGCGTAAGCAGCGCGGCGATGGCGATGGCGATGCCATAGGGGATCTCCGGCTGGGCGCTTTGCCGCCGCAGCCATTTGTCGATCATCATCGCCACAGTGATCGCGCCACCCGCCAGCGACATGATGACCAGCATCATCGCCAGCGGCGCGATCGGGAACCACAAGGCGAGCGCGGCGATCATCTTGACGTCGCCGCCGCCCATCAGGCCAAAGTGGAACGCCGCCGCGAACAGCGCGAACACGATCAGCGCGACGCCAAGCTGCATCGCCATGTCGGGCCAGACGGGCAGGCCGTTGGCGATCCACCAGGGCAAGGCGAGCAGCGCGATGGCCGCGTTCTTCCAATTGGCGATGCGGCGATGATGTGCGTCCTCGATCCCGGCGGAAACCAGGATCAGGCCAAGCAGGCCCAGCAACAGTGCAGGCGCAATTTCCCCCATCGCACCTTAGCCCTAGACGGGGGAGCTTTCCAAAACGTAACCAGCCCGCCTATGTCCTCCCCCATGACCGCGCTCGCCGCCCCCGCCTTTAACCGCCGCGCCATTCCCGATGGTGCGCAGATCAACCACTGGACCGCCCGCGACGGGGCGGTGCTGCGCTGTTTCGCCTGGCCGGTGACGGGACGGTCGCGCGGGTCGATCCTGTTCCAGGTCGGGCGGGGGGATATTTTCGAGAAATATCTGGAGGCGTTCGATCACTGGCATGGCCAGGGCTGGACGATCACCGCATTCGACTGGCGCGGGCAGGGCCGATCGGGGCGGCTGACCCCGGCGGGCGATTGCGGCCATATCGACGATTTCGCCGACTATATCGCCGATCTGCGCGATTTCGGGCGCGAATGGATGTCGGCGACGCCCGGGCCGCATATCGTGATGGGGCATTCGATGGGCGGGCATCTGGTGCTGCGCGGCCTGGTCGAAGGGGCGATCAAGCCCGACGCCGCGGTGCTGATCGCGCCGATGCTGGGCCTCAATTCCCCGTTCGGCGCTGGGCTGGGCGAGCGGATCGCGCGGCTGTTGGGCGGGGTCGGCAATTCGGCCCGTCCGGCATGGAAGACCAATGAGCGGCCCTATACCAGCAACAGCCGCCAGTCGTTGCTGACCCATGATGCCGACCGCTATCAGGACGAATTGTGGTGGCATGCGGCGAATCCGGAAATCTATACGGGCCCGCCGAGCTGGAAATGGCTGATCGAGGGGTTTCGTTCGACGCGCGAGCTGCGCAATAACCCCGCGCTCAAGGCGATGACCGTGCCGCTGCTGGCGCTGATCGCCGAAAAGGACGGGCTGGTCGATGCCAAAGCGGCGCTGAAGACCGTGGCGAAGCTGCCCGATGCGCGGATCGTCCGGTTCGGGCCGGAAAGCGCGCATGAAATCCTGCGCGAGAGCGATCGCGTGCGCAATCGCGCGATCGGCGAGATCGACCTGTTCCTGCAGGCGCGGGTCCATCGCCAGTGACGCCACGGTTCGACGTTGCGATTGTCGGTGCGGGGATTGCGGGGGCGAGCCTGGCCGCCGAAATCGCGCCGCATGCCAGCGTCGTCGTGCTGGAGGCGGAGGATCAGCCCGGTTATCACGCCACCGGGCGGTCGGCGGCATTCTGGTCGGAAACCTATGGCGGACCGCTGATCCAGCCGCTGACCAGCGCGTCGCAGGTGGCGCTGTCGCCCTTTGTCGAGCCGCTCGGATCGTTGCATATCGGGCGTGCCGGGGATGCGGCGGCGATCGAGCGGTTTCTGGCGGCTTTCGCGGACAGCGGTGTGGTGCTGGAGCCGCGCGACCCGCGCGCGATGATTCCCGGCCTGCGCGACGAGTGGCGGTTGGGCGTCTGGGAGCCGAGCTGCACCTATATCGACGTGGCGGCGCTGCATCAGCATTATCTGGCCCGCGCCCGGGCGGCGGGTGCGCGATTGACCGTTGCGGCGGCGTTGCGGTCGGCATCACGGCATGCGGGCGACTGGGCGCTGGACACGGCGGCGGGGCCGTTTCGCGCCGGAATCCTGGTCAATGCCGCCGGGGCCTGGGCCGATCCGGTCGCCGGACTGGCGGGGGCGGCGCCACTCGGCATCGCGGCGTTCCGGCGGACGATGGTGCAGCTGCGCACCGATCCCGCGCCGCCATCGCGCCTGCCCCATGTCGGGCATATCGGCGGCAGCTTCTACTTCAAGCCCGAAGGGGCCGACCGGCTGTGGCTGACCCCGCATGACGAGATCCCGACCGCCCCCTGCGATGCCCAGCCCGAGCCGATCGATGTCGCCACCGCGATCGACCGGCTGGAACAGGTGGTCGAGTGGCGCGTGGCCGGGGTCGACCGCAAATGGGCGGGGCTGCGCAGCTTCGCGCCCGATCGCCGGCCGGTCTATGGCTTCGATCCGCTGACCCCCGGCTTGTTCTGGTGCGCGGGGCAGGGCGGGTTCGGTATCCAGACCGCGCCTGCCGCGGCAAAGCTGGCGGCGGCGCTGTTGCTGGGCATCGCGCCCGATCCGACGCTCGCCGCCATCGATCCCGCCGCTTATGGCGTGGGGCGGTTGCGCGCTTAGCCATTGGCCGATCGCTGCGGCCAGACTATCGTTGCCCGGTCGTAACGAGGGAGGCCGCGATGGCGCACAAATTCGTGATCGAGCAGAACAAGGCGGGCGAGTTCGTCGCCAAGTTCAAATATAACAACGAGATCATCTTCTGGACCGAAGGCTATAGCAGCAAGGCATCGGCGCGGAATGCGATCGAATCGATTCTGAAGAACGGGCCGGGCGCGCCGGTCGAGGAAGGCTGAGCGGAGCGCCGCGCGCGTCGTCTCAGGTGTTCAGTGCGGCGTCGCTCGCCAGTTTGTCCGCGCGTTCATTGTCGGGATGACCGGCATGGCCCTTGACCCACAGCCATTCGATCCGGTGCGGCGCGGCGGCGTCGAGCAGCGCCAGCCACAGATCGGCATTCTTCACCGGCTTCTTGTCGGCGGTGCGCCAGCCGTTCTTCTGCCAGCCGTGAATCCATTTGGTCAGGCCGTCCATGACATAACGGCTGTCCGTCGACAGCTTGACCCGGCAGGGCTTTTTCAGCGCCTTCAGCCCCTCGATCGCGGCCATCAATTCCATGCGGTTGTTGGTGGTGTGCGCTTCGCCGCCCGACAATTCCTTTTCGGTCGCGCCCATCCGCAACAGCACGCCCCAGCCGCCGCGCCCCGGATTGCCCTTGCATGCGCCATCGGTGGCGATTTCGACCAGCGGCAGCTCGCTCATGCGAAGAAGGCGGCGTTGCGTTCGCGCCGATAAATGGCGGCGCGGCTGACATAGGCGCGCGGGTCCTTGCGCGTGACCAGCGCGGTCGCCGGGGTGTTGAGCCAGTCCCATGCGCGCGACAGCGAAAAGCGCAGGCAGGCGCCGGTCGCAAGCAGCGGGAGCGCGGCGCGCTCGGCGGCGGTCAGGCCGATCCGGCTGGTATAGCCCGAACAGAGCGCATGCCCGACCTCGCGGTCGAACTGCGTGCCATCCGCGCTGAACGCCCATGCCGAATGCGTCACCGCCAGGTCATAGGCGCGGAAATCGGTGCAGGCGAAATAAAAGTCGATCAGGCCGGTGATCGCGTCCCCGCGCATCAGCACATTGTCGGGGAACAGATCGGCATGGATGGTGCCGAGCGGCAGATCGTCGGGCCATTCGCGGTCCACATGCTCCAGCAGCGCGCAAAGCTCGTCGAACAGGCCGGGGCGGATCGTGTCGAGATCGCTGCCGCATTTTTCGGACAGCGGCCGCCA
>CADEEK010000055.1 GCA_902826325.1 uncultured Sphingomonadales bacterium
GTAATCTCAAGAAAAGAGCGATTCATGCCCGTCAGGAGTTATGCAACAAAGCCTCACTCAACTGCCGATATTCTCCGGCCCAAATTCGTTCTCTGACACCCGGCAGGATCGCGCGCTGCGGGTGGCGCCCATCGACCCAGCCGACGAACTGGCATATATCATAGCCGAGCAGCTTTTGCACATCGTCGGGCAGGCTCGCGACCAATGCGGGGTCAAGGCCCAGATACTGGTTTTCCTGCTGACGAATCCAGCCGCGGCAATAGTTTAGGCTGAGTCCGAAACGCGCTTGATCGGTCGTGTTGGCGCCGCCACCATGCCACAGCTGGCCGTCCCACAGCAGCACCGATCCGCGCGGCATTTCGATCGCGATCGACGGTTCGCGCGTATTGACCCGGTCGGTGCGCAGGTGCGACCCGGGCACCACGCGGGTGCCGCCATTGGCTTCGGTGAATTCGGTCAGCGCCCACATCGTGTTGATGACCAGCGGCGGGTGCGGATGGGTTGGGAAATAGGCATCGTCCTGATGCAGCGCCTGGGACGTTTCGCCGCCATGGATCTCCATCGTCGACGCGATCGACAGCTGCGCCTCCGGCCCCAGCATGTGCCGCGCCAACCGCACGACCGTCGGTTCGACCAGCAGCGAATCGAGCCCGCGCGTCTTGGCGAAGAGGTTGAACACGCGCTTGGTGCGGGTGCCGGTAAAGTCGTTGTCGCCGAAATCCTGCCTGGCATGCAGGTCGTGCAGGCAATCGAGCAGCCGATCGCATTCGGCATCGTCGATCAGTTCGGGAACGATCGTATAGCCGTCGCGGTCCAGCCGCGCTTCATGCTCGGCGATCTCAGCGGGGGTGGGGGTGCGGAACATCGCGGTCAGACCGTTGCCGCAATGCCGTGCCACGGCGCGGGTTCGCGCGTGTCGGCAGGGCGGCGATCTTCGCCCCAGGTCAGCACCAGCGGATTTTCACCGCGAATCGCCCGGCCCAGCGTCGCTTCCATGAAGCGCGGCCAGGTCGGTCCGGCAAAGACATAGAAGCGATCCTCGCTCACCGCATCGAACGTCGCGTCGGCGATCGTTTCGGCGGGGATGCCCGCGCCCTGAAACGCATCGCTGTTCGCCTTGAATTCGGCATTGGCGAATTCGCGGTCGCTCCATGGCTGGTCGTCGCCGGGGCGGTTGCGCCAGCTTTGATGGATCTGCGTCGCCACCATGCCGGGGCAGACGATCGACACGCCGATCCCGGTCATCATCGCCGACATCTCGCTATACAGCGACTGGCTCATCCCCAGGACCGCTGCCTTGGACGAGCAATAGGGTGCATGATCGCCATTGCCGTTGAACGAGGCGAGCGAGCCGGTGTTGATGACATGCCCGCCCGCGCCGCGTTCGATCATGCCGGGCAGGAAGGCGCGAACGCCATTGACCACGCCCCACACATTGACGTCCCACACCCAGCGCCAGTCGTCCGGCGACATTTGCCAGGTCGGCCCGGTGATCGACACGCCCGCATTGTTGAACAACAGATCAGTGCCGCCGAACACCGCATCGGTGCGATCGCGCAGGCGTTCGACCGCAGCATAATCGGCGACATCGGTGACTTCACCTTCCGCCGTGATCCCCGCATCGCGCAGTTCGGCGACCGCCTTTTCCAGCGCCGTCGCTTCGATATCGGCGAGCATCACCTTGCAACCTGCTTTACCGAATCGGTGCGCGATCGCCAGGCCGATGCCGCTGGCACCGCCGGTGATGACCGCGACTTTCCCTTGGAAATCCCGCATTGTTAATACCTCTCCTGTGGCGCAATCTACCCAAGGGCGATTGCAACGCAAACCAATTTTCTCAAATCAGGTAAAGTCGGACGCCATCGCTGACGGATAGGCGGCGATCTTCCGTACCCTGTTTCTTGATTCATAATGTAAGAGGAAAATCGCGCAATTCCTACTGCCCGGACCATGCCCGCAATCCTGCCGCGCGGCCGATTCGATTAAGAACCTGGGTACGCCGAGCGTTGCGCCGTGGCCACATCCGGGAAAAACGTGTTCGCACGACCATAAGTCCGCGCTTGACTAGCGACAAAAACCATCGAAAAGCAGGGAATTGAGAAATGCGGTTTGACCACAAAAGCCGCAATCGCCCGACAGGGGCGGGGAATTTGGGGAGGATGATATGTCAATCAAGCATCTGTTAGGTTTGTCGTGCGCGGCGTGCGCGTTGCTCGCCGCCGGCTCCGTGTCGGCTCAGGAGGCCGATACGCAGAGCGATTCGCAGACTGAAGCGTCGTCGGACGAATCCACCGACAGCCAGGGTGCGCGATCCGCGCGCCGCACGCGCGACCGCGTGGTCGTTGAAGAGCGCGAAATCGTCGTCAGCGGCAACCGGTTCCAGGGCTTGATGAACGAGCCGCAGAACACCACGATGATCACGGCAGAGGACCGCAACCTCGCCGGCGTCAACGATTTCACCCAGCTGCTCGCGGTGCAGCCGGGCTTTAACTACACCGAAGATTTCGGCATCAACGTGCGCGGCGTCGGCCGCCAGACCGGCCAGACCCTGCTCGGCCAGGAAAACACCGTCATTCCTTATGTCGACGGGTTCATCAACCTGGTGCCCAGCAACATTGGTGAATCGACGCTGTTCGGCGGCAGCGTCACCTTCGTGCGTGGTCCGGCAGGCACCACCTATGGCCGCAACGCCCTGGGCGGCGCGGTCAACGTGCTGTCGCGTGCGCCGACCCGCGAATATACCGCGCAGATGGTGGCGGGCGTCGCCCGCGGCGGTGGTTACAATATCGGTATGAACCTGTCGGGACCGATCACCGACAATCTCGGCTTCCGCGTCGGGATGCAGCGTTATGTGCAGCCGAGCATTTCGACCTCGGTCGGCAATGGTGCGGAAGGCGCGGGCTTCGCGCAGAACAACCGCTATATCGAGTTCCAGCTCGACTGGCGGCCGGGCATCTTCCACTTCCGCAATCGCCTGACCACCTTCACCTATGACAACCAGCCGGGTTACGCCTCGCTCAGCCGTTATGCCAACAACCTGAACGGCAACTCGACGCCGGTGTTCGGCGGGCTGTCGCCCAACCCGGCCTATGGCAACGCCGATCCGGCGCCGAGCGGGCCTTACACGACCAACGTCAACGTGGTCGGTTATGACCGGCTGCGCGGCAACTTGCAGAATATCCTGAACGCCGATGTCGATCTCGACTTCGCGACGCTGTATTTCGTCGGCGGCTATCAGGAATATATCTCGTCGGGTCAGGCGGACCAGGACTATACGTCGCGGACCAGCTACAACATCAACGACGTGTCGCCGTATTTCACGGCCACGCCGCCTAACTTCCCGACGTCGTTCCCGTTTGCGGCGGGCACCAATGTGCCGACCGACTATCGGACCAACTATTATAACGACAACCATTTCTGGTCGACTGAAGCGCGGCTGGAAAGCAAGCCCGGAACGCCGGTCGAGTGGGTCCTTGGCTATTATCACTTCCAGCAGAATTTCGACGAGCAATATTGGGAAAACATCGTCAACGCGACCGATCCGATCCTGAATCCGATCTCCAGCGGTGGCGCACCGGGCCAGTATCTCTATCCGGTCGGCACCCCGCCGCCCAACCCGCGTCGTGCGACCTATCAGCATCGCAACCTTTACAATATCCGTTCGAACGCGGTCTTCGGGAACGTCACCTGGGACATCAGCGACGCCTGGCGGTTCGACGGCGGCTTGCGCTACACGATCGACGACAAGGACGCGATCAACACCTTCCGCTATGTTTATTATTATCCGCCCTTCTACGCAGCTGACGTGACGCCGCTGGCCAATGGCGGTACGCCGCGACAGCGGGACAAGGGGCTTTCGGGCCGCGCCGCGATCGGCTGGCGCGACCAGGGCGGGAACCAGGTCTACTTCTCGTATTCGCGCGGCTATCAGTCGTCGGCGTTCACGCTGGGGCAGGGCACGGCCGGTCCGGATGTCAACAATCCGGCGAACATTTCGGACCCGTCGTTCCTGAACGTGTTCGAACTTGGCGCCAACTGGACGGTCGGGACGCTGCGCTTTGACGGTGCGCTGTTCTACCAGATCTTCGAGGACCAGCAGATTCCGATCACGACCCGCTCGGTTTTGACGGTTACCAATCCGGTAAGTCTCGTGACGACGACCGGCCTGCTGACGTACGGCACGTTCGCCAATGCGAAGCGGACCGACATCTGGGGCGGCGAGCTGCAGGTGTCGTGGCGCCCGAACGTGCAGTCCAACATCACCATGTCGTACACTTACCTGAATGCCACCTTCAAAGAGTTCGGCGGTATCGCCGATACCGGGCAGGCGTGTAACGCCGCGCCGCTGGTGGCTGGCACCCAGTGTCTCGACCCCGCCGGGGCCGGCTATTTCGCGCCGACCAACCCGAATTTCGGCAGGTTGCTGGATCTGTCGGGTAACACGCTGACGCGCACGCCGCGCAACAAGCTGTCGATGTATGGCTATTACGGCATCGATATGGGCAGCGCCGGGAAGATCTATCCGGGTGGCAGCATCTATTATCAGGATGGGTTCTACACCAACATCTTCAACACCAACTGGGTGCAGAGCCGCGTGCTGGTCAACCTGACCTTCACCTATCGCACGGCGAACGACCGGCTCGATCTGTCGGGTGGCGTAAGCAACCTGTTCGACCGTCGCTATGCCGACAGCTCGGCGCTGGAAACCTTCGGCACCGGCACGGTGACGCAGGTGGTCAGCTATCTCGCACCGCGTTTCTGGTCGGCGACGGCTCGGTATCGCTTCTGATCGGGCGCGCGGGGTGAAATGCCCGTGCTTCTGACCGACATTCGGCTCCTCCCGAAAGGGGGGAGCCGATTGCCGTTTTGGCATTGTGCGTTTAGCGTCGCTGCCGAACAGTGAGGCGGCATTGACCCAGACGACGATCGAACCGGCATTGAACCAGGCAAAATCAAAGCCATCGCGCTTCGATCGCAAGAAGGACGAAATCCTCAACGCTGCGGCGGCGCTGTTCAACCGCCATGGCCTCAAGGACGCGACGCTTGCCGTGGTGGCGTCGGAAATCGGCCTCAATCTCAAAAGCCTGCGCTATTATTTCGAAAAGCGCGACGAGGTGATCGCGGCGGCGTTTGAGCGTTCGATCGCGCGGCACCGCGCGCTGGTCGAAGCGGCGCTCGACATCGACGATTTCGATACGCGCATCCGCTCGTTCATCCATGCCTATTGCGCGATGCACGCGCGCATCGTGCGCAACGAACAGCCCGAACATGTCCATTTCGGCGATCTGCGCGCGCTGACCGATCCGCATCTGCAGACGATGGGCGCGGCCTATGTCGAGATGTTCCGGCTGATGCGCGAACTGTTCCGGCCCGATGAGGGGCGGTGGACCCCCGATCAGCGCAGCGCCAACGCGCATATGCTGTTGTCGCAGCTCCACTGGTCGGTGGTGTGGATCTATGGCTATGTCGTCGAGGATTTTCCGCGCGTCGCCGACCGGTTGAGCGACATCCTGCTCAACGGGCTGGCGACGCAGCCGCTCGACCTGGCGCCGGATCGCGCACCGATGCCGACACCCTTCTGCGATTCCGATAAGCTGTCACAGGAATCCTTCCTGCGTGCGGCGACGGCGCTGATCAACGACCAGGGCTATCGCGGCGCGTCGGTCGAACGCATTTCGACGATGCTGGGCGTGACCAAGGGCGCCTTTTACCATCACAATGACACGCGCGACGGGCTGGTGGTCGCCTGTTTCGAGCGCACCTTTGCGATCATTCGCGAGGCGCAGGATGTGGCGATGTCCGAACAGATGGACGGCATGGCGCATGTTGCCGCCGCCGCCGTGTCGTTGGTCAGCCGTCAGATCCTGCCCGAAGGGGCATTGCTGCGCACCTCGGCACTTACCTCGATCGGGCCGGAATTGCGGCGTGAGATGGCGCAGCAACTCGCCTCATCGACCTGGCGGTTCGCCGATATGCTCAATGACGGGCTGATCGACGGATCGGTGCGGCTGTGCGACATGCGGATCGCTGCCGAAGCAGTGACGGCGATGGTCAATTCGGCGCAGGAGCTGCAACGCTGGGCGCCGTCGGCCACGGTCGAAAATGCGGCCGAGCTTTATGCCCGGCCGCTATTCCATGGGTTCCGCGCCCAGCTGCTATAGAGGGCAGCCTTACAGGTCGGCGAAGCGCTTGCCCTCACGCGCCAGCCGCTGCAGCAGCGGGGCGGGGGCAAACCAATCGTTCGATTCGCCCAATTCGCGTGCCTTGGCCTCGACCCGATCGAGACCGATCGTATCGGCCCAGCGCATCGGACCGCCGGTCCCCTGCGGCCAGTTATAGCCGAACATCCACACCACATCGACGTCCGACGGGCGCTGCGCGATCCCTTCTTCAAGGATCTTGGCGCCTTCATTGACCATCGGGAACAGGCAGGTTTCGAGGATTTCCTCGTCCGACGGCGGCGTGCCGCCTTCGGTGACGCCCAGCGTTTCGCGGATCAGCGTGGCGACTTCTTCCGAAGGCGAAGCGGTGCGGTTCTCGTCATAATCGTAAAAGCCGCGCCCGGTTTTCTGCCCGCGCCGCTCGCGCTTGCACAGCGCGTCGCGCAGCGGATCGCCGGTGCCCGGCACCCAGCCGATGTCGAGGCCGGCAAGGTCGCTCATCTCGAACGGCCCCATCTTGAAGCCGAACGCCTTGATCACGCGGTCGACGTCCCAGGGCATCGCGCCACGCTTGAGCAACGCGCTCGCCTGCATCTGGCGCGGATAGAGCATGCGGTTGCCGACAAAGCCCTGGCACACGCCGACGACGACGGCGATCTTGCCGATGCGCTGGGCGAGGTCGAGCGAGGTCGCCAGCACCGAATCCGATGTCTTGTCGCCGCGCACGATCTCCAGCAGCTTCATGACATTGGCGGGCGAGAAGAAGTGCAGGCCGATCACCCATTCGGGGCGAGCGGTAACATCGGCGATTTCGTTGACGTCGAGGCCCGAGGTGTTGCTGGCCAGGATCGCGCCCTGTTTCACGATGCCGTCGAGCTTGGTGAAGATGCTCTTCTTCAGCTCCATATTCTCGAACACCGCCTCGATCACGATGTCGCAATCGGCGAGGTCGGCCATGTCGAGCGAGGACGTGATATGGCTCATGCGCACATCCACTTCCTCCATCGGGAAGCGGCCGCGCTTGGCGCTGCGTTCGTAATTGCCGCGAATGACGCCAAGGCCGCGATCGAGCGCTTCCTGCTTGGTTTCGATGATATGCACCGGGAGGCCGATATTGGCGAAGTTCATCGCGATGCCGCCGCCCATCGTGCCGGCGCCGATCACGCCGACCTTGGCAATCGGGATCAGCGGCGTGTCGGCGGGCACATCGTCGATCACCCGCGCACGGTTCAGCGCCTGGGTGACATAATCGGCCGAATCGGTCTGGTCGCTCATATTCTCTCGATCTTTCTTACAGATATTTGGAAAACCACGCGATCGCGCGGTCGGTCGAATCGTCGTAATATTCGTCGTAAACGACATAATGCTTGCACGGATATGTCGCATATTCGGCGGGCGCGTTCTGGCGGATCATCATATAGGCCGCCCAGCCATGTTCGAGCCGGTTGTTGAGCTCTTCGAACTCGGCGTCGAGGATCAGCGTCGGCACCTGTATGCGCGCCGCCGCGCCCAGTTGCGAATGGGTCGCCATGCGTCCGACATCGGGCGTGCCCTTCAACCCCTCGATCCCGTCGACGCCATTCTGCGGCACGATCGTATCGAGCATCCCGCGCGCCTTGTCGGCGGCGCGGCCGCGCGCCCAGTCGAGATGTTCGGGCGGAAAGCCAAAGCCGCCGATCTGCGCGACGACGGCGCGGATGCGATCGTCATGACCGGCGGTGAACACCGCATGGCCGCCGCCATAGCTGGTGCCCCAGATGCCGATCCGTTCGCGATCGACACCGGGTTCGGACCACAGATAGGCGAGGCAGTTGCGGATGTCGGTCGTCTGATCGACGGGATCGACGATTTCGCGCAGCACCCGCACGGTCATCGTCTGTTCGCCCGCTTCGGTCAGCGGCGGCGCGTCGCGGGTGGCGATCACGCGGCCGTCCGATTCGCCCCAGCCGCGATAGTCGAACGTCATGCACATAAAGCCCGCCAGCGCGAATTTATTGGCATAGCGGCGCAAATGATCCTTCAACCCGCCCCAGCCATGGCACAGCAGGATGGCGGGCCAGCCACCGTCCGGCGCCTCGCCCGGCGGGGTGAAGATTTCCGCGGAAAGCCGGGTGCCTTCGCTATACAGGTCGACCGCCCTGCGCGCTGCTTTCGTCATCCTCAACCCCTGTAATTGTGACGGCCGTGCCGACAATCTGATTGCCGGACTATTGACATCATGTTGTCGGCATTACAACCATACCAACATTCTCAAAACGAAATTTAGGACAGGATAGCCGAATGCGCGAAGCAGTCATCGTCGCCACCGCCCGTACCCCGATTGGCAAAGCCTATCGCGGCGCGTTCAACGATACCCAGGGTCAGGCGCTGGCCGGACACGCCATCAAGCACGCGGTCGCCCGCGCCGGAATCGACGGCGCCGAGGTGGAGGACGTGGTGTTCGGCTGTGCCCTGCAACAGGGGTCGACCGGGTTCAACGTCGCGCGTCAGGGCGCGCTGTGGGCGGGCCTGCCGCAGACGGTTCCCGGCACGACGCTGGATCGCCAGTGCGGATCGGGCCTGATGGCGATCGCCGCCGCGGCCAACCGCATTCAGGCGGGTGAACAGACGATTGCGGTCGCCGGTGGCGTCGAATCGATCAGCCTGGTCCAGACCAATCATCTCAACAGCCATCGCGGCGCCGACCCCAAGCTGCTCGCCGAAATCCCGCAGCTTTACATGAGCATGCTGGAAACCGCCGAAGTCGTCGCCGATCGCTATGGCATCAGCCGCGAGGCGCAGGACGAATATGCGCTGCAGTCGCAGCGTCGCGTGGCCGAAGCGCAGGCGGCGGGCCGGTTCGATGCCGAAATCGCGCCGATGACCGCGACGATGATCGTCACCGACAAGGCGACCGGCGAAACGTCGAAGCGCGAAGTCACGCTGTCGCTGGACGAGGGCAACCGCCCGCAGACGACGATCGAGGACCTGCAGAAGCTGCAGCCCGCGTTCAAGGGCGGGCAGCAGATCAAGGAAGGCCGCTTCATCACCGCAGGCAACGCCTCGCAGCTGTCGGATGGCGGTGCGGCGGTCGTGCTGATGGAAGCGAAGGAAGCCGAACGTCGCGGCCTGCAGCCGCTCGGCGCCTATCGCGGCCTCGCCGTTGCGGGCTGCGGCCCTGAGGAAATGGGCATCGGCCCGGTGTTCGCCATCCCCAAGCTGCTGGCGACGCACGGCCTGACCGTCGACGACATCGACATGTGGGAACTGAACGAGGCGTTCGCGAGCCAGGTGCTGTATTGCCGCGACAAGATCGGCATTCCCAACGACCGCTACAATGTGTCGGGCGGCGCGATCTCGATCGGCCATCCCTATGGCATGTCGGGCGCGCGGATGACCGGCCACATCATGCATGAAGGCAAGCGCCGCGGCGCGAAATATGGCGTCGTCACCATGTGCATGGGCGGCGGCATGGGTGGAGCCGGGCTGTTCGAAATCTTTTGAGCGGCGCATGTCCGTCGCGCAATTGATGCCGACCGCACTTGGCGGCGACCGTTTTACGGCGCCGCCGGGTGAGGGCGATGAACGCCGCACCTATGGCGGGTTGATCGTCGGTCAGACACTGGCCGCCGTGGCCGCGACCGCCGATGGCGTGCCGTGCCATTCGCTGCACCTGTTGTTCGCGGGTGCGGGGGATGGGACGAAACCGGTGACGATCGGCGTCGACCGGTTGCGCGACGGCCGCGCCTTTGCCGCGCGCGGGGCGCGGGTTGAACAGGACGGCAAGCTGCTCGCCAGCGCGACGCTGTCCTTTCATCGCGGCGATACCGGCCCTGCCTATCAGGCGGCGATGCCGTCGGCGCCGGACCCCGACAGTCTGGAGGATCAGCGCGAAACGCGGCGGCGCAACGCCGCGGCGCGGGGCAAGACGCCGCGCACCAGCGTGGCCGAGGCGCTGATCGACGCGCGGCCCGGTGAATTGCACATCGACCGCGATGGCGACGGGGTGGAGCCGCACCGCATCCTGTGGTTTCGCAGCCGCATCGCGCTGGACGATGATCCGCTTGCGCATCAGGCGATGATCGCCTTCGCCTCTGACATGGGGCTGGTGCATATGGGGATGATGGCGAACAATGCGCTGGGCGACGGCGCCCAGCTGGAAGGCGCCAGCCTGGATCACACCATCTGGTTCCACCGGCCCGCGCGGGCCGACCAATGGCTGTTGTTCGTTCAGCGCACGCCGCTGGCGCATGGCGGGCGGGGGATGACGCAGGGTATGATCTTTACCCAGGACGGCTCGCTGGTGGCGAGCGTTGCGCAGGAAGTGCTGATCCGCCACGCGCAACCGGCGGGCGGGCGATGAACGGGCCGCTCGACCGGTTCGTCATACTCGATGCCTCGGCCAGCATCGCGGGGCGCTATTGCGCGCGGCTGTTCGCGCGGCTCGGCGCACAGGTTTATCGCAACATCTCTGGCGATGACGGTGCGCTGGGCCGTGGCGGCGCGGCGGGCATCGCCTTTGGCCGCTGGCTCGACCAGGGCAAGCGCAGCGATCCGCATCCGGCAAATGTCGCGCTGGCGATCGTCGAGCGCGGTGGGGCGGTGCCCGACGGCGCGCTGCGGCTGGAAATCGACTGGTTCGCGACGAGCGGCCCCTATGCGAACTGGCAGGCCAATGACCCGGTGATTCAGGCGCTGATCGGCCTGACCCATGGGTTCGGGCCGGCAGAAGGGCCGCCGCTGCTCGCCCAGGGCCATTCGCCGCAGATCGTGGCCGGGGCGGTCGGCTTCATCGCCGCGCTCGGCGCGCTGATCGGGCGCGAGCGCGGGGCGGATGCCGACCGGGCGGAAGTGTCGATTTTCGAAGCGGCCTGTTGCTTCAGCGAGCCCAATGCCGTGTCCTATGCCCATTTCGGGCATGCGGGCAGCCGGATGGGCATCAACCGCTATGTGCCGACCTATCCCTGTTCCATCTATCGCACGCGCGACGGCTGGCTGGGGGTGACGTGCCTGACGCCCGCGCAGTGGGAGGCGCTGACCGACATGATCGGCCGTCCCGAACTGGCGAACGACCCGCGCTTCATCACGACGCTCGACCGGCTCGCCCATGCCGATTTAGTGGACGAAATCCTGCGGCCCGCGCTGGCCGATCGCGAGGCGATTGCCACCGCCGAGGCGGGGCAGGCGCGGCGCATCCCGATGGCGGCGGTGCCCGACCTCGCCGATCTGCCCACGCTGCCGCATTGGCAGGGGCGCGGATCGTTCGATGCCGATGGCACGCCGGGGCTGCCGTTCCGGCTGGCCTGGGACGGACATGGCCGCGCGCTGCCGCCGATCGCGGCGAATGATTTGCCGCTGGCCGGGTTGCGTGTCGTCGATTTCACGATGGGCTGGGCGGGGCCGCTGTGCACCCGCACGCTCGCCGATCTGGGCGCTGAGGTGGTCAAGATCGAATCGGAGGTGCGACCCGATTGGTGGCGCGGCTGGGAACGGCCCGAACCTGGCGTCACGGTCGAGGCGGCACCGGTGTTTTCGGTGGTCAATCGCGGCAAGCGCGGCGTGCTGATCGACCTCAAGACGCCCGAGGGGATGGCGCAGGCCGAGGCGTTGATCCGCGGCGCCGACGTGGTGGTGGAAAATTTCGCGCCCGGCGTGCTCGCCAAGCTGGGGTTGAGCACGGCGCGGCTGCGCGCATCGAGGCCGGGGCTGGTCAGCGTGTCGATGGGCGCATTCGGCGCGGTCGGCCCGTGGTCGGGGTTTCGCGCCTATGGCTCGACCGTCGAACAGGCATCGGGCATTCCGACGATCAACGGCAGCGACGCGATGCCGCCCGCCCTGCAGCATATCGCCTATGGCGACCCGGTCGCGGGGCTGTATGCCGTCGTCGCGGTGCTGGCCGCGCTGGCCGGACGCGAGCGGCAGGGCGGGTGCGACATCGACCTGGCGCAGGTCGAAACGCTGTTCCAGCTGTCCGCCGACGCGATCATCGCCCGCGCGCTGAGCGACACGCCGCTGCCGCGCACCGGCAGCCGCCGCGCGATGGCCGCGCCCTGCGCTTGCGTCGCCACGGCGGAGACGGCGGCGGGTGAGGATCGCTGGATCGCGATCGCCT
>CADEEK010000056.1 GCA_902826325.1 uncultured Sphingomonadales bacterium
CCTCTGCCCGCAGCGTCCGGCCCTTGCCCGCCAGTTCCAGCGTCCCGATCCACCCCTTCACCGCGCGGGCGATCCGCGTCGCCACCTCGCGCGTGGCATCGTCGATCCACCCTTCGGCATCGTCGGGATCGCCCCCCGCGACCACCGGCGGCCACAAGGTCACGCTGCCCGGCCCCGCGACCTTGCTGGCATGCGGTTCCGCCGCGGTCCCCATGCCAGGGTCCGGCATCGCCGCCACCGCCGCATCGACGAATTCAAGGATCGGTGCGGTCGACCGAAAGCTGTGGGTCAGCGACAGCCGCGCCAGCGCGCCGTCCGATCTGGCCGTAAAATGACGCTCGGCCGCCTGGAAATAGACGGGATCGGTGCCCTGAAAGCCGAAAATCGCCTGTTTGTGGTCGCCGACGGTAAAGATCGTGCGCACTTCCTCACCATGCGCGCCGTCGCCCGCAAAGAATTCGTCGGCGATCGCGCGGACGATCCGCCACTGGTTGAGATTGGTGTCCTGCGCCTCGTCGATCAGCACATGGCTGGTCGCCGCATCCAGCTTGTAGCGGATCCACTCACCCATTTCCGGCTGTTCGAGCAGCGCGACGGTGCGCGCGATCAGGTCGTTGAAATCGACCGCGCCGACGCGCCGCTTCGCCTCGCGATAGGCCAGGGCATATTCGCGCCCCGCCATCAGGCCCTGCGCCAACAGGTCGGCATAGGCGGCGCGCGCGATCATCCCCTGCACCGCGATACAGGCCTCGCCCAGCTCGCCGACCAGCATTTCGTAATCGGGGTCCGCCGCCGCCAGCTTCGCCGGCACCTTGCGCGGTTCATCCTTGCCGGTCAGCGCCAGCTTGCGCAGCTCGCCCAGCATCGCGACGCGCGCCGCCGGGTCCGCCGCCAGCCAGCTTTCCACCACCCCTGCATCGCGCTGCCCCGTCGCCGTGCCCCAGGCGTGGTTAGCGTCCCCGATCCGGCGCAGTCCGGCCACATCAAAGGCATCGTCCGCGCACCATCGCGCCGCCTCCGCCAGCACATCGCCGGTCGGCAGGTCCATGCCCCGCCGCACGAACGGCTGCAGTCCGCCGGGCAACGCAGCCAGCGCATCGCCCGCACGGGCACAGGCATGCAGGAATGCCTCCGCCTTGCCCTCGCCCAGCTTCAGGCTCAGCGCCCCCACCGCCTCGATCAGCGTCTCGCGCCCTTCCCGCCCCGCATCGGCGAGCATCTGCGCCAGCGCCTCGCGCGCCAGCACCACCTGCTCGCGCGCCTCCAGCGGCCTGAACCCGGGCGTCAGCCCCGCCTCCAGTGGAAAGGCGGACAGCAATGTCTGGCAGAAACTGTGGATCGTCTGGATGCGCAGCCCCCCGCCCGGCGCATCCAGCACCCGGGCGAACAGCGTGCGGGCGAGCGCGATCTGCGCGTCGTCGGCCACCTCGCCCAGCGATTCCAGGTCGTGGAACAATTCGGCACGCGGCGCCCGCACCCATCGCGCCAGCCGCCCGCTGACCCGCGCCGCCATCTCCGCCGCCCCCGCCTTGGTAAAGGTCAGGCACAGGATCGCGCCGGGATCGACCCCGCGCAGCAACAGGCGGAACACGCGCGCCGACAACACGTGCGTCTTGCCCGTCCCCGCCGATGCGGACAGCCACACGCTGCCATCGGGGTCCGACGCCGCCGCCTGACTGCCCGCCAGCGGCTGCAGCGCGCGCAGTTCAGCGCCGCTCACGGCCATACCATTCGTCGCGGCGCATCAACTGGTCGTAATCGGAATAGGGGGCATATTCGGGGTGCAGCTTGGCGACGAACGGCGCGTCCCCGGTCAGATAGGCGGCGGCCAGCTCGGTGAAATTATCCGCCGCCACGCCGACAAATTCGTCGGTGACGATGCGGTTATACCTGCCCGCCGGATCGACCGGCGTGGCGATATAGCCGAACTCCCCGCCCTTGCGCGCCAGCGACCAATATTCGAACGCGCTCGCCTTGCCCGAAATCCCCCGAAACCCGCCACGTTCGGCGATCAGGCCGAGCAGGCCGAGCTGCAGGCTATACCCCGCGCGCACCGCCTTGCTGCTCGGCGGCTGGCCGGTCTTGTAATCGACGATGCCGATGCTGCCATCGCCCATCGCGTCGATCCGGTCGAACTTGCCCGTCAGCGTCACGCCCGCAATCGCGATTTCGCCCGCCTGCTCCACCGCGATCACGCGCCGATCGGGCTGCGCCGCCATCTGCGCGACGATCCAGCGCACCGCCTCGATCAGTCGCGGCTGCCACAATGCCCGCATCATCGGATGCGCCTGCGCCAGCATGTTCAGCGCGCGCGGCTCCAGCAGGGCGGGCGCGCAATCGTCCAGCTTCGCCCATTTCTCCAGCACGTCATGCACCGCCGTCCCGCGCCACGCCGCGCTCGGATCGGCATCGACCGGGTCGAGCGCGCGCAGCCGCAACATGCGCTTGGCGTAAAAGGCATAGGGGTCGGCCTTCAACCGGTCGACATCCGTCACCGGAATGTCGCGCGGCCGGATCGCGGCGGGCGGGCATGGCGCGGGCTGGGGCTGGGGATCATGCGTCCCCGGATCGTCGATCGCCCGCGCCCATTGTTCCAGTTCGTCCGCGCGCTCCAGCCCCCCCGACAGCGCCGCCAGCCGCAGCCAGAAGCGTGAGGCGATGGTCGGCGCGCCCGCGTCGCGCCGCGCCCGCGTCATCAGCACATCGCGCGCACCCAGCGCCAGCGCCAGGTCATGCGCGGACAGGCCGATCCGCCGTTCCAGCCCCGGCAGCCCGAGTTCGGCCCGGATACGCGGCGCCAGCCACGGGTCGGGCGCGGGCAATCCCGGCCACACCCCCTCGTTCAACCCGCCCAGGATCAACAGGTCGGCGCCCTGCAACCGCGCTTCGATCAGGCCGTAAATGGCCAGGCGCGGATGCCCGCCCTGGGGCGGCCGCACCGCCACCTCGTCCATCAGCGTGCGCAGCATCGCGGTCAGGCTTTCCGGCGCGACCAGCGCGGGGCCGTGCGCCGCCTCGCGCTCCAGATCGTCGAGCAGCGCCGCCGCCGCCCGCCCGTCGGCCCGCGCCCACAGCCCCTCGCCGCACAGCGCCCCCGCCCGTTCGCGCAGCGCCGCCAGCAATCCCGCCAGCGGCGCTGGCCCACCCGCATACAGCGCCTCCAGCGGATCGAGCAGCGGGCGCACCGTGCCCCACCAGTCCAGCGCCGCGCGCCGCACCCGCGCGTCATGGCCGTCCGGATTACACAGATGCGCCTCGATCCCCGCCAGCCCCGCCGCCGGACGCGGCCCGCGCAGCGCCAGATCGAGCGCCCGCGCCCCGTCGAGCCATGCCAGCCGCCCCTCGCCCGCCGCGACCAGCGGATGTTTGAGCAGCGCGAGCAACGCCATCGGCGCAAACCCCTGTGCCGCCGCTTCGGCCAGCGCGAGCAGCAGCGTGCCCGGCGGCATCTGCGCCAGCGGCGCGCCCGCGCTGTCGTCGATGGCCAGGCCCCAGCGCGCGCAATGCGCCGCCACGCGCCGCGCCAGCGCGCGGTCGGGCGTCACCAGCGCGGCGGTGCGCCCGTCGACCTCCAGCGCCTCGCGCATCGCCAGCGCGATCGCCTGCGCCTCCTGTGCCGGGGTCGCCACCTCGATCGCACGCACGCCGCCCAGCCGCCGCTCGGCGGCGGGCAGGTCGCTCCAGCCCTTGGTCAGTTCGGCGGGCATCATCGCGCTCGCAATCGCCCTGCTCCGCGCGGTCGGGGCATCCAGCTCGGTCGCCACCTTCCACGCCGCGATCTCGCCGCGCTGCACGCCCATCCGGTCGATCAACAGCTTCAGATGAAATTGCGGATGCGTCTCCAGGCTGCGGCGCCGCCGCCCGCTGACCGGATCGGGGTCGAACGGTCCCAACAGATCCCATTGCGCATCGTCCATCGCCAGGTCGACGCCCGGAAATACCACCATGCCGTCATCCAGCCCGGCGACGACGCGCAGCAACCGGGCGATCGCCGGGGCCGCAGTGGTCACGCCCGCCGCACAGACGAACCGCGCCGGCGGCGCCTCCCGCCATCGCCGCGCCACCCGGTCGAGCAGCAGGTTGCGGCGCCGCGCCAGATCGATCCGGCCAATTTGCTCAAGTGCCTGCGGCCATTGGCTCAAAACGATCTCGAACAGGTCGAGCGAGCGTTGCCAATGGCTCGACAGCTCACCCACCGCCACGTCGCGCATCGCCCGCGGGTCGATTTCCTCGACCAGCAGCTGATCGAGCGTCCGCCCCAGATCGCCCGCCAGCCGGATCGCCTCGCCCGCATCCATCTCCCCCTGCCCCGCCTGCACCAGCCGCGCGAGGATCAGGCGCCGCTGCAGCGGATCGACCGCAGGCGGCACCGGCGCATCATCGTCATCCACGGGATCGAGAAACGGCCCCGCCGCCTCGTCCAGCTCCGGATCACCGATCGCCACCAGCCGCGGCAGCAACAGCCCGCCGCCGCTCGCCCGCACGAACGCATCGGTGATCGCCCGTTTGGCGCGATTGGTCGGCAACAGCACGATCCCCCGCGCCAACCGCATCGGATCGCGTCCGAACCGCCGGATCAGCCCCAATGCCAGCGCATCGGCAAACGCCCGATGCGCGGGAATGCTGAACAGATTTAGCCGGGGCGCGCGCATGAATGCCCCAACCCTAGCGCGCCCCAGACATCAGGCAAGCGCGGCGTTCGAAGCCATCATCGCGCGCCTGCAAAGGCAGGACCCAATGGTTATCGAACGACGCCCTGTGCCACTCCGCCCCGTCCACGGCGGACCACCGACGCTAGCCGTTGGCCAGCACCGCCTCGGTCTCCGCGATCGCGGGCGGCGATCCGACATCGAACCACAACCCCTGATGCACCAGCCCCCAGGCGCGCTCCGCCGCGATCGCGCGCTCCCAGAACAAATTGGTCGAAAACGGACCCTCCGGCCAATCGCGGATCACGCGCGGCGACAGGATCTGCACGCCGGTAAAGACGAACGGCGCCATCCGTCCGGCCTTGCGCCGCCCGACGATCTTGCCGAACGGGTCGAGGTGGAAATCGCCCTGCCCGCGATGGCAATGCGCCCGCGCCAGCGGCACCATCAGCAACAGCGCGTCCATCCGCGCATCGTCCCATGCCGCGGCCAGCTGGCGGATCGCATCGATCGGGCCGTCGACCCATAAATTGTCGCTGTTGACGCAGATAAAGGGCTTGTCCCCCAGCATCGCGCGCGCCTGCACCAGCCCGCCGCCGGTCTCCATCAGCTGCCTGCGCTCGTCGGACACGGCGATGTCGATATCCTTCACCCGATGCGTGACATGCGCCTCCAGCGCATCGGCAAGGTAATGGACGTTGACCACCGCGCGCCTGACCCCGGCGCTGCGCAGCCGGTCGAACGCATGGTCGATCAGCGGCTTGCCCGCCACTTCGACCAGCGGCTTGGGCCGGGTGGCGGTCAGCGGGCGCATCCGCTTGCCCAGCCCCGCCGCCATCACCATCGCCACCTCCGGCACATCGGCGGGCAGCGTCGGGCGGATCGACAGCGTGCGGGTCGCCGTCACGCGCGCACCGTCATCGGGTCGCCGCGCAGGTCGGCGGGAATATTGGCATCGAACCACGCCGCCACCGGGGCAAGCGCGGGATGGGCCAGATCGCGCTCAAGATAGGCCCAGACGCGCGGGCACAGCGCCGGATAGCGCGGCTTGCCGTCGCGCTGCCACAGCCGGGTAAAGATGCCGACGATCTTGGCGTTCCGCTGCGCGCCCAGCACATGATAGGCATCGAAAAACCGCTCGTCCGCGCCGGTCGCCCGCCGATACCGGTCGAGCAGCACCGCCTCCAGGTCGGGATGCACGTCGCGCCGTGCATCCTGCAACAGCGAGACGAGGTCATAGGCCGGATGCCCCGCCAGCGCGTCCTGAAAATCGAGCAGGCCCAGCGTCTCGCTTCCTTCGATCAGCATGATGTTCTCGGCATGGTAATCGCGCAGCACGGTTACACTTTTGCCATCCATCACCGGCGCCAGCACCGCGTCCCACGCCGCGCGATAGCCCGCCGCATCGACCGCCAGCCCCACCGCCGGACAATACCATTCGGTCAGCAGCGCCGCCTCGCGATGATAGACCGCCATGTCATAGGGCGGGACATCCGCCGCCCCCGCCTCGCCCAGCCGGATCAGCAGGTCCACCGCCGCTTCATACAGGCGCAGCTCGCTTTCGGGCGCCGCATCGACCGTCTCGCGCATCCGCGCGTCGCCGAAATCCTCCAGCAGCACCAGGCCCGCGCCCAGATCCTCGCCAAAGATCTGCGGCGCGGCAAAGCCCCGCCCGGTCAGCCAGCGGGCGATGGCGATGAACGGGCGCGGGTCCTCATGCGGCGGCGGCGCATCCATCAGGATCGCGCTGCGCCCCGGTGCCGCGACACGGAAATAACGGCGGAACGAGGCGTCACCGGCCAGCGGCAGGATCTCGCCATCCCCCCAACCCAGTTCGTTCAGAAATTGCGGCGCCGCTGCCGGCGGGTTCATATCCGGGACCATCGGTCCTTCCATGCCGTCGGCACCCGCGCTGTCAAGGCGCGCGCGTCATCGGGCGCCATCGCCAGCGTCAGCCACAGCGCATCGTCCCAGAACCCGGCATCCAGCCGCTCGGGCCATTCGACGATCAGCAGCGAATCGGCCCGCGCCTCGTCCAGCCCCAGTTCCGCGACCTCCTCCGCATGCTCGATCCGATACAGATCGATATGCAGCACGGGAAAGTCGGTTTCGGGCGGGGCATAGGGCTGCACGATGGCAAAGCTGGGTGACGGCGCCTCACCCGCCAGCCCCAATGCGGCAAGCAGCCCGCGCGCGATGCTGGTCTTGCCCGCGCCCAATGGTCCCGACAGCGCGATGACATCGCCGGGTTGCGCCAGCGCCGCAAGCCGCGCGCCCAGCGCCGCGCTCGCCGCCGCATCGGCCAGCTGCATCATGCGCGCGGCAATTCGATGACGATCATCGTCCCGACGCCCGGTTCCGATACCAGTTCGACCGTCCCGCCATGCGCCTCGACAAATTGTCTGGCGAGCGGCAGCCCCAGCCCCAGCGCACGCTCCCCGCTGCGGCTGACCCCCGGCTGGACGAAACGCTCGAACGCCCGCGCCTGCTGCGCCTCGCTCATCCCCGGCCCATTGTCGGACACGACGATGCGCGCCCGTGCATCGTCCCCATCGACATGCAGCAGCACCTCGCCATCCTCGCCCGTCCCCGCCACGGCATGGCGCAGCAGATGCTCGACGGCCTGCCGGATCCGCCGCGCATCGCCGATCACGCTGCCCGCACTGCCCTGCACATCGACCTTCAGCGCGATGCGCTTCGTCCGCGCGGCGATCAGCACCGCGTCGGCCGCCGCGCCCGCCGTCAGCTCCAGGTCGACCGCGCCGCGTTCCAGCTCGCCGCCCTCGCGCGTCAGGTCGAGCACATCGTCGATCAGATCGCCGAGCAGCGCGACCGATTCCAGGATCGCCGCCGAATATTCGGTGGCGCTTTCCGGCAGGTCCCCGGCATAGCCGCCATGCAGCATCTCCGCGAACCCCTTGATCGAGGTCAGCGGCGTGCGCAGTTCATAGCTCATATTGGCGACGAAGGCGGTCTTGACCTTGTCCGCCGCCTCCAGCGCCTCGTTGCGCTCGCGCAGTGCCGCCTCGCTGCGCCGCCGGTCGGAAATGTCGAGCATCGTGAACAGCGCATTGCCATCGGGCAAGGGCACGGCGGCGACCTCGAAATGCCGCCCATCGGCCAGCTCGATCGTCGCCCCGCGCTGTTGCCGCTCGACCGTCGCGGCGCGGACCAGTTCGGCGATCACATTGACGCGCGCCGGATTGGCCAGCCGTGGCGCCGCCGCCTTGGACAGCGCATCGACACGCGGATGGCTGGTGACGAACGCCTCGTCGAACCCCCAAAGCTGGCGGAACCGGTTGTTCCACAGCTGCAACCGCCCATCGGCGGCGAACACGCCCAGCGCCTCGAACAGATTGTCGAACGTCGCGGTGCGCACGCGCAGCAACGTATCGCGCGCGCTCGCCAGCTGCACCTGTTCGGTCAGATCCTCGAAAATCACCAGCAACCCGCCTTCGGGCAGCGGCTGGGCGACAACGCGGAAATGCGCGCCGCCGGGCAGCGTCCAATTCTCCTCGCGCGCCGCGTCGGCCGCCATGAACCAGTCGCGCCGCTCGGCCTTCCAGCCGGGAAAGTCGCGCACCACCGGCAACCGGTTCGCCTCCCGCATCCGTTCCAGCACGCGGTCGAATTCCGGCCGGTCGGCCAGCCATTCGTTGCGCATCTCGAACATCCGCCGAAACGGCTGGTTGCAGAAGATCAGGCTGCGGTCCGCCGCGAACTGGGCGACCCCGGCGGACAGCCGGTCGAGCATCGCGCGCTGCGCCTCGCCCGCGCGCTTGATCCCGGCGCGCGCCTGCTCCAGCTCCTCGACATCGACGGCAAAGCCCGCCACGCCGCCGATCGGCAGCGGCACGTCATGAATGTGCAGCATGCGTCGCGCGCCGCCGATCGTCGCGGGCAGCTTTACCATCGTCGGCCGCCCCGAATCGCGCGCCGCCGCAGCGCTGGCGGGCGGCTCGCCCGACCCCTGCACATCGGTGATCTCGGTCCCCGCCGCGACCACCGCCTCGGCATCGCGCCCATCGACCGCGGCGACATAGGCGCTGTTGACCATCGCCAGCTTCAGCGCCGAATCGCGATACCACATCGGCATCGGCGCCGCTTCGATCAGGCCGGTCAGCGCCTCGAACGCATCGCGATACCGCGCCGCCTCGCCCGACCAGCGCGCGACCTCGTCCTGCGATTCGGTGGTATCGATGAACCAGATGACGACGCCACCCGGCGCACGCACCGCATCGGGCGCGCGCTGTCCCACCGCCAGCAGCGTGCGCGCGGAACCCGTTGCGCGCACCGACACGCGAAACGGGCGCGCCGCCTTTTGCGCCGCCGAAATCTCGCGCTCCAGCGCCGCCGAATCGGACGGCGCGAACACCGCCTCATTGCCGACAATGTCGCTCAATTGCGTCGGCAGCGCCGCCAGCCCCATCAGGTCGGCGAGTCCCGCGGGCATCTCGACCCGCCCGTCGGCGCGCACCACCATCGCCAGCGCCGGTCCCTGTTCGGCCAGCGCCAGCAGCCGCCCCCGCGCCTGCGCAACCGCCACCGCCGCCATCCGCGCGCGCAGCCCGACGAACAACATCGCCGCGCCCGCACAGACCAGCAATGCCGTAACGGCGCCCGCGATCGTCGCCGCTGCCTGGGTAATTTCGATCACGCTCGCGCATCACCTGTCATGAGGCAGGCTCTTAAGCCGTGGCGCAGCAGGCGGCAACGCGCGCGATGCGTATACCGACCACGTATCAGATGTTGCAAAAATGCTACATGTTTCAATTGAAACAAAAAAAGGGTTGCATTGTGCGACGCAGCGGCGGACACTTGTTTCACAGGTTACTGTTGCACACGATACGATGTAAATAGGGGACATCAGATGGTGAAGACAAGGTTCCTGGGCGCGACCGCGCTCAGGTCAGCGACGGCGCTCGGCCTCGCGATTGGCGCAGTCGCACCGGCCTATGCGCAGGATGCGCTCGAAGAGACGCCCGCGACCGAAGCGCCGGCAACCCAGGATGAAGGCCTGGTCGTGACGGGGTCGCGCATCAGCGGCGTTACACCGTTCAACAGCCCCGATCCGATCTCGGTGATCGACCCGACGCTCGAAACCAAGGCGGGGAAAAGCGACATTGCGTCGATGCTGCAAAGCTCGCCGATCGCTTCGGGCTCGACCCAGATCACCTCGGCCATCTCGTCCAACTTCGTCACCAATGGCGGTCCGGGCGCACAGAATATCGATCTTCGCGGCCTGGGCCCCAACCGCACGCTGGTGCTGCTCAACGGCCGTCGCGCTGGCCCGGCGGGCACGCGCGGCGGCGTGTCGTCGTTCGACCTCAACGTGCTGCCCGCATCGATCGCGCAAAAGATCGACATCCTCAAGACCGGCGCCTCGTCCATCTATGGCTCTGACGCGGTCGCGGGCGTCGTCAACATCATCACCAAGACCGACACCGACGGGCTGGAACTCGTCGCCAACGTCTCGGCGCCGTTCGACAGTGGCGGCGAGCAATATCGGTTGAGCGCGATCTGGGGCAAGACGTTCGAGCGCGGCCATGTCCTGTTCGCCGCCGATTACACGCATACCAACGAACTGCGCCGTGGTGATCGCGACTATCTCGCCTGTCCGGAAGCCTATACCTTCCGCCCTGACGGGTCGCGCGCCGACCTGATCGATCCGCGCACCGGTAACTATAAGTGCGAGGATCTGCGCTGGGGTCATGTGTGGACCTATAATCTGATCGACAACCTTCAGCTCGACGGTCCGGGCGGTCCCAACACGGGCGTCAATACCTCGCCCAACGGCGAAACGGTGCTGCTGCAATATCAGTATCCCGGCGAAACGCTCGGCATTCCGGCCTATGGCGCCCCCGCTTATGCCGGCGACATCGGCGTTCCGGCCGGCTGGTATCCGACCGGCTACAGCACGGCGGCACTGGCGGTGCAGAACGCCTATCACCCGTTCGTCGAAGAACAGTCGATCATTCCCAAGACCGACATCTACACCGCCTATCTCGAAGGCAGCTATGAAGTGTCGGATGCGGTCGAAGTGTTCGGCGAGTTCCTGTGGAACCGGCGCGAGACCTATCAGAATGGCTGGCGCCAGTTCTGGGCATTCGGCGGTTCGTCGGATTTCCTCAGCAACTATTGGGCACCAGGCTGGACCGGCGTCACCCTGCTCAGCCCGACCGGCATCACCAACCTGTCGGACAGCAGCCAGTCGATCGACTATTGGCGCGGCGTCGGCGGCCTTCGCGGCGAATTCGGCGGGTTCATGCCGGGCTGGAAATGGGAAATCTATGGCCAGTACAGCAAGAGCGTTGGCCGGTACCGCACGCAGCAGATCCTGCAGGAAATCTACGACTACGCATCCTATCAGGGCTTTGGCTCGCTCGGGTCGTGCGTCGGCATCACGCTGCCGATTTCGGGCAAGCAGTGTATGGACCTGCCCTGGATGGACCCGTTCTTCCTGCGCGGCGAGCTGACCCAGGCACAGGGCGACTTCCTGACGTCATGGGAAGAAGGGCGCACCCAATATACGCAGCTGACCTTCGAAGGGTCGCTGTCCGGCACCCTGGTCGATCTGCCCGCCGGTCCACTGGCTCTCGCCGTCGGCGCAACCATCCGCACCGACACGATCTACGATTCGCCTGGCGAAATCACGCAGGCGGGCAATGCCTGGGGCACGTCAACCTCGGGCGTCACCGCCGGTCGCAGCGTCGCGAAGGAAGCGTTTGGCGAAATCAATGTGCCGGTGCTTGCCGATGTGCCGTTCTTCCATGAATTGACACTGTCGGGCGCAGCGCGCGTCACCCAGGTCAGCTCGACCCGGTATGCGGACGGGGCGAACGATCAGGACAAGGGTAACTGGACCTACAAGATCGGCGCAAACTGGGCGCTGACCGATTTCCTGCGCCTGCGCGCCAGCTATGGCACGTCATTCCGTGCGCCGGCATTGTTCGAACAGTTCATCACCAATGAAACCAGTTCCGCGCGACAGATCGACATCGATCCCTGCATCAACTACACCGCCAACCTGGCGCTCGGTAACATTTCCCAGACGATCGCAAACAATTGCGCTGCAGACGGGATACCCGGAAACCATCTGGGCGGTGGCGTGTCGGCAGATGTCGTAAAACAGGGCGGCATCGGCATTCTGGATCCCGAAACGTCAAAGGCGCTGGTGGTTGGCGCTGTGCTGACCCCACGGTTCAATTTCCTGCCAAACACGCGCATCAACATCGCGGTCGATTATTTCGACATTCGTGTCCGCGACGAGGTGACGCAGTTGCAGCCGTCGAACATCCTGCTGGGTTGCTATTCTTCGCTTAATTTCGCGACAGAACCGCTATGCGACCTGTTCACGCGCGGTCAGACCGGTGCGCCGTTCAACGTCGCCACGGTTCGCGATCGTTACGTCAACATCGCCAGCCAGAAGAACAGCGGCATCGATCTTGCGATCAACATCTCGCAAAATCTGGGGTCGCTCGGCACGCTGAACTTCCTCGCCGACATGACATGGCAAACGCGCGACAACTCGCAGCTGCTTCCCTCT
>CADEEK010000057.1 GCA_902826325.1 uncultured Sphingomonadales bacterium
CAGCGTGATGCCCGGCGAATCGAGGCCATAGCGGCGCGCGGCGATACCGAAGCGGGTCGACAGCAATTGCGCCCAGGGGCCGGAGCCACGCATCCGGCTGTGAAAATCGGGATCATTGTCGCGCCCGTCGCGGATCGACCGGATCGTCGCCATCACCTTGGCCGCGCGATCGGGGAAATGGGTGTCGAGCCACGCGCGGAACAGCGGTGCGACTTCGTACGGCAGGCGGATCGGCAGGAAAAAGGCACCGATCGCGCCCGCCTGAGCGGCGCGTGCCATGATATGCTCCATTTCATGATCCGTGATCGCGGGCACCACCGGCGACAGCGAGACATAGGTCGGTATTCCCGCCGCGCGCAGCTTGACCACCGCCGCCAGCCGCCGTTCGGGATGCGGCGCGCGCGGCTCCAGCGTCCGCGCGACCAGCGGATCGAGCGAGGTGATCGACACCATCACCGCCGCCAGCCCCTTGGCCGCCATCGGCGCGAGCAGGTCGATGTCGCGGATCACGCGGTCCGACTTGGTCGTGATCGTCACCGGATGATCGCATTCCGCCAGCAGCTCGAGGCAACCGCGCGTGATCCGCCAGCGCGCCTCGATCGGCTGATAGGGATCGGTATTGGTGCCGAACGCGATCGGCTGACAGCGATAGCCGCGCTTGCCCAGTGCCTCGCGCAGCAACAGCGGGGCGTCGGGCTTGGCGAACAGCCTGGTTTCGAAATCCAGCCCGTGCGACAGATCGTGCCACGCATGGGTCGGGCGGGCAAAGCAATAGATGCAGCCATGTTCGCAGCCGCGATAGGGATTGACCGAACGGTCGAACGGAATGTCGGGGGAGGCGTTGCGGGTGATGATCGACTTGGGCTTTTCGACCGTCACCTGCGTCCGCAGCGGCGGCGCCTCGCCATCGACCAGGTCGCGCATGTCGAGCCAGTCGCCATCGGCTTCGCGTTCGACCGGGGTGAAGCGGGTGCTGGTGCGGTTGTGCGTTGCGCCGCGCACCGGACGGGATCTGGCCATGCGCCAACCTATCCGGGGAATGAGAACAAAACAAGATCAGCGGTGCGCTATCGCTCGGTCAGGCGCGGCATCAGCTCGACGAAATTGCAGGGGCGATGACGGATGTCGAGCTGGCTGGCGAGAATGCCGTCCCAGCCATCCTTGACCGCACCGGTCGACCCCGGCAGCGCGAAGATATAGGTGCCGCGCGCGACACAGGCGGTCGCGCGGCTCTGGATCGTCGAGGTGCCGATCTTGGCATGGCTCAGCCAGCGGAACAGCTCGCCAAAGCCGGGAATCATCTTGTCGGCGACCCGTTCCAGCGCCTCGGGCGTGACGTCGCGGCCGGTGACGCCGGTGCCGCCGGTGGTGATGACGCAATCGACCTGCGGATCGTCGATCCAGGCATGCAGCTTGCCGACGATCTGATCGGGGTCGTCGGGAACGATGGCGCGGTCGGCCAGTTCGTGCCCCGCCGTCGTCAGCCGGTCGACCAGCGTATCGCCCGACCGGTCGTCGTCATGCGTGCGGGTATCGGAAACCGTCAATATCGCGATCCGCACCCGGCGGAACGCCATGGCCTCGTCAATCGCCACGGATCGCGCCGGGCATCGTGCCGACCGCGGCCTGCAGGCGAACCGCCGCGCCGCCGGTCGTTCCGGGGACCTTGGGCCACATTCCCTGGCTCAGCGCCGCGCGGCTCGAACTGTCGCGGCCATCCTTTTTTTCATACATCCAGTAATTGCGCAGCACCGTCATGACATAGCCGCGCGTCTCCCAATAGGGGATGCTTTCGATGTAAAGCAGCGGATCGCCATTGTCGCGGACCTGGACGTTCCAGTTGGAAACCGGCGTGGGTCCGGGGTTATATGCGGGCATCACCTTGGGCAGCAGGCCGCCGGTAAAGCTCTGGTCGCGCAATTGCTCGATATAGCTCTGCCCCACTTCCATATTGGTCGACGGGCGCGACAGATCGGATTTGGCGATGCTGCGCCCCTGTTTGCGACCGATATCGGTGGCGGCGGCGGGCATGATCTGCATCAGGCCATAGGCGCCGGCGGGGCTCTGGATCGTCGGGTTGAACTTCGATTCCTGCAGCGTGTGGGCGAATACCAGTGACTTGTCGACGCGCCAGCCGCCATCGGGGGTCCAGTCGGGCGTGGGATAGCGCGCCTCGCTGATCGGGCGGGCGCCGGGCGGGCAGTTATGCGTCAGCCACAATTGCGTCGCGGGCAAGGCGAGCCGTCCGGCGAGCCGGGTGAGCGAGGCATGTTCGTCGGCATCGCCGATCCGCGCCTGATGCTTGATGACTTCCGAGGCCAGCGCATCCTCGCCGATTTCGGCCAGCGCGGCGGCGACGCGGACATTCGGGCGGCGTTCGATCGCACGCCAGTCGGCGGCGACGAAGCGTTCGGCCTTGCTCGGCACTTCCCTGATCCCCAATGCCTGTCGCGCGAGCAGACCGTAAAAGGTCTCGCCATGCTGGGCCGCGCTGCGCAGCCGCTGGCCGACCAGATCAGGGCGGCCACAGGCCATATCGGCGCGCGATGCCCAATACAGGCCCGCCGAGCGTTTTTCGGTGTCCGCCGCGCGTTGCGCGACCGCGGCGAAGGCCGTTTGCGCCGTCGCGCAATCCTGTTGCCGCCACGCCGCCAGCCCCTGCACCCAATCGGCCAGCGCGGCGAATTCGCCGCTGCCGCGCTGCGCCAGTGCGGCGACGCGACGGGCATCGGCATCGCGGCCGATCGTGTAATAGATCCAGGCGACCTTTTGCCGCCATTCGGTCAGCGCATCGTCGGTCAGTTCGCCCGCCTGACCTTCGACCAGCGCTTCGGCGCCCGCCGCATCATCGGCCTTGATCAGCGGGACCATCGCCGCCGCAATCTGGGCCGCCGCCGCGTCGGACCGGATCGAACGCGCGCGCACCCGGGTCGGCGCGGCATCATACCAGATCATCCGCTGGGCGGAGGGCAGGGTGGGCAGGTCGACGCCACCGCGCAGCTTCGCCAGCCGCGCCAGCTGTTCGGCCTGGGGCAGTTCGGGCGCTTCGCCGAGCAACGCGAGCAATTGCGGCAGCTCGACGCGGGGCGATCCCTTGGCCAGATAGAGTTCGGCGCGGGCGATCGCGTGCAGCGGCCCCGCACGCATCGAATCGAGCGAAATCTGGGCGTCGGTCCAGCGCCCGTCGCGGATCGCGGCAAAGGCGGCGCGATAGCCGCTGCGTTCCCTGGCATCGAGCTGGGCGGGAACGCCCTCCATCGCCTCGCTGGCGGTGCGGCGATCGACCGGGCGATCCTCGCTCGCCTGCGCCAATGCGGGAACGGCCAGGGCCAGGGCGGCAATGATAACGCGCATGTTCAAACTGTCTGCCCCCCGATAAGCAACTGCAGGTCCTTCCACGCATCCGCCTTGGCCGCCGGTCGGTTCAGCAGGAAGCGCGGCTGAAAACTTGCAACGGCCTGTGATTGTCCCCCCGGATAGTTAAGTGGCTGTAAACATCCACGCACCGCGCCTGAATCCGACCCGACTATGGCACGGCTCACCGCTTGGCCGAGCAACAACAGCCGTTGCGGCGCGGCCAGGGCGATGTGGTGCAGCGCCAGCCGCGCAAGCAGCGCCTCGGCCTCACGCGGGATTTGCCCGGTGATCGGCCGGGCGGCGCATAGCGGGGCGAGGTAGATGCTCTCGCGATCCTCACCGATCGCCGCCAGCATCCGGTCGAACAACCGTCCGGCATCGCCGCCGAGCAGCGTTCCCGCCGCACCGTCGCCCGCTTCGGGCAGGTCGGTCAGGACCATCAGCGCGGCGTTCGGGTTGCCGCTTGGCGACAGCACCGGTTCGCCCCAATCGGCCTCTGGCGCGCCGGACCCGAACCGCCAGTCGACAAAGCCTTCGAGCGTCGCGGGCAGCGGCATTTCCGCTTCGGCTTCGGCCGGCGCAGCGGAATCGGCGGCTTGCGGCCCGGCGTTCGACGCGCCCTGCGCCTCATCGCGCTGCGTCCAGTCGCGCGGCGCGTCCGCCACGACCACATCCACCCCGGCCTCACGCCACCAATCGAGCGCGCTTGCCGCCGCCTCCCGCCAGTCCATTGCCCCGTCCATGCCCATGTCATGCATGGAGTCATGCCTTGACGCCACGGTCAATCTGCCTTCATCGGTGGCGAGACAGGATGCGCCCGGCATGCGACGAGTGCTGGTCAGCGCATCCGTGAAGGAGACGGGAAGTGAGCGAACGCGAGTCGATGCCCTATGACGTGGTGATCGTCGGCGCGGGTCCGGCGGGTCTGGCGGCGGCGATCCGGCTGAAACAGCTGGCGGCGCAGGCCGGTGGCGAGATCAGCGTGTGCATCCTCGAAAAAGGGTCGGAGGTCGGCGCGCACATCCTGTCGGGCGCGGTGATCGATCCGCGATCGCTCGACGAACTGCTGCCGCAATGGCGCGACATGGGCTGTCCGCTGGCGCAGGTGCCGGTGACGGACAATCAGCACTGGATGCTGTCGCGCACCGGCAAATGGAACGTGCCGCATTTCATCACACCGGGGTTCATGCACAACAAGGGCACCTATACCGGGAGCCTGGGCAGCCTGTGCCGCTGGCTCGCCGAACAGGCCGAGGGGCTGGGTGTCGAGATTTTTCCGGGGTTCGCCGCCGCCGAACTGCTGTTCAACGAGGACGGGTCGGTCAAGGGCGTCGCGACCGGCGATATGGGCGTGGCGCGCGATGGCACGCATAAGCCCGATTATCAGCCGGGGCTGGAACTCCACGCGAAATACACGTTTTTCGGCGAAGGGGTGCGCGGCCATCTGTCGAAACAGCTGATCCGCCAGTTCGATCTGGCGAAGGACTGCGAGCCGCAGATCTTTGGGCTGGGCGTCAAGGAATTGTGGGATATCGCGCCTGAACGGCATGAACCGGGACGGGTGATCCATACGCAGGGATGGCCGCTGTCGGAGACCGAAGGGTCGAATGGCGGCGGCTTCCTCTATCATCAGGCCAATGGTCAGGTGGCGCTGGGGTTCGTCACCTGGCTCAACTACAGCAACCCCTATCTGTCGCCGTTTCAGGAAATGCAGCGGTGGAAAACGCATCCGGCGATCGCCGAGATGCTGAAGGGTGGCAAGCGCGTCTCCTATGGCGCGCGGGCGATCAGCGACGGCGGGTTGCAGGCGATCCCGCGCCTGGTCTTTCCCGGTGGCGCGCTGATCGGCGACAGCGCGGGGTTTTTGAACGTGCCGCGGATCAAGGGCACGCATGGCGCGATGAAGAGCGGGATGTTGGCCGCCGAAGCGGCATTCGCGGCGGTGCAGGCCGACCGGTCGGGCGACGAACTGACCGCCTACCCGCAGGCGTTCGAGGCAAGCTGGCTGCACAAGGAATTGAGCGTCGTCCGCAACGTCGTGCCGCTGGTCAAGAAATTCGGCGACCTGATCGGATCGGGTCTGGCGAACGTCACCATGTTCCTCGAAAGCTGGGGCGTCAAAATGCCCTTCACCATGGGGCACAAGCCCGATCACGAAAGCCTGTGGCGCAAGGATCTGGTCCAGCCGATCGATTATCCCAAGCCCGACGGCGTGCTGACGTTCGATCGCCTGACCTCGGTATTCCTGTCGAACACCAACCATGAAGAGGATCAGCCGGTCCACCTGACGCTGAAGGACCCGGACATTCCCGTCGCATACGACCTGCCGATGTTCGACGAACCGGCGCAGCGTTATTGTCCGGCGGGCGTCTATGAGATTGTCGGCGAGGAAGAAGGCGACCCGCGTTTCGTTATCAACGCGCAGAATTGCGTCCACTGCAAGACCTGTGACATCAAGGACCCGACGCAGAATATCAACTGGGTCGTTCCCGAAGGCGGCGGAGGGCCGAATTATCCCAATATGTAAGCATCTTGCCGTTTCGCTGGCCGCGCTGACGCTGGCGCTGCCGGTCGCCGCCCATGCCGATGCCGGGGCCTATGTAAAGGCCCGCGCCGCTGCGGCGGAGGGGGAGGTCGATGCGGCGGCGGCGGGCTATGCCGCGGCGCTGGCGGCGGCGCCGGATGATGAGGTGATCGCCCTGCGCGCCTATCGCAACGCGCTGGCATCGGGCGACATGGCGCTGGCCCGCCGCGCCGCCGCCGTGATGACCCGTTCGGGCGTCGCGCCCGCCGATGTCGCGATCCTCGACCTGGCCGATGCGATCCGCAGCAAGAATGCCGGGGCGCTGGAGGCGGCGCTGACCCGGATCGAATCCGGGCCGCTCGATTTCCTGATCCCGGTGATCCGCGCCTGGGTCGCCTATGACCGGCGCGAGGATGCGATCGCGCTGCTCGACCGTGCCGAAGGCGGCGGACTGAGCCGCCGTTACATCGCCGAACATCGCGCGCTGTTGCTGATCGCGACCCGCCAGACCGACGAGGCGATTGCCGCATTGCGCGTCGCGATCGCGGCGGATGGCAGCAGCCTCGACCTGCGCTGGAACGCGGCGACGTTGCTGGCGGCGCGGGGCAAGCGGTCGCTGGCGCTGACGTTGCTGGCGGGGGACGATCCGGTGATGACGGCGCTGCGCGGCAATCTGGTGCGCGCGCCGCGCCCGGGCGCGGCATTTGGCGCCGCGCGCATCTTCACCCGGCTGGCGGCGGATCTGGGCGGGCAACAGACGCAGTTGCTGACGATCCTGTTGACCCGCGCGGCGCTGTCGCTCGATCCTGGCGATGATCGCGCGCGATTGCTGCTGGCCGAGGCGCTGGCGGGCGAGCAGGCGTTCGAGCGCGCGCAGGTGACGCTGGACGAGATCGACCAGGACAGCCCGTTTCACGAAGCGGCGCTGGCCGCGCGGATCGACCTGCGCCGCAAGCGCGGCGACCAGGCGGCGGCGGCGACGCTGGCGGCGAGTCTGGCCGGACGCCCCGATGCCAGCACCGCCGACCGGCAACGCTATGCCGATCTGTTGTCCGATGCCGGGGATTATGCGCAGGCCGCCGAAATCTATGCGCAGGGACTTGCGGCGGCGGGCGATGATGCGACCTGGGTTCAGCATCTGCAGCTGGGCGGCGCGCTCGAACGCGCGGGGCAATGGGACGCGGCGCTGCCGCATCTGCGCAAGGCGGTCGAACTGGCGCCGCAACAGGCGGTCGCGCTCAACTATCTCGGCTATTCGCTGGCCGATCGCGGCATCATGCTGGACGAGGCCGAAGGGCTGCTGGAACGGGCCAGCCGGTTGCGTCCGGATGACGCGGCGATCACCGATTCGCTCGGCTGGGTCTATTTCAAGCGGGGCGATGTGGCGCGGGCGCTGCCGCTGCTGGAAAAGGCGGCGCAGGCCGAACCGTCGAGCGTGACGATCAACGAGCATCTGGGCGATGCCTATTGGCGCGCGGGGCGGCGGTTCGAGGCACGTTATGCCTGGCGCGCCGCCGCGATCTATGCCGATGCCGACGAACAGGCGCGGTTGCAGGGCAAGCTTGCCAACGGGCTGAAGCTGCGGGCGGCGGCAAACTGATCCTGATCGAACCCGCCCCGGCCAAGCTCAACCTCGCGCTCCATGTCCGGCGGCGGCGGGCGGACGGCTATCACGATCTGGAAACGCTGTTCGCCTTTGTCGCCGATGGCGATTGCGTGACCCTGACCGATGACGGGGCGGGCTTTGCCGTGACCGGGCCGTTCGCCGATGCGCTGTCGGGGGAGGGCAATAATCTCGTCACGCGCGCGGCGGACGCTTTTGCGGCGACGTTCGATGCGGCGGTGACGGGGCGGATCACGCTCGACAAGCAGCTGCCGGTCGCATCGGGCCTGGGCGGGGGATCGGCGGACGCGGCGGCGATGCTGCGCCTGCTCGCCCGCCGGCATGGCATTGCGCTCGACGATCCGCGGCTGTTCGCCATTGCCGATGCGCTGGGGGCGGACGTTCCGGCCTGCCTGTTCAACCGCACCGCACTCGGCACCGGGCGCGGCGAGCGGCTGGTCCCGATCGACGGCGCGAGCGGCGTGCCGGTCCTGCTGGTCAATCCGGGTATCGCGGTGTCGACGGCGCAGGTGTTTGCCAATTGGGACCGCGTCGATCGCGGCGCGCTGTCCGACGACGGCACGCTGATCGATCGTGCGCGCGCGGGGCGCAACGACCTGTTCGAACCCGCCTGTCGTCTGGCGCCCGCAATCGCGACGCTGGTCGAATGGCTCGCGGCGCAACCGGGATGTATGCTCGCGCGCATGTCGGGGTCCGGCGCGACCTGTTTCGGCCTGTTCGATAGCGTCGGGCAACGTCAGGCGGCGGCAGGGCGGCTGGCGGGGGATCAACCGGGCTATTGGTGTCTCGAAACGGTGCTGTCGTGACAGGTCGCTGTGCCGATATGGGATGCCCCGTCGTCGCCACCGGCCCGCAACAACGCGAATCCGTGCTTGGCCCGATGCTTGCTGTAGTTTCGATGCGGATCAGGCGCCGGGAGCGAAACGTCCGCGGATGGTCCCCGTTCCTGCCGCCCAGTGCGGCGGACGGGCGCCATCCCCGATCGCGGACCGACCGATGATCCGCTGGCAGCTTCACGAACAGATCGCGGTTCTGACCCTCGACCGGGGCGGGGCGCGCAACGCGATCCCGATCGCCGCGTGGCAGGCGCTGGCACAGGCCGCGGACGATATCGCCGCGTCGGATGCGCGCGTCGTCCTGCTGCATTCGGCGATGCCGGGGATTTTTTCCGCCGGGGCCGATTTGACCGAGTTCGCGGCGCTGATCGCCGATCCGTCGCTGCGCCCGCGATTTCGCGAAGCGATGGCCGCCGGGGTCGAACGCATCGCAGCACTGCCGATACCGGTGGTGGCTGCGGTCGACGCCGGCTGTTTCGGCGCCGCCGTCGCGCTGATCCTGGCATGCGACATCGTCGTGGCCGGGGACGGCGCCGCTTTTGCCACGACCCCGGCGAAGCTCGGCCTGTCCTATCCCGCGCGTGACGTCGCCCGGCTGAAGGCACGAATCGGGACGGGGCAGGCGGCGCGGATGCTGTTCAGCGGCGCGCCCGTCGATGCCGAGCGTGCGCTGCGCATTGGGCTGGTACAACAACGCGCCGACAAGGCGATGCCGGTCGCCGAGAAGCTCGCGGCCGCGATCGCCGCCAACGCGCCGGATGCCGTGCGCGCGCTCAAGGCGGCGCTGCGCGATCCGCTGGCGTCGGGCCATGACGAAACGTTCGACGCCGCTTTTGGATCGCGCGAATTTGCCGCGCGGCTGACCGCGTTTCTGGAGGGCAGGCGATGACAGTCGCGCGTCGGATCGACGGACCGGGCGACCTGCTGATCCTGTGCGACCATGCGTCCAGCGCCGTGCCGGACGATATCGACCTTGGCATCGCGCCCGACCTGCTCGACAAGCATATCGCGGTCGATATCGGCGCCCAGCCGCTGTCCGAGGCGCTGGCCGAGCGGTTGAGCGCGCCCGCGATCCTGGCCACGGTATCGCGGCTGGTGATCGACCTGCATCGCGAGCCGGACCATATCGGCCTGATCCCGACGGTCAGCGACGGGCATGCGATCCCGGGCAATGAAGGCGCAGACCGCGGCGATCGCATCGCACGGTTTCACGGGCCATATCATGCCGCGATCGCCGCCGCGATCCGCGCCAGCCGACCGCGTCTGCTGCTGTCGATCCACAGCTTCACCCTCCGGCTTGAAACCGATCGCGGACCGGACCGGCCCTGGCAGGTCGGCATCCTCTATAATCGCGACACGCGCGCGGCACGGCTGGCGATCGACGCATTGCGGGCGGCGGGAATCGAAACCGGGGATAATGAACCCTATTCCGGGCGGCTGCTCAACGCGACGCTCAACCGGCATGGCGAGGCCAATGGCATCCCCTATCTGGCGGTCGAAGTGCGCAACGACCTGATCAACAACGATGCAGGCGTGACACATTGGGCCAAAATAATCGCCGATATGGTAACAGACGTGCGCGATCGGCTTGCGAAGGGGCGCGCTGCGGCGTCATAGGCGGGGCATGACCAACCGTTTCGACAAATCCCGCCTGCCTTCGCGCCACGTCTCCGTCGGCCCCGAACGCGCCCCGCACCGCAGCTATTATTATGCGATGGGCATTGATGAGGCGGACATCGCCAAGCCGTTCGTCGCACTGGCGAGTGCGGGCAATGACAGCGCGCCGTGCAACACCACGCTCGACATGCAGGCCGATGCCGCGCGCAAGGGCGTGATCGACAATGGCGGGATGCCGCGCCGGTTCAACACGATCACCGTCACCGACGGCATCGCCATGGGGCATCAGGGGATGAAATCCTCACTGGTCAGCCGCGAGGTCATTGCGGATTCGGTCGAATTGTCGGTGCGCGGCCATTGCTATGACGCGCTGGTCGGCTTTGCCGGGTGCGACAAGTCGCTGCCGGGCATGATGATGGCGATGCTGCGGCTCAATATCCCGTCGATCTTTGTCTATGGCGGGTCGATCCTGCCCGGCCGTTACGAGGAGCGCGACGTCACTGTCGTCGATGTGTTCGAAATGGTCGGCAAGTTCGCCGCCGGCACCTGTCCGATCAGCGAGGTGCAGGCGCTGGAAAAAGTCGCCTGTCCCGGCCATGGCGCGTGCGGGGGACAATTCACCGCCAACACCATGGCGTGCGTGGGCGAGGCGATCGGCCTGTCACTGCCCAACAGCAACATGGTGCCCGCCCCCTATAGCAGCCGTGAGCAGATCGCGGTCGCGGCGGGCTATCAGGTGATGGAGTTGCTGGAGAAGAATATCCGCCCGCGCGACATCTGCACGCGCGAAGCGTTCGTCAACGCCGCGCGCATCGTCGCCGCCACCGGCGGGTCGACCAACGGCGCGCTGCACCTGCCCGCCATGGCGAGCGAGGCGGGGATCGAGTTCGACCTGTTCGACGTGGCCGAGATATTCAAGACAACGCCTTACATCGCGGACCTGAAACCCGGTGGTAAATATGTCGCCAAGGACATGTATGAGGCGGGCGGCGTTTACATGCTGATGAAGACGATGCTGGCCAACGACCTGCTTTACGGCGATTGCATGACCGTGACGGGCCGGACGCTGGGCGAGAATATCGACCAGGTGACGTGGAATCCCGATCAGAAGGTGATCTATGACGTCAAGACGCCGATCACGCCGACCGGCGGCGTGGTCGGCCTGCGCGGCACGCTGGCACCCGATGGCGCGATCGTGAAGGTCGCGGGGATGCAGCGGCTGGTGTTCGAGGGACCGGCGCGCTGTTTCGATTGCGAAGAGGACGCCTTTGCCGCGGTCGAGGCGCGCGCGATCCGCGAGGGCGAGGTGATTGTCATCCGTTATGAGGGGCCAAAGGGCGGCCCCGGCATGCGCGAAATGCTGTCGACCACCGCCGCGCTCTATGGCCTGGGCATGGGCGAACAGGTCGCACTGATCACCGATGGCCGCTTTTCCGGCGGCACGCGCGGCTTCTGTATCGGCCATGTCGGGCCGGAAGCGGCCGAGGGCGGGCCGATCGCGCTGGTCGAGGATGGCGATATGATCCGCATCGATGCCGAACAGGGCAGCATCGACCTGCTGGTCGACGAAGCCGTGCTGGCCGATCGCCGCGCCCGCTGGCAGCCCCGCGTCAATGATTATCAATCCGGTGCATTGTGGCGCTATGCGCGCAATGTCGGTCCCGCCTATAAGGGTGCGGTGACGCATCCCGGGGCCAAATCGGAAACGCATGTTTACGCGGACATCTAGCGCGATCGCGGCGGTGGCGCTGCTGACGCTCGCCGCCTGCAAGGACAAGGTCGAGACCAAGGCCGACGTCGCCGCGATCAAGCGGGGCGAGGAGGCACGCGCCGCCGCCGAGGGGCGCATCCCCTGCGCGATCGGCGGCAAGGGCGATTTCACCCTGGTCTGCACGATCGAGCGGCAGCAGACGCAGGATGGCCTGATCCTGACCATCCGCCACCCCGATGGCGGGTTCCACCGGCTGCGCGTCACCACCGACGGGCGTGGCGTGATCGCCGCCGATGGCGCGATTGCCGCCGCGGTATCGGTGATCGACAAAGATGCGATCGAGGTCGCGCTGGAGGATGCGCGCTACCGCCTGCCCGCGACGGTTCGCGGGAGAAAATGAACCGCCGTCCCGCCGGGGCCAGCTGGTCGAACAGCGATTGCGCCAGGAGTGGCACCGAGCCCGACAGCACGATGACGTCATAAGGTGCCTTGG